>JAUWPW010000042.1 GCA_030611415.1 Candidatus Bipolaricaulota bacterium
CCCTAGAGGCACTCAACATGACCCATGACAACCTGGAAGAGATAGGGCTAACCCTAGAGGACCGATTCCTCCATCACGATCAAGATTCGGTATACACCGGATACAGATGGTTACAGGCCGTACTCATAAGAGAGAAAGCAAGGATCTCCTTCTCGGAGAATGGGGCCAAGGGAAACACGTACATGGAATCATTTAACGGTCGTTTCAAAGGAGAGAACAACTCTTTGTTCTATGATGCGAGAAACATCTGGGAGTTAAGAAGAATAATCGATACACAGATTAACTACTACAATATGCGCAGGAGACACTCGGCGTTAGGATATCTGGCGCCATGGACGTATATCAATCAAGAGGTGACCTTGCCAGAACCGGTCGTTGACTTAGCACTAGTTAGCTCTTAAAGTGGTACGAAATTACCACCGCATATCCAGGTTCTACGTTCTACGTTGAAGGACAGCGCAGGGTGACCCGATGCAGATCGAGAGGTTCAAGAATATAGAGGCGTGGAAGAAAGCGAGCGATCTGACCCGGGATATATGAGGCTACTCATTTGGAGCGCTTTGTCCGCTTTTTGAGGTATGCGTTAAGGTCAGGGACAGAAGTTCAATCCCATTTGTATGTAGCTTTGGATGAAGGATATATCAATAGAGATGCTTTTGACAGTTTGTACAACCAGGCTGACAAAGTGAGAAGTATAATCTCCGACTTCATCAGGTATCTTAAGAAGTTGACCATGGACGTTGGACTTTAGACTGGTTCTATCTTACACATCACTCTTTACCCTTCACTGCCTCACCGTCTTTGCCAGACTCATTTAGATGTGCTACTTTTACTGCTCTGCTTCGACAAGCCTTACTAAATCGGGGAAATCAATCCCCAGCCGCTTCAAAGTGTCAATTGTAGGTATACCGTCATTGCTCCAACCCCGCCGCTTATATGCCGCATCACAAAGCTTCTGATACTGGTTCTCGCGGAAAGCACGTAAGGCCTGCACCTTTTCACCTGTTGTCATTCCGCGAGGATCGATGCCAACCTTATCTTTAAGCTGAGCATCGTAGCGGTCATTGCGGGATTCGTATTCTTGTTCTGTAACAGGACCAGCGGAACGATAAGGAATCATATCCTGAACGCGGCGACCATAACCCATACGCAGATTGAATACCCGCTGAAAATTGTACACTCGCTCTGATTGTAGGATGAGATCACTGGGCATCACCTCTGTTCCGGTAATTCCAGAGAAAAGCTCGCAATAATTGTGCACATGTTCTGGAACTTTTGCTGACTCAATACCACTATGACGAGTCTGGTTGTCCGCCGGTTCGATGTCGTTCCAGGGCAGCTTACATAAGCCCACGAGACCAAACCAGGTACGCCACATGGGGAAGTAATGCAGCGCCTCGGCTTTGTCCTCAAAGGTGGGAATCTGATTATTGACCATATCCATAAAGATTAACCATGCTTCGTCATGCTGTGGTCCTTTTAACGCCAGGCCATAGCCTCCTTGCATTGCAAGCGACTCCTTGGTGACATACTCTGAGTACTCCATCCCTTTGCACTCCATTCCGATATCGTCCAAGAATTTGGCCGGAGCACCGTAAGCTTTCACGAAATGCTCTTTCATCTGTCGAATCCCTTGACCGACAGTTACACCAAATCCCTCTCCGCGTGCCATCTGATGGAGCACTTCAAGCGCGGCGTCACTGTTGCCAAAGTGAAGATCAAGTCCACCTGTTCGTTCCTTATCCAAGATGCCGGCTTCGTAGCACTCCATAACAAATGCCATTCCAGTAGTATAGGAAATCGTATCTAAACCATAGGTATCACAGTAAAAATTCATCTCCAGCACAAACTCAGGATCCCAGATTCCCATATTGGAACTTCCACCAACTGTTTCATATTCTGGACCATCCACAACGACAGTATCTCCCCTGTATGGCCCAGTTCTCAGAGTAAAGCCATCTACCGCATGGGAGCAGGCCATCTGACACCCAATCCAACAACCATCGGGCATCCCTTGAGAAAATCGCTGCTGCCATACTGATGAGGAGAGATTATCCGCCTGAGGGTGAGAGCCAAACTTGTAGTTATGCGTTGGGAGTAAGTCATACTCATTCATGATTTCCACCAGATGACTGGTCCCTACATGACGCATATCATTCTGTGTGGCGTCAAGTTCACGGATTTCTTCGTTGATCTGTTTGCCGGCTGCTCTAACTCGATTGAGATCGTTTGCGCCATTGGCATCAGGACCAATCACTGACTTCTTAACTACCAACGCGGCAATCTTCTTATCGCGGAAAACGCTTCCAATTCCGCCCCGACCAGCTTGCTTAACGCGAGGAGTCTTTCGCTTTAGGTCAAAAAAGCTGAAATTGAGGCAGCCAATACGGGTATGCTCGGCGCCAACTCCAGCGGAGACAGTAGAAATAGCGGCCAGATCGTGTGGCTTATCTGAGGTGGCAAAGGCGTGCGTTAACCTCTCCGACAGCACGTGTGTATTTAGGTCTCGTTCCGAACTCTCCAGCAACTGGACCGTCCCTGTATCTCCATCGATAAACACAATTACGTCCTTATCGGCCTTTCCCTGAATCTCTAATAAGTCCCAGCCAGAAAACTTGAGGTATGGCCCGAAGTAGCCGCCGACGTTAGAGTCAACCACACTCCCAGTTATGGGAGACAAGCTGACAACCAGCGACTTACCTGCTCCGGGGTATGTTGTAATTCCGCCGATTGGGCCGGCGCCAATTATGATCTCGTTCTCCTGGTCATCCCATTTTGTCACCTTTGTTACCGCGTTCCATAATTGCCACAAACCAAACCCTCGACCACCAACGAACTTCTCCCTCATCATCTGGGTAACAGGTCGGGATTCAATCTTACCCGTGCCTATGTTGATGTATAGTATTCGATTGGAGTAGCCGTGGCGTAATTCCCTGACTTCGTACGACATCTCAGTGATTACAGAAAACCCTGTAGCTATTCGCATTCATTCCTCCTCGATAAACCTTCATTGCTATAGATCTACGATTCTCAGAAGATTATTGTAGGTAATCATCCCGGGATTCGCAAACAGAATCCTACATTACCGATCTCCAACTTGCTCAGAAAACGTCATTATCACGGGCTAGTTCTAGCTGCCCACCCCCCAACAAATCTAATCAGTGAAAACGTCACGAGATCCTCATAAGCTGCTCACAAATCCCACAAATTCTGTCGGTAGACTTATTCAATAAGGCAGCAATAAGATCAGTTTCTTGCTTTGCCTCCTTACAGCTAACCTGCTACACCGCAAGGGAGAGACCTGCGATAAAGTCTCTCCCTTCCCTTTTTCTTCCGAGCTAGCCACCATCGACGAGTTTCTTGGAAAGCTCATTGTGACGCGGAATGAGCTCGTATAGTTCCTCATTAACCAGACGACCGCCTTGTACTTTGATCTCCCCGTTGACCATTGATAGATCTACATGATTGACTCCACAGTGCACAATCGCGGCCACTGGATCGGAATGTGCTCCAGCAAATTCAATCCCAGAAAGGTCAAAAGTAATCAGGTCGGCAGCTTTTCCAACTTCAAGGGAACCGATCTCTTGTTCTCGGTGAAGAACCCTTGCTCCCCCAATCGTTGCCATATCTAGTGCATTACGTGCGCTACAAGCATCAGCTCCATAACGAACGCGCTGCAGCAGCATTGCCTGTCGCACCTCGCGGATCATGTTTGAGGTGTCGTTGCTCGCCGAGCCGTCTACACCGATGCTGATTTCTACGTTGGCATTGTCCAGCTCTCCTATTGGAGGAATCCCTGAACCAAGAACCATATTTGAACTCGGACAATACGACATTCCAACTTGCGCCTTACCAAGCTTGTCTATATCCGATCGGCTCAGGTGAACAAGATGGGCAAACCAGACGTTCTCCCGCAGCCATCCAAGCTCCTCCATTAAGTCAATAGGACGAGATCCAAATCTTTCTACGCAAAATTGTTCTTCATCTGCTGCCTCAGCAAGGTGGGTGTGTAGCAGTACATCGTATTCATCTGCAAGTCTTGCCGTCTCAGACATTAGTTCTTGAGTAACGGAAAACGGTGAACAGGGGGCGAGTGCTATCCTAAGCATGGAGAAAGGACTCGGATCATGATAACATTCAATGACCCGCTGACTGTCACTCAGTATCTCGTCCTGCCTCTGAACTACGCTATCCGGAGGAAGACCGCCATCCTTTTCCGATAGTGACATTGACCCACGGCAAGGATGGAAACGAATCCCGCTCATTTGCCCTCCCCTAACAAGCGCGTCAAAGATTCTCTTGTGTCTGTGTGGAAAAAGGTAGAAATGATCAGATGTGGTTGTTGCGCCGGAGAGGAGGAGCTCACAGCAGCCAACAGTTGCGCTGGTACACACAGCTTCCTCATCGATTCTTTCCCATCTCTTGTACAAGAAACTGAGCCAATCAAAGAGCCCACTGCAAGCCGCACCAGATATGCTGCGGAATAATGTTTGGTACAGGTGATGGTGCGTGTTGACAAAGCCAGGCAAGAGAACCTTGCCAACTCCGTCGATTACCTCATCGGCCGCAATTCTACCCGCATTTGCGCCTACTGCTATGATCTTGTTTCCTTCTACAAGGATGTATCCTTGAGGAATCTCCCGCCTGGCATCATCCATTGTGACAACAACGTCGAAGTTTGCGAAGAGGATCCTTCTTGCTCTTGTCACGGTGTCAAGTCAATGCTATCTGCGGTCTCGAGGAAAGCAGCTAGGAGGTCAATGGCAGCTTCCAAGTCCTTGCGATGTGCCATCTCCACTACTGAGTGAACGTATCTGGTGGGAAGAGACAATGTAACTACAGCCACTCCCTCTCTTGCTTGCTGTAGTGTGCCGGCATCAGTACCTCCATGAGGGAGAATCTCCATCTGATAGGGAATTCCCTCCTTTTCTGCAATTCCCCGCATCGCCCGCACCAACTTAGGGTGTGAAATAGAGCTCGAATCACTTAGCTTTATCGCAACCCCTTTACCTAGCTCGGTAATGTGCTGACCATCGGGAATGCCTGGCGTATCTATAGCAATTGTTGAGTCAAGCGCGATAGCAATTTGAGGATGCACTGCAAATCCGGCCACTCGTGCTCCACGCAGTCCAACCTCTTCCTGTGTTGTACCAACAACGTATAGATTACAAGCGATCTTCTTGGCTCGTTTCACCGCTTCAACTGCAATGTATAACCCAGTGCGGTCATCTAGCGCCTTCCCTGAAATGGTGCTTTCTCCGACAAGGAAGTCTTGTCGCAAAGTAACTGGATCACCGATTGCTACAAGTTGTTTCACTTCATCTGCAGGTAGACCGAGATCGACAAACATATCCTTTAGTTCGAGTGGCTTCTTGCGCTCTTCCTCGGTCATAACATGGATTGGTTTACTTCCGATGCACCCAATCAAGTCCTTTGTTTCAGTGTGAACAATGACCCGTTGAGCGACAAGTGTTTTTAGATCGAACCCTCCCAAGGGATGGATTCGTAGAAAACCTCTTTTTGCTTCGATGAAGCTAACCATAAAGCCAATCTCGTCCATATGTGCAGCAATTGCTACCGTGGGTCCGCTGCCTTTGATATGGGCTATCAGATTTCCCAGAGAATCAGTAGTGATGCTGTCTACGTGTTCGCGTAATGCGTTGGTGAGAATAGAGCGAACTTCTTCTTCGTGCCCAGGGATACCTGAGGCTTCGGTCAGTTGTTTCAATAGCTGCATAACTCCCTCCTTGTTGTCCTCTAGGACAATTATACGGGCGGCAAATGGACAATCAATGATTGTTCGTGATTAACGGAATGCGATACAATCATTACATGATTCCTCTACGTGATTGTCGCTCTAGTAACAGGTTTCCGGCGGTAACTGTTGCCCTGATCATTATGAATCTGCTCATTTTCCTCTATCAAGGCTATCTGGGTACAAGAGGTACTGTGTTAAATGATGGTATCCCGTGGATTCAACATGAGGTTAGCCCCCCAGCCTTTGACCTGCGCAGCTATCGCACCCACCTCTTGGGTGATGGTGCTTCTCGGCTTTACCCGATCTCACGTGCCAACTACTTCATTTCCCAATACGCACTCATCCCTATTGAGCTTAAGAATGGTGTCGACCTTCCGCCGACAATTCCATTCCCTATTTGGTTAACACTCTTTAGTTCGATGTTTCTTCACGGTGGGATCATACATCTTGTTGGAAACATGCTCTACTTATGGATCTTTGGCGACAATGTCGAGGAAGCAATGGGACACGTGAAGTTTCTTATCTTCTATCTCTTGTGTGGGATTATCGCTAGTTTTTCCCAATTGTTACTGAATTCTGCAAGCTCTATCCCTCAGCTTGGCGCTTCTGGCGCAATTGCTGGAGTGCTTGCTGCATATTTCATGCTTTTCCCTTATTCGCGCATCCTTACCTTAGTGGTGGTTTTCTTCTTTGTTCGTCTGGTTGCCGTACCTGCTGTTTTCCTGCTCGGATTTTGGTTTATTGTACAAGTTCTAAGTGCAGCCAGTTCATTGGGGAGTAACAGTGGCATAGCATGGTTTGCACACATTGGAGGTTTCCTTGCCGGAGTTCTTCTTGTCTTTCCGCTTAAAAAACGGGATACAACCCTTGTCCTACTGCAAATCTTTCGAAAAAGATACCAGTAAGACTCTAACGCGCTTGCAACAGTGCATACAAGAGAATTCGTGATTCTGTAAGAAACTAGTTGATTTTCAATTCTTCTACTTTACACTAGTAATAAATGCTGAAATTGAAGGAGGCATTGGTGCCTAACAGAGAATTCGCTAATCACATACGCACAGGGGTTCCTTATTCATTGTCACATATACCAATTAAGGAAATGAAAGAAGGGCAAAATGTTTCGCAATGTTTTCTAGTAAGACAGAAGACACAGCGTGCAACACGCAGTGGTGACGCTTATCTAGAGATTGTACTAGCCGATTATACAGGATCGGTTGCTGCTCGTGCGTGGGCCGGTGCAACACAGCGGTTTGCCTCAGGCTTTGCTGAAGGAGATTTCGTTTATGTTGAAGGCCGGACCGAAACCTACCGTAACGCGTTGCAGGTGATAGTTGAGTCGATCCGACAACTAGAAACATATGAAGCAAAGTTTGGGAAGCTTTCTGGCTTTGATCCCGGGCTTCTTGTTCCCAGAAGTGAGCGTGACATCGACAAGATGTGGAACGAGATTCAAGGACTTGTCGAAACTATCGAGCCACCCACGCTGCGCAAACTCACAACGAACTTGTTGTCGGCAAATGAGCAGGAATTGAAGGAATTCCCTGCCGCAATTCGTTATCACCACGCCTACATCGGCGGTCTCCTTGAGCATAGCCTGGAAGTTGCGGTGGGCGTAGAGCATTCGACTGAGAACTACCCATTTCTTAATCGAGGGCTAGCAATTGCCGGTGCTATCTTGCATGACATTGGGAAAATCAAAGAACTGGAGAACCCAATTGCTCCCCGACATAGCTTTAGCGGTCAATTGATTGGACACCTGCTTGTTGGACGTGACATGATTCGCGAAGAAGCTAAGAAAATCGATTGGCCGGATCCACGTCTTCCACAGCTCCTGGAACACATTGTAATTTCTCACCACGGAGAGCTTGAATTTGGGTCGGCGGTTGTTCCCAAAACAGCTGAAGCCATTGCTGTGTATCTTTTTGATAACCTTTCAGCAAAGCTGAACATGGTACGGGTGCACGCTGCCAATGATACAGAGGTAGGGGATTTCACTGGCTGGCAAACACCGCTCGATCGGAAGCTCTTCAAGGGCATACTCAAGAACGGCGTGAGCTGAGGTTCTTGCCAAGCTTCTTTCCATAGAATACCAATGGTTGACAATAATCTGCTGCCCTTTTCGTTGCGTGCCCAATGTATTGCTCTATAATAACTTAAACGGCAACCAAGTAAACAAGTTGAAGGAGTTTGGCATGAATCGAACCAGTTATTGTACCGACCTTTCCCTGAAGGATGTGGCACGCCGCGTCACCCTGTGCGGTTGGGTGAAACGCCGTCGTAACCTGGGAGGGGTTAGTTTTGTTGATCTGCGTGACAGTTCGGGGGTAATTCAACTGCTTTTTCCACGTGGTGAGAACACACTTGCGAGTGGATATACCGTCAACCGGGAAGACGTTATTTCGGTGACCGGAGTAGTTTCTCCTCGTACTGCGAAGAATATCAACCCGGATATGATTACTGGTAAGATCGAAGTGAGAGTAGAGAAAATGGAGATCCTCAACACTTCACTTACTCCTCCGTTTCTCATTGAAGGCGATGGCTCAGATACAACTGAAGAGACACGCCTGCGCTTTCGCTACATTGACTTGCGCCGGGGACGTATGCAACATAACCTTGCCTTACGACATAGAATCTTCAAGGCAATCCGTGATCATTTTTGCAATCAACATTTCTTGGAAATCGAAACCCCAGTACTTACGAAATCAACACCAGAAGGAGCACGCGATTTCCTTGTTCCTAGCCGGATTATACCAGGAAGCTTTTATGCCCTTCCCCAATCACCGCAGCTATTTAAGCAACTGCTCATGATTGGTGGAATCGATCGCTACTTCCAGATCGTTAAGTGCTTCCGTGATGAAGACCTGCGCGCTGACAGACAACCTGAATTTACCCAACTTGACCTCGAAATATCCTTTCCACGTGGCAAGGAAGAGATCCTTGACCTATTGGAAGGAATGCTGTTTGAGCTATTCAGAAAAGAGTTAGCTATTGAACTTCAAACTCCATTCCCTCGCCTTACTCATCGAGAGGCACTAGCACGTTACGGATCGGATAAGCCTGATCTGCGCTTCGGTATTGAGATCCACGATATTTCCAATACTGTACGGGGAAGTACTTTTCGTATCTTTAGCACAGCTATTGCTTCTGGTGGAAAGATCGCTGGGATAAACGCTGTTGGATGCGCGAGCTACTCTCGGTCGGCAATTGATTCCCTAAAGGAAGTTGCCCTAAAGGCAGGCGCGAAGGGATTGCTATGGATAAAACTAGGAGAACAAGTGACTTCTCCTCTCTCTAAGTTCCTATCTTCCACAGAGATTGCATCAATCACTGGCAAGTTCTCGGCTAGGCAGGGAGACCTGATTCTCATCCTTGCAGGAAACAACATAGAGCCAGCGCTAAGCACATTGCGTTTGGAGATAGCGCAGCGCGAGAAGTTAGCGGAAAATACGGAATGGCAATTTCTCTGGATCACTGATTACCCCTTGTTTCGTGTTGACGAAACAGGAAACCTGACGAGTGAGCATCACCCATTTACTTCTCCTCGAAAGGAAGACGAGGAGAAGCTTGAACAAGACCCGCTTTCAGTCTTGTCAAATGCCTATGATTTGGTGCTTAACGGAACCGAGCTGGGAAGTGGAAGTATCAGGATCCACTCTCGTCCTATTCAAGAAAGAATCTTCCAGTTACTAAACATCTTGCCGGACGAAGCGCAAAGGCGATTTGGTTTTTTCCTACACGCACTTGAGTATGGCGCGCCACCGCATGGTGGATTTGCACTCGGGCTTGATCGATTGGTGATGATTATGGCTCAAGAGCACTCACTGCGAGATGTTATAGCATTTCCAAAGACCACTACGGGTTCATGCCCTCTCACAGAATCGCCAGTGCCGGTCACGCCTACTCAGCTAGAAGAACTGAAACTGGACGTGAAGGTACCGTAGTGCAAGCGAGACCACGCAGGTATATCCCGTTCATTGTCTGTGTTGTTGCCCTGTTTACGATCTTGTTTGTATTGATTGGGGGATTAGATCAGACGAAACTCCTTCCGGGAAAAGCTCTGCCAAACCCATTTGCCGATCTTTCTAGAACGGGAAACTAAGGAAGCTTCACCGCAGAACGTGGAATAGGGAAAGAGGCGGTTCAGACTACAGTGCGTCTCCTGATCATCATTGCCCTCGCTGCGATGGCGGTACTCGCTATTATCTCGCGTCAGTTCCGATGGCAACTGATTGCCATGGCAGTTATCTTTGCCCTATTCTTGGGTTTATTATCATTCCTCAACCCGGGGTCGAGCGTGAGACGCCGCAGATAGAACTAGAAGACAGCACCATGTATCTGGGAGGGCCACAGGACTCACAACCATTACTGAAACCAAACGTACTCCAGGCAAGCGCCCCAACTTGGTTGGTAATTCTGCTCGCAATCGGTGTAGGACTAGCAACCACTGGTGTCACCATTGCGGTCGCTCTCAAGATCTTGCCCAGAATTAGGGCTCGTGCAGGTCGGAATCGGGGCTTGCTTGAAGAGCTTGCGGAACAGGCGAACAGTGCGCTCAGACAAATCCAGGCTGGTAG
>JAUWPW010000041.1 GCA_030611415.1 Candidatus Bipolaricaulota bacterium
AGCAGCTCCATTTTCCACCCAGAACTCATAACACTTATCGGCGTTCACCGCCCAGCGCAGGATTCCAGCATTGTTGGATGAACAAGCGAGCTTGAAAGATGGTTCAGTCTCAGAGCTTATTGCTTCCGCTTTGCAAACATCCGCACATTCATGACACTCTCTGCAGAATTTGGTTAATCCAAAATCAATCGGTTTATCCGGTTCAAGTGGAAGATTGGTAAAGATCTTGCATAGCCGTACGCATGGACCATATTCTGGCGTGACCAGCAAACCATTTCGCCCCAGTTGACCAAGCCCAGCGTCGATTGCAAGCGGAATGCTAAGAGCGGTATCATTTCCCATGGATATTGCTTTGTAACGTAGGTTTCGGATGAATTCAGCTAAGCAAGCAGCTGTAAACGCCATCTGTGAATAACCAACCCCACTAGCGGTAGCCGATCTAAACGCAGGCGAGGCACTAATCGCTTCCTTGTCCATGGCGATTCCTATGACGATCGCGTAGTTGTATTCTGCAGGGATTTCGATCGGGTCTCCGCTTCTGTCATGAGAGTAGATCCATTTGTGATCGACCTTGCATATGCCAACAAGATTCGCGCCGTATGTGCGCGCGGTCTCTTTGATTTGCTCACTCATAAGACTCGGGCTTTTTACCGGATGTTTTCCGAGTGTAAGCATATTTGGATCGGCCTGAGATACCCTCTTCCAAGAGAATGCCCCGCTAAATTGCTCATAGACGGTCCATGCAGCTAGGATTCTGGCAAACTCGATACGTGAGTATCCCTGATGGTTGCGGGCAATGATTTCCGGTATGTTCTCGCGGTAGTTATGCCCAAAAAAACTTGCCTTGTTGTCCCACAACAATCGCATAAACACAGTGTGCCGTTCATCGAAGCGGCTGTACTTCTTGCGGTCTATTGTGTAACTAGGTTGATCGATTCGCTTAATCAATATCCACTCCCCTATCTCCGCGTTCCTCTTTGCGTCGATGTCAGCTGGGGTTTTGTTGGAGAAGTATGCGTTGGTAGATCTTTTGCTGGTGCGATCTACACATCTAACACCGGAAAGGTCCGTATGGCTTTTTGCTTATGATTGCATAAATAGAAAATCAGTGCATTTTGCACTGACACCTCTTAGTTTACGATATCCTGTACACAACGTCAAGGGTTAGATAGCGTTGACTTTGATGCATCTTAGAATTACAATTTTTTGTGAGGTGTTTTCCATGCCGGAGGAAATAGAGCGAGACATGTTGCAGCACATGGACAAGAGTATCGAAGTGCTAAAGAGTAACCTAGGCAAGATTCAGACTGGTCGAGCAAACCCTAAGATGATAGAGGATGTAGTCGTGGATTACTACGGGACCTCTACCCTGCTCAAGCAGCTGGCAACAATCGTCGCCCCTGATCACAATTTGCTAGTTGTTCAACCCTACGATAGGACACAGATTGCTAGTATAGAGAAAGCTATTCTGTCTGCTGGTCTGGGTCTTAACCCAACCCATGAAGGGAAAGTAGTTCGTATTAAGATTCCGAAGCTTTCAGAGGAACGGCGTGAGCAACTTACACATGTCATCAAGGCTAAGGGGGAGGAAGCAAAGGTTGCCCTGCGCAATATCCGCCGGGATGCAAACGGGAAATTGGAACAGATGAAGGATCAAGGGAGCATTTCAGAAGATGACTACCATCGTCATCACGAGAAGAATGATAAGGCTATTCGTGAACGTTCCGAGGAAATTGATAAGTTGGTTAAGGCAAGGAATAAGCAGCTTCGAACCATTTAGTTAGTGAACGTCTTTAGCAGGTTCCTTACGATGAGCAATCTATCCTTCAGTGAGTTCAACCGTATTTTTCATATTCACGGCGCTCTGTTTTTGTCTGTGGTAGTCTCGTCGGCCCTTAGTATATTTGGTCAGTGGATGCTTGCTGTTGGTTTTGTTGTTGGCTGCCTTTTATTTGTCCTTAATTTGTTGTTTCTCTATGAATCGGGACGCGCATTGATTAAGTTAGGGGCTAGAGAGCGAGCTGGTATTGTAGCGGGTTGTTCCAGCCTTGGAAGAATCTTGTTCCTTGGAGTCGCCTTGGCATCATTGGCGCAAGTAAGTGTTCCGGCATTTTGTGCTGCTTGTGGAGGGCTTATCTTTTCGCAGACAGGTTTGCGCCTTGTTTACATCTATCAAAGGAGGCGAGCAGATGCTTGAACATCTGGGCGAGAAACTCATTTTACATGTTTCTCTTGGTAGTTTCTCGTTTAGCTTTGACATTCTAACAGTTATCATGAGTTGGATAGTTATTATTGTGCTTGTTGTTGTTGCCTTGATCTTGCGACGTGGACTTGGACAAGATATCGAGGAGAAGCCAAGTCGAACGCAAGCAATTCTCGAATCTTTGATTAATCTACTGAAAGGACAGTTGACATCTAGCTTTTCTTCAGACAAACTAGCCAAGGAGTTATTTCCTTTTGTGTCGACGATGTTTATGTTTGTTCTTGTTTCTAACTGGCTTTCAGTGATTCCTTATTGTGAGTCTCCAACCAAAGATCTGAACGTGACGCTTAGCTTAGCTTTGCTCGTTTTTGTTATGTCTCAGTTGCTTGCAGTACGCATGAAGGGCGGAATGAAGTATTTGAAGGGATTTGTTGAGCCTTATCCCTTTATGCTTCCGCTAAATATCGTGAGCGAAATAGCCAAACCGATTTCACACTCATTTCGTCTATTTGGTAACACGTTTGGAGGAGCAATTCTAATCACGGTTGTCTCAGCCAAGTTTGCTCCGGTACTCGTGCCTGCCGTGCTAAATGCTTTTTATGGGCTGTTTGTAGGAGCGATTCAGGCGTTTGTTTTTGCCATACTTACCGTTGCTTATATCAATGTAGCGGTAGAAAGCTAAAGAGGAGGAAAACAATGGAAGAAGCACAGAATATTGTTGGACAGATTTCTGGTGCAGATATTGCAACAGCTGCGAAGTACCTTGCCGCTGGGTTTGTAATGGCAATAGGGTCGATTGGATCAGCAATTGGAGAGGGAATAGTGGCGGCTCATGCCCTGGATGGGATGGCACGACAGCCGGAGATGGAAGGAGCGCTGCTGCGGACGATGGTCCTTGGCCAGGCAATCACCGAGTCGACAGGGATTTATTCCTTGGTAGTGGCTATTGTTCTTCTGTTTGTAGTATAGGAGTAAGCGTGCATTTGGAATGGGGAAAGGTTGTTAAATCCCTGAACTGGACCTTCATATTTAACCTCGTTAATTTTGCCATCCTCTTGTACCTATTAAAGCGGTTGTTGTTTAAGCCTGCAATAGAGTACTTGGATCGCCGGCGTGAACAAGTCGCGACACGGATGGAAACAACGCGGAAAAACGAGGAACAGGCGAAAAAGCTGGTTGCCGAGCGGATGGAGGCCCTGCAGACGGCCTACGAACAGAGCCGTCGTATTGTGGAGACCGCCCGGGTACAGGCAGAGGAAATCATTGGGCAAGGAAAGGATGACGCCAAGAAAGAAGTAGAGCACATCTTGGAAAATGCCCAAGCGCAAATCGATCAAGAACGAACTGAGGCAGGACAAGAATTGCGGCGTTCCTATGCTGAGATCGCTGTGTTGGGAGCCTCTCGTGTGTTGGGCCGTGAGGTGAACCTGGAAGATCACCGTCGACTGCTCGATGATCTTCTTTCTGAGCTTGAGGAAGACACATTAAGGATGAAATTATGAAGTCACAGGAAATTGCCTGCCGTTATGCTGAGGCGCTTTACTCCCTTGCTTGTGAGGAAGACAGGATAGAGGAGGTAGAGAAGGGATATCGGGAAGTTCTTTCAGCTGTTGCCGAGGTTCCGGAATTTGATGGTTTTCTTACGCACTTGCTTGTTCCTCGTGAGGCAAAGATGAAGTTATTGAAAACCGCTTTCCCAAAGCTTTCTCCATACCTTTTCAATCTGTTTTTTCTGCTTGTTCGTAACAGACGAGAGAATTATCTCAGTTTGATATACAAGGAATTCATCAGGTTATGCGCTGAGGCAGAGGGGGTAACGCAGGCAGGGGTAACAGTAGCACGAAAGCTATCCACAACGGATCATGCCCGACTGGTATCCTGTCTTGGGCGAGCTATGGGATGCCGAATAGAACTGGAAGAGAGAGTTGATCCGAGTCTTCTCGGTGGAGTCAGAATAGAGATAAGCGGCAAAGTAATTGATGGAACATTACGGGCCAAACTTGGGGGGTTGAAAAACCTGCTCGAAGGATAAGGGGGAAAAGGGTGCCAGTAATGCGCAAGGATGAGATTAGTGCCATACTTAAGGAACAGATTAGGAGATTTGACTACGATCTGGAAATGAACGAGGTCGGAGTAGTTGTTGAGGTTGGAGATGGGATCGCTCGTGTATTTGGATTACAGAGGGCGATGTCGGCAGAAATCGTGGAGTTTCCAAACGATATCTATGGACTAATCCTCAATCTAGAGGAAGAAAGCGTTGGCGTAGCTCTGTTCGGAGAGAGTGAGTGCGTACAGGAAGGAGACGAGGTACGACGCACGGGCCGTGTATTGGAGACAGTGGTTGGCGAAGGTCTTCTCGGACGAGTTGTTGATGCGCTCGGCCGTCCTAAAGATGGAAAAGGGCCGATTTCTTTCTCCGAGAGACGTAAAGCAGAGATCAAAGCGCCGGGAGTAATACAACGCCAACCGGTCGATACCCCACTTCAAACAGGTCTCAAGTCAATCGATGCTCTTACTCCGATTGGCCGCGGGCAGCGAGAGCTGATAATTGGTGATCGCCGGACGGGTAAGACAGCAATCGCGGTCGATGCGATTATCAACCAGAAAGGTGCGGATGTGGCTTGTGTTTACGTTGCTATCGGACAAAAGACCTCAACTATTGCTCGAGTAGTAGATGTGCTAGAGCGCCATGGTGCAATGGGCTATACCATTGTTGTTGCCGCAGAGGCAGACGAACCTACGCCAATGCAGTATCTTGCTCCCTACGCTGGTTGTGCCATGGCTGAGTACTTTACCTACAGTGGCAAAGATGCGTTTGTTGTCTATGACGACCTGTCTAAACATGCGGTTGCGTACCGCGAAATGTCATTGCTTCTTCGGCGACCGCCAGGAAGAGAGGCGTATCCCGGAGATATTTTCTATACTCACTCTCGACTGTTGGAACGAGCGGTGCGCCTATCTGATGAGCACGGAGGTGGGTCTCTTACCGCCTTCCCTATTATCGAAACGAAGGCTGGCGATATCACTGGCTATATTCCAACGAACGTTATCTCTATTACAGATGGTCAGATTTATCTGGAGAGCGACCTATTCAATCAGGGATTTCGCCCAGCAATTAATGTGGGTAAGTCAGTTTCTCGTGTAGGCGGAGCGGCGCAAACCAAGGCAATGAAACAGATTGCTGGCCACCTTCGGCTAGAGCTTTCCCAGTACCGAGAATTGGAAGCATTTGCTGAGTTTTCAGCCGATCTTGATGAGGAATCGAAAGCTCAACTTGCTCGTGGAGACCGATTGATGGAGGTGTTAAAGCAAGGACAATATAAGCCGATGGCGGTTGAGGAACAGATTGTCTCTTTGTATGTAGCGGTGGAAAACCATTTGGCTGATCTAGCTTTGCCCAGGGTACGCTCTTTCCTTGAGGAATGGCTCCGTTTCCTCCATTCCGAGCATGAACAGATCATTAAGGCCTTAGTTGAGAAGCGCGAGATTACTGATGAGATTAGGTCGTTGTTAGAGAAAGCAGTGGTTGAATTCAAGGAGCGCTTCGGAGGCTAGATGCCAATCGCTGTTCGCGAGATCAAGAGACGTATTGGTAACATTCAGAACATTCGCCAAATCACTCGGGCAATGAATGCAATTGCCATGACCAAGTTAACGCGGGCAAAACGGCAGCTTGCTGCTGCCCAACCATACATGGCTGCGCTAGACTCATTTCTTTCTGCCGCTCTTGCTCAGAAAACCGATACTTCTGAGCCACATCCCTTGACCATTGATAACGGTGCATCTGATGTAGCGATCCTAGTTCTTAGCTCTGATAGAGGGCTCTGTGGCAGATTTAAAGGAGATCTCAATAGAAAAGGCAGTGATCTATTGCAGGAATTGGGAGGGAGGGGAAAGATTATTGCCGGAGGAGAGAAGGCACTTGCTTACTTCGTGCGTCAGCGAGTAACAGTGATCAACAGCTACACACATGTTTACGAACGGCCAGACCTGGAAATTGCGCAGCGAATATCCAAAGATCTTACTTCTCTCTACCTGGAGAAGAAGGTTGGTTCAGTAATAGTAGTGTATACGCACTTTGTTTCCGATCTTGCCCAGCGTGTAGTTGAGAAGAAGATCTTGCCTGTCGAAGTGAGTGAAACAGGCGGGAACATACTTATCGAACCAGACTTGAAAGAGATGCTAGAGTTTGTTCTTCCCCTATATCTGCAGAGTAAGGTTTTCCTTGCGTTAGTGGAAAGCAAGACGAGTGAGCATGCAATCCGCCGCCAAGCAATGAAGAGCGCCACTGACAACGCAGAGGATCTGCTAAGTACTCTCACGCGTTTTTACAACAAAGCAAGGCAACAGTCGATAACCCGTGAAATTGCGGACATTGTCGGTGGAGCAGAGGCACTACGCAGGACTTAAGAATATGAAGAATTAGGAGCATCATGATACAGAGCAAAGGAGTAGGAAGAGTAACAGAGGTGAGGGGCCCGGTAATCGATGCGCGATTTGAGAAGGGAAAACTACCACGAGTGAATGATGCCCTACGCATCAAGCGTGAGGGTGATAACGATCTTATCCTTGAGGTGGCGCAACACCTGGGAGATGAGGTGGTACGAGCGATTGCCATGGATTCCACCGATGGACTTGCGCGTGGCACAGAAGTAATAAACACCGGTGGGCCGATTACCGTCCCTGTGGGGCCGGAAACACTGGGCAGGATGGTTAATCTAACAGGGGAACCGATCGATGAACTTCCACCGTTGAAGACAACCAGGCGCTACTCAATCCACCGTCAAGCCCCCTCCCTTATGGATCAAGAGACTGAGGTAGAGATCTTTGAGACAGGAATTAAGGTAGTCGACCTTATTGGTCCATTTCCTAAAGGGGGAAAGATTGGCCTATTTGGTGGAGCTGGTGTGGGGAAGACCGTTCTTATCATGGAACTTATTCGTTCCATTGCTTACGAACATGAGGGATATTCAGTCTTTTCTGGCGTAGGAGAACGAACGCGTGAAGGGAATGACCTTTATCTGGGGATGAAGGAAGCTGATGTCTTGAAGAATACAGCTCTTGTTTATGGACAGATGAATGAACCGCCAGGAGCTCGTTTCCGCGTAGCACTTACTGGTGTTACGCTCTGTGAATACTTTCGCGACGAGGAAAGGAAAGATGTTCTATTATTCATCGATAATATCTTCCGGTTTGCTCAGGCCGGAAGTGAGGTATCTGCATTGCTTGGCCGTATGCCTTCTGAGGTTGGTTATCAGCCGACGCTGGCTAGCGAGATGGGAGAGTTGCAAGAGCGGATCACGTCGACAAGAAAGGGATCGATTACCTCGGTGCAAGCAATCTACGTTCCCGCTGATGACTTGACTGATCCCGCCCCTGCAGCGGTCTTTTCCCATCTCGATGCAGCAATTACTCTATCACGCGAGATAGTAGAGAAAGGGATTTACCCAGCAGTTGATCCACTGCAGTCTAATTCCACCATGCTTGATCCTAACGTCATTTCACATGAGCACTATCGTGTAGCACAGCGAACCTTGGAGATGTTGCAACGCTATGAAGACTTGCGAGACATCATAGCTATTATGGGTATGGATGAGTTGTCCGAGCAGGACAGGCTCACGGTGAGGCGGGCGCGGAAGGTGCAGCGCTTCATGAGTCAGCCATTCTATGTAGCTGAAAACTTCACCGGAAGAGCAGGGGTATATGTCAAGCTAGAGGATACGATTAAAGGCTTTCGAATGATTGTTGATGGTGAATTGGACGATCTTCCCGAACAAGCGTTCTACATGGTGGGAACGATTGACGAAGCCCTGGAACAGGCTGAGAGGCCGGAGATAACTGATGAGTCGGGTAACGAACCCGTTTCGTCTACTAGCTAGGAAGCTCAAGCGACGGATGTCCAACTATTCTCCGGCCGCGTTTCCTGATACTGTCTCCTGTGGAGCATTCTACGACGCGCGTAATTCCCTCTTTTCCGGGGACGACATGATGATACTCGAGTACTCGGGGAGTGAGGCGCAGTGTCAGCTGTTCGAACGGGCAATCTCTCTTCTGGCACCCATTGGGAAGATAATTGACCTTGGTTGTGGCTTTGGTCACCTTGCGTCTTATCTTGACGAAAAGAGTATTCCCTACAAGAGCTATCACGGAATTGATGTAAGCAAACAGATGGTGACAAAAGCGGGCAACCGCTTTAAGGGGAGGACCTCTGTTTCCTTTGAGGTACGAGATATATTGACCAATCCTTTTGCCAAGGAGAGTTTCGATACTGGCTATGTCCTAAGTGTTCTGGGTTACCCGATTGGTGAGAATCCAATCAGGACGATGATGGAGATCATCGAGAAGATGTTCTCTAGTTGCCGTGTAGGGATTGTCTTCTCTCATGTTGCCTCCGACCGAAAAGGGGGCCTTAGTTTTACCACTGTTCCTGAAGATCTTGCCTTACGCTGTGAGCGGGAGCTTGGCGCCAAGACAGAGCTTGATGATGACGGAACTGATTTTACCTACCTTGTCTCTTTACGACACTGAGCGTGTGTTCAAGGAATGTCAAGCCCGGAAGAAAATTTGTTGACGGGGGATTAGAAAGATCCTATACTTTTCTTGTTTGGCGGCGTAGCCAAGTGGAAAGGCATGGGACTGCAAATCCCCGACTCAGCGGTTCGAATCCGCTCGCCGCCTCTTCATGGGTATGGGTGGTTAGCTCAGTTGGGAGAGCGCATGCTTGACGTGCATGAGGCCACAGGTTCAAGTCCTGTACCACCCACCAAATCTGGCTTTCCAAAGACGAATACAGCGCAGGCTACTTATCACAAAAAGCAGCCTGTTATTTTCTTGCCACGCGAACAAAGAGAAGGGCGGCAATAGAAGTGGATGAAAGGGGCATCGATGCAGCTCGACGATCGGTGGTAATTACGCCAACAGGTATGGTGGCTACAAGCCAACCACTTGCTGTCCAGGCAGGGATAGCCACTCTGAGAGCAGGTGGAACCGCAGTTGATGCAGCGATAGCGGTGAATGCGATGCTTGGTTTAGTGGAACCAATGAGTTGTGGTATCGGTGGGGATCTATTTGCCATTGTGTGGGAGGACAAATCAAGAAGCCTTTTTGGCCTTAATGGAAGTGGGCGCTCGCCATATTCCCTTAGCTGTGAGACCCTTACAAACAAGGGATTAAGACAGATTCCCCTGCGTGGGCCGCTGTCTTGGACTGTTCCTGGCTGTGTCGATGGCTGGTTCACTTTGCATGAGCGGTTTGGTAGGCTTCCGATAACCGACCTTCTTGCTCCAGCGATTCACTATGCCAAGACTGGCTTTCCGGTAACGCCGGTAATTGCCAGGGCATGGCAGGAAGCTACCGAGATGTTGAGCAAAGACCCGTGTGCGGCTGAGACTTTTCTTCATTGTGGCAAGGCACCTGCAAGCGGAGAGGTGTTCCGTAACCCCGATTTAGCAGATACCCTTTCTTTGATTGCCAAGGATGGAACTGATGCCTTTTATCGCGGCAGAATCGCCAGAGAGATTGTCTCTTTTTCTAATAAGGTTGGTGGCCGTTTTAGCTTGGCTGATTTTGCCGATCATTTCTCTAGTTGGGTTAAGCCGATCTCTGTTTCTTACCATGGTTACGAAGTGTGGGAGCTTCCTCCGAATACGCAGGGGTTAGCCGTTCTTGAGATATTGCAGATTATTGCGGGATTCGATCTCGCAAGGTTGGGGCGTAATAGCGCAGACTATCTGCATCTTCTCATCGAGGCAAAAAAGCTCGCTTATGCTGACCGAGCACGGTTTTATGCTGATCCCGATTATTATGATGTGCCCGTAGAGGAGCTAATTGCAGAAGGTTATGCTTGTGGGCAACAAACACGGATCAATCTTGGAAAGGCAGCAGTAGAAGTCCCAGCAGGTGATCCGTGCCCGAACAATGGGGATACGGTCTACCTAACTGTGGTTGATGGAGATCGAAATGCCGTGTCGCTTATTCAAAGCGTGTATCATGGCTTTGGCTCTGGAATTGTTCCTGGCCACTCAGGCTTTGTGTTACAGAATAGAGGATCTCTGTTTAACCTTGATCGAGATCATCCGAATCGGCTGGAGCCACATAAGCGCCCGTTTCACACAATTATCCCAGGCTTCGTTACACAAGAAGGAAAGCCTGTTTTCTCGTTTGGGGTGATGGGAGGCGACCAGCAGCCGCAGGGACAAGTGCAGATTCTTCTCAAT
>JAUWPW010000031.1 GCA_030611415.1 Candidatus Bipolaricaulota bacterium
CTTGACGTTCCGAAGCATGCCGGGCTCGAAGCACGGCCAAGCGAGCTGGTACGAGGAGAAGATGGCCGCTACGAGATCGACTTTGATGATGTAGAACGGGCGGCAAGCGAGCGATGTTCGGCGTTCATTCTGTGTAACCCACACAACCCGGTGGGACGCGTTTTCTGCCCCGAGGAACTCGAGAAGCTAGGGGAGACTTGCCTGCGTCACGACCTGTTCATCTGCTCCGATGAGATCCACGCCGACCTTGTCTACGACGGGCGACGCCACATCCCTATCGCCAGCATCGATGCACAGATCGCGGCGCGCACGATCACGCTGATCGCGCCGAACAAGACGTTCAACGTAGCGGGGATCAGCTGCGCAATCGCGGTGGTCCCCAACCCCGACTTGCGACAACGCTTGGAGGAAGCGCGCCGCGGCATCGTCCCGCATGTTGGGATCATGAGTTATGTGATGACCGATGCTGCCTACCGGCACGGTGAACAGTGGTTGAGTCAACTCATCGTATACCTTGCCAAGAATCGCAGCTTTGTGGAGGAGTTCGTCCGTGACCGGCTCCCAGGTGTGAGAGTGGCTCCGATCGAGGGAACGTACCTTGCGTGGCTTGATTGTCGCGATGTTGGCCTTGGGGAGAGTCCGCGCGCGTTCTTCCTCCGCGAGGCGCGAGTTGGACTAAACGATGGGGCTCGCTTCGGTCCCGGCGGGGAGGGGTTCGTGCGCCTCAATTTCGCGACACCGCGATCGAACCTCGTCGACGGCCTTCAGCGCATGCGAAGGGCGCTGCTCCGCAGGGCGGGCAACAGCTGATTCTCGTCCACCGCTTGCCCAGCTTGTGGACAAGCGCGGTTGAAATCCGTCCCTACTGTCTCTAGAATTATTATATGATCCGGAGGGGTGGGTGAGCGGCCTAAGCCGCTAGTTTGGAGAACTGGTGTACCTTCGGGTACCGCGGGTTCAAATCCCGCCCCCTCCGCCAATGCCTGTGCTAGGTGGGGGGCTAGCGGTCCCCTTAATCCACAACCCGCTATAGTGGAGCTGAAGGGCGTTCTGAGAGAGAAAGTAGTAGGGTCTGTAACCAGGAAAGTGGTGTTGATGGTTGAGCCCTCTACGGCGCATGCTGGTGAACTCCGTCAGGCCTGGAAAGGAGCAGCGGTAAGCAAGTCTCTGCGGGTGTTAGAGGATTACTTGACCTGAGCTGGCTACCTTGGTGGCGCCTGTTGCTTTCTCACGGGGAAGCCACGCACAGGCTGTTATCAGGGGAAAGATATGCGGACATTCTTGTGTATTCCAATCGATGAAGCCTTACGGGTGAAGCTTGCTGATCTTTCTTCTCGGTTGCAGCGATTGGTTTATGTACGAGCTAGTTGGGTGCGGCCGGAGAATTTTCACTTGACCGTTCGCTTCCTGGGGGAAATTGACCCAATGTTGACACTTGATTTGCAACGGTGTTTTCGTGCTGTGCTCGAGCGTATTCCTCCTTTTGTTGCTCCGATCAATAAACTGGGGGCCTTTCCTTCAGCCCGGCGACCACGTGTTGTTTGGGCAGGAGGGAGAGCCGTTGCTCCGTTTGTCAAGCTTGTTTCATTGGTCGAACAAGAGCTGGCAGGGCTTGGCTTTCCAAGGGAGCGCAAGCCGAGCATATCTCATGTTACCCTTGCCCGAATCAAGGGAAGGGTTGATGGGTCGGTTGAGGAAGCGATTTGCTCGCTTGAAGGGATTCCATCTTGGAACCTGCAGGCCAAGCAACTTGTTCTGATGGAAAGCAGACTCACCTCTCGTGGAGCGGTCTACTCTCCATTGTTTTCCGTTCCCATGCGGGGGTGAAATGTCGCCCTTCAAGTACCTGGATCACACGGCAGACATGTGTGTTCAAGGAATAGGAACTTCGGTTGAGGAAGCGTTTTGTGAAGCAGCACGGGCTGTATTTAACCTTATGGTCGATCTGGATCGGGTTGTCCCTGAGACAAGAATCCAGGTTTCGGTAGGTGCCTCTAGTCTGGAGCTTCTTCTTGTGGAGTGGTTGGACGCGCTTATCGGTCAGAAGGATCTTTCGCGAATGGTCTTCTGTCGTTTTGGTGTAGATATTGTGACGAGTAACAACGGGTTCCGTCTTGAAGGTGAAGGATGGGGGGAAGAACTTAATCCCGTTTGGCACAGAGCCAAGTTGGAAGTGAAGGGGGTGAGCTACGCAGGCCTGCACGTCTCTAAGGGGAAAGAAGGCTGGATCGCGCAGTGTGTGGTCGATGTGTAGGTAAAGATGACTGAACAATACATGCTAGAAAGGGTGGGGCAAGCGGAATGGTTTGTCCCAGCAACTGGTGAGATGCGGGTTCCTGGCCGGATATTTGCTGATTGTGGGACAATTGAGCAGTTGAAGGCCGATATAGAAGAGGGGAAGGAATGGAATGCCCTGCGCCAGGTGTGTCAGGTTGCGTGTCTTCCTGGTATTGTCACAGCATCACTTGCCCTTCCTGATGTTCACCCAGGCTATGGATTTCCTATCGGTGGGGTAGCGGCGTTTGACCTTGATAGCGGTGTAGTTGTGGTTGGCGGAGTGGGCTTTGACATCAACTGTGGTGTCCGCACGCTTAGAACACCGCTTACTGAAGAAAGTGTCGTAGATTGCAAGGAGGAGCTAGCTGAGCAGCTCTTCTGTGATATCCCTGCCGGATTGGGCTCAGAAGGAAAGCTACGCTTGTCGGTCGAGGAGATCGACCAGGTTTTGGTCAAGGGAGCAAGATTTGTAGTAGAACGAGGCTACGGGCTAGAGGAGGATCTGGAGTACATAGAGGAAGGAGGACAGCTTCCTGGGGCCGATCCGGGTACGGTCAGTGCTGTGGCCAAACAGCGCCAGTTTCGCCAGGTAGGTACGCTTGGTTCGGGAAATCACTATCTAGAGGTACAGGTTGTAGAAGAAGTGTTTGACCAGAAGGCAGCTGGCATCTATGGTTTACGCAAGGGAGAAGTTGTCATCTCTATTCATACCGGCTCACGCGCTCTTGGTCATCAGATTGGGCAGGACTACCTAAAAGAAATGGCTAAGGCAACCAAGAAGTATAACCTATCGGTTCAGGCGCGGGAGCTCGCCTGTGCTCCAATAAAGAGCGATGAAGGGGAGCGTTACCTGGCTGCTGTTGCCTGTGGGGGAAACTGCGCGTTTGCCAATAGACAAGTGATTACGCATCTTGTCCGCTCTTCGTTTGCTCGTGTCTGTGGCATTCCTCCGGCCAGTGTACGCACCGTATACGATATCGGGCACAATAATGTCAAGCTTGAACATCATTGTGTTGATGGAAAAGAACGCGCGGTTCTAATCCATCGCAAAGGAGCTACAAGGGCATTTGGTCCTGGACGAGAGGAGTCGCCTGTGTCTTATCGTAGCGTTGGCCACCCCATACTTGTTGGCGGGACAATGGGTACGGCTTCGTACATCATGAGAGGAACAGAGGTTGGAATGAAAAAGGCATTTGGAAGCGGGATCCATGGAGCTGGACGTGCTCTGTCGCGGAGAAAAGCAGCCAAGCGATACTGGGGTGAGGATGTTAGGTCATCACTCAAGGATAAGGGAATTATCCTGCGTGCTCATAGCGTTCGTGGTATTGCCGAAGAGGCACCTGGCGCCTATAAAGACATAGAGCAGGTGGTCAAGGCAGCGACTGAGGCAGGGATAAATCGTCCGGTGGTACGCCTGCGACCGCTTATCGTGATCAAGGGTTAAGATTAGCTGGTGATGGTGTGTGAGAAGGCACGTGAGTGAGCAATCACTTGAGCCAGGGCACGAGGATCGTGCTTTATGGTCAGTTTGCCCTCTAATTCTATTGTTTCCAGAAGCTTGGCACGGATCACGCTCATTCCATACTTGTTTTTCTCGTCAATTACATCTTCTATCGGCCCAGCTGATTGCTTGCGATAGTTTGTGAGAAGATCTCTTTCTGGCATCGACGTATTGACAATTATGCCGTCAAACTTGCTCAAATCCACATACTCAGCAAGGGTATCCAGGTGATCCATTAGGGTAAATCCTTCCGTTTCTCCGGGTTGGGTCATCAAATTGGCTACATATAGCTTTTCCGCCGCTGCCTTCTCAATTGCTTCTGCTATTCCATCGACTAGCAGGTTAGGTATGATGCTGGTAAACAGGCTTCCTGGACCAAGAAGGATCAGATCGGCCTGGTTTATCGCTTCTATCGCTCGTTGGTATGGGTGGACCTCTGCGGCAGAGAGGGTCATTCGCTTGATTCGGCGTGGATCGGCAGTGATGCGAGTTTCACCTTCTACCCATTTGTCGTCTTCCATTTGAGCTTGGAGATGCGTTTTAGTAAGGGTAGCAGGGAGAACCTTTCCACGAATATTCAAGATGTTGCTCATTTCTTCGATTGCCCGGTCGAATCCACCGGTTGCTTGCTCCATTCCCACCAATAAGAGATTGCCCAAGGAATGTCCGCCAAGATCGCTCGTTTCGGCGCGGAATCGGTGCTGGAACAACCGCGCCATACGCTGTTCGTTTTCAGCAAGGGCAATGACACAGTTGCGCACGTCTCCAGGTGGGAGCACGTCCAGTTCAGCGCGCAAACGACCAGAGCTCCCCCCATCGTCCATTACTGTCACGATTGCGGTGATGTTTGAGGTTGTCTCTTTGAGCCCCCGCAATAACGTGGATAATCCTGTCCCTCCTCCCATAGCGACAACCCGAGGCCCGCGCTCTAGTATCCGCGTGCGGTAGATTAGGTCTGATGCCTTTCCGTCACGTTTTGGAGCCACTGCAGAGATGATAGACTTTACAAGGCGACTCACACCAACGGCGAACGCTGCGCTGCCAAGTAAGAGAAAAAGACTAACCAAGACGTAGTTAGCCGGTGCTTGTCGCGGGAACAGGTAGTAGATTTGGCCAATTTGCTCTTTGCCTATGACTACCAGCAACCCGATGACGAATAGCGCCATCCCAAGGAGGGACAGTAGTACCCAACGCTTTACTCGCATCCCGGGATAAAGCCAGCGTAAACTTCCGCGCACGTATATCTTCAATTTCTGTCCTCTGTTAACAGCAGAACATTTCCTTTATCAACAATCTGCTCCAGAGAAGCCTTCAGCTCTTCACACGGATTGACCCGGTATTCTTTTCCTGTAATCACTTCAATGTTTCCGCTCTCATCCTGAATGTCGAATATGAGGGGGCTTTGTCCGACATGCAGCTTTAGAATGTCGGAGATCTTGTCTAGCCTTTTCTGGGTGATCTTGTCGTCTGTTAGGGTGATCACCAGAGAGACCTGTCTTTTTTCTGTGATTTCATCAAGCGGGAAGACTCTTTCCGCTATCAGGTTTATCTGTCCATTTCTCTTACCTGTGCTAAGACAAAGGCCTATGAGCTGATCCTCGTTAAGCAATGCCGGATCGGATTCTAGCAACTTAGGAAAGACCGTAATCTCTGCCTCTGTGATCCCATCTTCCAGCGAGAGGAAGGCCATTTGCCCGCCATTTTTTGTTGGGATTTTTCGCAGTCTCTTTACCCTTCCACCCACAGTAACCTGTTCTCCTTGCTTGATTGATGAGAGTTGGGCCAGGGGTGTATAGTAATTAGATAGAACTTCTCGGTGGTCATCGAGTGGATGAGCACTAACGTAGAGGCCAAGTAGCTCTCGCTCGAAGCCCAAGCGTTCTTGTTGTGAGAACTCCTCTTGGGAGGTCTCGGTCTCGGGTTCTGTGCTGTTGTCAAAGAACGATTGCTGCCCACTTTGTCGTTCACGCCGGGCAATCTGCATTAGCTCTAGTCCCTCTGGAAGGAAGAGTAACAATCCCTTGCGGGTTGTTCCGAAGCTGTCAAAAGTTCCCGCTTTGATCAGTGCTTCTAGTGTTTCCCTGTCAATGTTTTCTCCACCAATATGACGACAGAAGTCGGAGAACGACCTGAATCCATTTCCCCTAACAGCAAGGATAGACGCGATTGCTCCGCTACCAACATGTTTGATCGCTGTTAGCCCAAAACGGATTCGCTCTTTGCCTATGGGGGTAAAGTCACTCTTACTTTCGTTGATATCGGGAGGGAGGACATCAATCCCCATCTCGCGGCACCTACCGATGTACTCAGCAACCTTGTCCAAGTTTCCCTGCGTGCTGGTGAGTAGGCTTGCCATGAAATGGGTAGGGTAATGGGTTTTTAGGTAAGCAGTCCAGTAAGAGATGAATGCGTAGGCAGTTGCGTGTGATTTGTTGAATCCGTAGCGAGAGAACTTCTCCATATCGCTGAAACTCTGTGTTGCCAGTTCTCTAGAGATTCCGTTTGTTAGGCAGCCGCTGATGAACTTATCCTTCAGGCCTTTCATCATAGTCTTGTTCTTCTTTCCCATTGCCTTTCTCAAGATATCTGCCTCTGAAAGGGAAAAACCAGCCAGTTTTTGAGCCATTAGCATTATCTGGTCCTGGTAAATTGGGAGGCCGTAGGTCTCCTTGAGTACTTCCTGTAGACTTGAATGAGGGTAGGTAGCTTGCTGGCGGCCGTTGCATCGCTCGACGTAGTCATCTGCCATTCCACTTTCTAGTGGGCCTGGACGATGTAGGGCAAGTAGAGCAACCAGGTCTTCAAAACGCTTTGGCTGAACGCGCTTGATAAGGCCGGTCATTCCTGAACTCTCAAGTTGAAAAATCCCTGCCGTTCTTCCCGCTCGGATCAACTGGAATGTTTCCTTGTCGTCGAATAGTAGCGATTCGATATCTATTTCAATTCCATCATGGTCGTGTATAGATTTGCAGGTTTCGTCGATTAGGGTAAGGTTGCGCAGCCCCAAGAAGTCGAATTTCAACAGACCAATTGCTTCTACATCCGTCATGTCAAACTGGGTCACGATTTCTCCTCCGCTTAGGCGTAGGAGCGGGACATGGTTAGTCAGTGGATCGGCAGAGATTACAACCCCGGCGGCATGAGTGGAGGTATTACGAGTTAGTCCTTCGAGGCGCTGGCCGATATCGACGATCTTTCTTATTGTTTCGTCTGTTTTGTACAGTGTTTTTAGCTCTGCTACTTCGGCGACTGCGGTCTTCAATTTGTAGCCAAAAGGAATCATCTTGGCCAGTCGGTCTGTTGTGCCATAGGAGACGCCGAGAACACGTCCCACGTCTCGCACCACACTGCGGGCGGCCATGCGGTCGTAGGTAGCAATTTGTGTTGTTCTATCGCGCCCGTATTTGTTTCGCACGTAGTCAATTACTCGATCTCGACCCTTGATGCAGAAGTCGATGTCAAAATCTGGCATGCTTATGCGGGCTGGATTGAGAAACCGTTCAAAGATCAGGTTGTATTTCAGCGGATTGACGCGAGTGATCCCAATACAGTAAGAGACCAGGCTTCCAGCCGCTGAGCCACGGCCAGGGCCAACCGGGATGTGCTGCTTGCGAGCGAAGCGCACAAAATCCCATACTATCAGGAAATAAGTGGCGTAGTTCATCCGTTTTATCACGTCGAGCTCGTAGTCAAGTCGTTCTCTTACTGTATCGGTAATTGTTTCAAAGTATTTCTCTGCCCCTTTGTAAGCTAAGGTTCGCAGGTATTCATCCGGGTTCCCTTCCTCGGCCGTAAGCTCGAAGGGAGGGATCATCGTTGCACCAAATTCGAGCTCGAGGTTGCAGCGTGCCGCAATAACTCGTGTATTCTCAATTGCTTCAGGCACATCGGAAAACAGCTTTACCATCTCTTCGTGAGTGCGGAAGTGGTAGCCGTCGCCATCGAAGCTCAGGTGGTTGGAATCAGTGAGCTTCTTATTTGCTCTGACGTTTAGCAGTACCTCGTGGGCGAGACGATCTTCTTTGGACAGATAATGAATATCGTTTGTGGCGACAACAGGAAGCTCAAGCTCGTGGGCGAGCGTTTGTAGTTGTTGCTTCAGTGATCTTCCTTCTTTGGTTCCGTGATCTTGAAGTTCAATATAGAAGTTGTCCTCTCCAAAGATCTGTCTGTACTCCTGCGCTACAACAATAGCTTTCTTCTCTTGGCCAGCGGTGAGAAGGCGAGGAATTTCTCCGCTTTCACACGCGGAAAGAGCGATAAGGCCAGTATGGTATTCTTGCAATAGCTCTTTGTCGACGCGCGGTTTGTAGTAGAACCCCTCAGTGTGGCCAAGACTTACGAGACGTATTAAGTTTTTGTAGCCCTCGTTGTTTGCCGCAAGCAGTACCAAGTGGAAATACTTTTGGCCATCTCTTGCCTTGCGTTCGCGCCTGTCTCCTGAAGCAAGGTAGATCTCACAACCGATTATTGGCTTGATACCTTGTTTTCTGGCCTCACGGTAAAACTTGATTACACCGCTCATCATTCCGTGATCGGTGAGAGCAAGTGCATCCATTCCACATTCTGTAGCGCGGTTGATGAGTCCAGCGATCCTACAGGACGAATCAAGGATGCTGTACTCTGAGTGAGTGTGCAGATGTACGAATTTCCCCGACAAACCGGTTACTCTCCTTTGACAAAGATGACTTTTTCTTCCCCTGGTTTTATCAAGCCAAGCTGCTTGCGTGCCGATAATTCAATGGTGATCGGATCATTCTTTAGCGCGAGTCGCGATTGTAGTTCTTGTTGCATAGCAAAGGCAAGAGTTTCTTCCGATTTCAGCGTAGCCAGATCATGATTAAGTCCGTGGATTTCGAGAAAGCGAATGGTGTAAAGAGAGAAGAGCAAGCCAAGCATTACAAGGCTTATCCAGAGTATCATGTGGGTTCGGCCCCATCTTATCGTTTTTCTTGTTGCCTGAACCCCAGTCATAAGTGCCGCCGCCTCCGTATTCCCTTGTGTCCTATTGTTTACGTGTGGAATCTCTCCGGCCAACTAGCCAGTTCTAGCTCGTATTCCTCCTCGATTCGCAGCAGGCGGTTGTATTTTGCCACGCGTTCACTGCGTGAGATTGATCCGCTCTTGATCTGCCCACATGCTGTTCCAGTGGCGAGGTCAGCAATTGACGTATCCTCGGTTTCTCCGGAGCGATGAGAGACAACACAAGTATAACCAGCGAAGTGGGCCATTCTCATTGTAGCAAGCGTCTCTGACAGTGTCCCGATTTGGTTTAGTTTGATCAAGATTGAGTTTGCGATTCTCTCTTTGATCCCATGCATAAGCCGTTGTGGATTAGTGACAAAGTTATCGTCGCCTACGATCTGGATCCTATTGCCTAATTCTTCTGTAACAAGTTTCCAACCTGCGTCGTCGTCTTCCGCGAGACCATCTTCAATGGAGACGATCGGGTAGGCCGCGATCCAGTTCTTGTATACTTCGACCAGGTCCGCGGCCGATAGCTGATGTGTAGTTCCGTCGATTGTGAAGCTGTAGGTATTGTTGTAAAAGCTGTTTGCCGCAGCATCGATTGCTAGGGCAACGTCCTCTCCTGGGCGGTAACCGCTCTTCTCGATTGCCATGACAAGTAGCTCTAAGGCTTCCTTGTTGTCTTTGAGGTCGGGAGCAAATCCGCCTTCGTCACCAACTGCCGTTGCCAACCCTCTTTCTTTTAGCACTTCTTTAAGGGTGTGGAAGACCTCGGAGCAGTATCTTACCGCTGTATGAATCGTTTTGGCTCCGATAGGAATCAGCATGAATTCCTGGATATCAACGTTGTTATCCGCATGCGCTCCACCGTTCAGTACATTCATTTGAGGGAGTGGGAGTAAAGGTGCGTGTGCTCCGGCAAGATAACGAAATAAGGGAAGATCAAGACTTTCTGCTGCTGCTCGTGCCGTTGCTAGAGATACTCCCAGGATGGCATTCGCTCCTAAGCGGGTTTTGTTCTTTGTTCCGTCGAGCTCGATTAGGGTTTGGTCAATCTTCTCCTGAGCGAGTGCATCTTGGCCGATTAGGGCAGGCGTGATCTCTTGGATAACATTTTCCACTGCTTTGATGACTCCTCGTCCATGGAATCTTTTCTTGTCGTTGTCCCGTAGCTCTAGTGCCTCGTGCTTGCCCAATGACACACCCGATGGAATTGCTGCTCGACCAAAGCTGCCGTCTTCTAGGATAACGTCGACCTCAACGGTTGGGTTTCCGCGTGAGTCGATGATCTCACGGGCTATAATATCTTCAATCTGTAGCATTATTTCTCCTAGATTATCTTCTCATGTTATGAGTATAGTCGTTGTTTACGAGCTAGGCAACGAGAAGAAGAAGTATTTACGGGAAGAAAAAAGGGCCGATTTCTCGGCCCCATGATTGTTCCTACTTTAGCTTGCTATTCCTTGTAGATATCCTCAACTCGGACATCCATGGTGATATCGAGTTTCGCACCCTTAACGCCGACTCGCCAACCGAGCACCATCTCGTCGGTCATCGCCCACAACGGGATGAAGGGCACGTCCTGCACGCTCAGGATCTGGATCGCCTTATACAGCTTTGACCTCTTTTCCGTGTCCACGGTGGTCGTGGCGACCTCCATAATGTGCTTGTACGCCTCGTAGTTGGGATGCTCGTTGAAATACGTGCCCTGGGACTGAGGCGACTCGGTTGTCCACGGAGCGAGGAAATTCGACGACTCCAGGTAGTCCGGGTGCCAACCAAGGAGGAAGAACTCTAATGCACCTTCCCCCATGCGTTGGGTGAAGACTCCCCATTCTAGGACCTGGATCGTGATCTTGATCACATCAATCTCCTCCAGACTTCCCGCGACGACGGTTGCGACATCTGCTTCGAATGTCCCGTAGTGTTTCGGGGAATACGTAAGAGTAAGTTCAAGAGGATTATTTTCATTGAACCCGGCTTTAGCCAACAACTCCCTTGCCTTCTCCAGGTCACGCTTAGGAAAGACGTCTATGGCACCAAAGAATGGTGGATCCACCCTTGGGACCATCGTATAGATCGGATCGACCATGCCACCGAACACCTGCGAACAGATCACATCACGATCGACCGCGTAGCTGATCGCCTGCCGCACCAACGGATCATTTACTGTGGGTATGTTGAACACCAGGTAACGGACCCCAGGGCTCGGCGCGAAGAATTTGACCACAACGTCTGGATTGTCCTTCAGATCCAAGATATCCTGAGGGGCAAGTGTCCGATACACAAAGTCAACGTCGCCGGCCTCGAGCGCCGCGCGCAACGTCGCCGCATCGGTGTACATTTTTTCAATAACGTTCTTTGTCTTCGGCGCTGGCCCAAAGTAACCCTCGTAGGCTTTAAGAATCACATGCTGGTCCGGAACGTGCTCGATCAGCATGTACGGCCCGGTCCCAGCATAACGGCCCCTGGCAAACTCATCCTCCGGGGTGCTTTTCGGCGAGTAGATCAGTGATGGCGCGACCATGTCTGTCATGCGCAGGAGGAATATCGCGTCTGGCATCGTCAGGGTAATCTTGACGGTGAGATCGTTGATGACCTCGATGTTGTCGATGTAGGGCTTGATCAGCATCACGCCGCCTTCCGGACCCTCCAGCCGCATTGTGCGATCGAGCGCCCACTTGACAGCTGCAGCATTACATGGCTCGCCGTCCCAGAACGTGATCCCTGGCCGGATGTGGAACGTGTACTCCATTCCATCTGCGGAGATGTCCCAGGATTCGGCTATTGACCCTTCAACTGCAAGGGTTTCCGGGTTCAATCCGATCAGGGCCTTGGTGGTACGCGAGAAGACGTGCCACGTGTACGCGTCGTAGGCGTTAGCAAAGGACAACTCAGTTACCCGGTCGGTCGTTCCCATAATCAAGTACTCTTCTTGCGCCGCCGTGACCAGCGGAATCAGCGTAAGAACACTAACCGCTAATAAAACAACTAACATGTTTTTCATCTTCAAAGCCTCCTTGTTACTAAATGGTCTATCTGTCTTTCCTGTCACGTTTTGTCGCTCGGTGGAGATCACCCCCTGTGATATTGTGAGACTTCTGCTTCTTAGATCCATTTTAGCACGACCACTTTAAAAGTCAAACCCTCTTTCTCTTCCGTTTTGGGTTGACCAGGTCGCTGACCCCCTCGCCTATCAGCCCGAAGCCCAGAGAGAGGGCGATGATCATCAACCCGGGAAACGTAATCAGCCACCACGACCCAGACTGCAGGTACTTCTGGCCATTCTGGATGTCGAATCCCCAGTCAGGAGCCGGGGGAGGAAGACCAAACCCAAGGAAAGAGAGGGCAGCCACGGTGAGGATGGCATCGGCAAGGTTGAACGAGGAGATGGCCATGATCGCGTTCACCGTATTGGGGGCGACGTGGCGGACGATGATACGAAAGTTGCTTGCCCCGACGGCCTGTATGGCCTCGATGTAGGTGGCTTCCCGCACCTGTAGCACCTCCGCGCGGGTGACGCGGAAGTATGTTGGAATGTAGACGAACCCGACCGCCCAGATCATCGGGCCGATCCCCGCCCCGAACATGGCGACGAGCACGATGGCCAGGATCATTGACGGAAAGGAGTAGATAGCGTCCATGATTAAGGAGAGCACACGATCGAGCAAACCTCCGGTGAATCCTGAGATCCATCCGAGAATCGACCCGGTGGTCATACTCAGCGCGACTGCGCCGAAAGCGACGATTAGCGAGGCCTTTCCTCCGGAAATCACGCGGCTGAACACATCGCGCTGCAATTGATCGGTCCCCATTAAATGGCTGGCCGAAGGCCCCTCAAGCCGCAGCGCATCTCTGTAGTAGACAGGATCGTAAGGGGTGAACCACGAATATTGAGCAAGCACGGTGACGAGCAGAAAGAGGAAAACAGTAATCAGGCCGATCTTGAGGATAGTCTGTTTTCGTAGTGTATGACTGCCGTGGGTGACCTTGCGGGCAATCCAATCAAGCCCCTTTACCAACATGCGCGTCATTCTTTAGTACCTCACTCGTGGGTCTATAAACGAATACGTGATATCAACGATCAGATTGATAGCGGAGATAAATATTGCAATGAAGACTA
>JAUWPW010000026.1 GCA_030611415.1 Candidatus Bipolaricaulota bacterium
CACTCGTGGGTCTATAAACGAATACGTGATATCAACGATCAGATTGATAGCGGAGATAAATATTGCAATGAAGACTACACTCCCTTGAATTGCCGGCCAGTCGCGGGCTTCAATGGATCGCACGAGGAAGCTCGCCACCCCAGGCCATGAGAAGACGGTCTCGGTAAGGACGGCTCCTCCCATAAGCATGGCAAACTCAAGCCCGAATACGGTAACGATAGGAATCAGCGCGTTTCGCAGGGCATGTGACATGACGACAATCCGCTCCTTGAGCCCCTTTGCTCGCGCGGTGGTAACGTAGTCTTGGTCAAGAACCTCGAGCATGCTCGCGCGGCTCATCCGGCCGAGCAACCCTGCTTGCGCAAACCCCAGAGTGATTCCTGGCAGCACCAAGTGTTTAATGACGTCCACGATCACTTTGGGGTCGCCGCTCAGCAGAGAATCGAGCAAGTAGAAACCGGTGATCGACTTGAAAGTAAACGCGATTCGCCCTCCAAGTCGGCTTGCCACTGGCAGCCAACCGAGTTTGACGGCGATAATCATCTGCAACATCAGACCAAACCAAAATAGAGGAACAGCGAACGAGCCGATGTGAAAGACGCGTACGGCGTGGTCGATTGGCCGGTCAGCACGGGTGGCAGCGATAACTCCGGTGCTAAACCCGAATACGCTCCCAAAGAACAGACCAAAGAACGCAAGTTCCAGAGTCGCAGGAAAACGTCGAAATAACTCTGTTACAACTGGATTATATGTACGAAACGACTTTCCGAAATCGCCACGAATGATCCCATTGAGATATTCCACGTACTGTACGAATATCGGACGATCGACCCCCATCTTGTGGCGATACTCCGCGATTAGCTCAGGAGATATGTTTCTGCCGCCGAGCATCGCCAAGACCGGATCGCCCGGCATCACGCGCAGAATAAGAAAGACCAAGGTGAGTAAGATAAAGAGCATTGGAATAGTCAACATAAGTCGCTGTACTATGTATCGACTTATGCCGCCCACAATATTCCCCTCTTGTTAAGAAGGATCAATAGGGATTCCATAGCTGTATAGTATAGAGCGTGCATACTTTAAGCGCAAACTAGCGAAGTGTGCAAAGTGGGATTTTGATTTCGTATTGGATGGCAATTAGAATTCTTAGTTACGAGAAGGAGGCTCTCTATGCAAGCCAGCCAACTACGCAACCTGTATCTTGATTACTTCGCGCGGCATGGGCACAAGCTCCTTCCTAGCTCATCGCTTCTCCCCAAAGATCCTACGTTGCTGTTCAACTCGGCAGGGATGGTACAGTTTAAGGAGTTCTTCTCCGGGCGCCTTGTTCCGCCTTTTGCAAGGGTTACTACCTGCCAGAAATGCTTTCGCACCACGGATATTGAAAATGTTGGTAGAACAGCGTGGCATCATACTTTCTTCGAGATGCTTGGAAACTTCTCTTTTGGTGATTACTTCAAAGAAGAAGCCATCAAGTTAGCGTGGCAGTTTCTTACCAAGGAGCTCGCGATCGCTCCCAATCGATTGTGGGCATCTGTTTACGAAGGAGATATGGAAGCATACTCGATCTGGCACGATCTCATAGGGATTCCAGGCGATAGAATCGTGCAGCTGGGGAAAGAACATAATTGGTGGGGGCCGGTGGGGGATACTGGGACATGTGGCCCTGATTCCGAAGTTTTCTATGATGCTGGCGAAGACAAAGCATGTGGGGCGAATTGCCGTGGTGTTACCTGTGATTGTGGCCGCTTTTCCGAGATTTGGAACCTTGTGTTTATGGAATACGAAATACAGGAGAATGGAGATCTTGTTTCACTTGAACAGAAGAGTATTGATACGGGCATGGGGTTAGAGAGAACGGCTGCCGTGCTGCAAGGGGTACAAAGCGATTTTGAGATCGACCTATTTCAGCCGATCATACAGGCAATCGAGGCAAGTGTACCACGGACTCTCTCGCAAACAGACCTGATAAATAGGAATATCATAGCCGATCACATTCGTGGAGTCGTCTTCCTCATTACCGACGGTGTGCTACCGGGAAATGAAAAGCAAGGCTACGTTCTACGACGTATTTTGCGAAGTGCCATCCGTGCCAGCGAAAAGCTGCAACTCGCTCCAGGCTCTTTGAAAGGCTTGGTTGAGCCGGTGATCGAGACGCTAGGCGAAACCTACCCAGAGATCGTTTCTGCTCGTTCATTGGCAGAGCGCTCCATTGCACATGAGGAAGAGACGTTCCGCAAGACGCTTCGTAACGGTGAGAAACGATTGCAGGAGATCTTGGCGGACTTACTTTCTAGCGGTAGAAAGAGGATTTCTGACAAAGTGGCCTTTGAACTCCACGATACGTATGGCTTTCCTCTTGAGTTGACCGAGGAGATTGCAGACGATGCAGGAGTATCTGTTGACATAGATGGCTATTACAAGATCAAGTCACATCACCAAGAGCTTTCACGGAGAGCAGCTGTTACAGTGCGATTCGCCGAGGGGATGGTATCAGAGAAGAGTGTTTTCGCCACACAACAGACGCGCTTTCTCGGGTATGACAAGACAGAGGATGAAGCAGAGATTGTCGAGCACTATCGCCGCAGCGACACCTCAGAGCTACTAGATCTTGTGTTCGACAAAACTCCTTTCTATGCTGAGGCTGGTGGCCAAATAGCGGATACTGGTGTAGTGGAAAATCTGACGCAGGAAGGCCGAGCACGTATTGTCAATGTTGAGAGAGATCCTAGTGGAGCGATATTGCATCGACTAGCTGCCGTAGAAGGGCAGTTCGAGTTGGGTGATCGCTGTCGAGTGGTCGTCGATGCAAAACGACGAGCACGCATCGCGCGTAACCATACAGCTACTCATCTTGTTCATGCTGCCTTGCGCATGGTGGTTGGCAAGCATGTGATGCAGGCTGGCTCCCGTGTATCCGATGAGGAGCTGCGTTTTGATTTTTCTCATTTTGAGGGGCTCAATGCTGAGGAAATATCAAAGATAGAGGATTTGGCCAATGAGACCGTGCTTGCCGATGTCCTGGTGAAAACCCAGGAAATGCCCCTCATTAGAGCTAAGGAGATGGGAGCACTGGCACATTTTGACGAGGAGTATAAGGGAAAGGATCTTGTTCGTGTTGTGTCAGTGGGCGATTCTAGCCAGGAGTTATGTGGCGGCACGCATGTCTCTCGGAGTGGTGAAATCGGCTTGATCAAGATCACCTCCGAGGAGAGTGTCTCCTCAGGAGTGCGGCGGATCCATGCAGTTACTGGTGATAATGCGCTTAGCTGGCTTCGTGCAACTGATAAGGTTCTTCTACGATTGCGATCGGAATTGGGAGATGATCCACTGGAGGGGCTGAAGAAATTGCGCAGAGAGATGGAGGACATACGTGCTCGGGCAGAGCAGGTGATCCAGCAGTCCCTCACAAGTATAAGCGATGAGCTAGTCTCTGGGGCAGAGGAAGTGGCGGGGATTCGCCTTGTTTCTGGGCGCCATGACGCCCAGATTGCGGAGACTAAGCAGCTTTCTGACCTTATTGAACAAAGATCGCGTCCAGTGGTTGTACTCCTTGTTGGAAAGAGCAATGATCGAGGGCTTGTTGTTTGTAAGGCAAGCGATGGGGTAGCAGGGATCAACGCGGGCGTTCTTGTGCGTACAATGGCTTCTATCCTTGGCGGCGGCGGAGGAGGAAGCTCGACATTTGCTCAAGGTGGAGGGCCACACGCTGAAAAAGTGGATAAAGCCCTTAGGGCTGGAGTTGACGCAGCTCGTTCGTTGCTAGAAGACTCCGGTTAACTAGACGAGCGAACCGGCATACATACGTATAAGAAACCTTCGTCCTCCGCGGCAAGCTTGTCCCCATAAGGTTCCACTAGTCCGGCCTTGTCCGTTGCAGAGAGCCACAGAGCTATCTCGGTAGAGGCCATTCGCTTGAGGACCTCAATCAGATACTCGGCCTTGAAGGAAATCTCTATTGTTCCTGAGGGGACCTTCTTCAATCGTACGCGTTCAGCGGCTTCTCCCTTGTCTTTTGACGAGGAGTTGATCTGCACGGCGCTTTCCTCATCTGTTGCGCGAAAGACAACTGCCCCTGATTCTTCCGCAGCAGTGATCTCAATCCGCTGCAACGCATCTAGCAACGCATGCCGATCAAATACTAGACTAATTTGGTTTTCCTTGGGGATTACACGATCGAAGTCCGGGAACTCTTCGGCAATTGTTTTCGCCATAAAGGTTGTTCCGCTTGCCTGGAAGAAAAGCTGCCCTTCACCTTTGTACAATTCCACCGTGTCTGCTTCTAGTTGAGAAAGGACTCGGTCCAGATCGGTTAGCACGCTTGCCTCGATCAGGTATTCACCTTCTTCGAGAACCTCTTTGGCCTCCAATTTTTTCAGCGCAAGACGGTAACCATTGGTAGCAATCATTTTCAATGCGTTGTCCTTGAGGACGATATCTACGCCGGTTAGGCTAAGCCGGGTGGTTTCGGCTGCTTTTAGGGAGGAGAAGGCTGTTTGATCAAGGCTATTGTGGAAACGTTTGGTCTCTATGACAGCAATCTTTTTTTCTGGCAGAGAAGGGATCTTGGGATAGTCTTCAGCGGGAAGAGTTGGTAGGTCAAACATCGCTTCACCGCAACGTAGCTTGACAACGGTCCCATCTTGAGAATCTGTTCTTATTGTGATTTTCTCATCTTGTGGGAGGTGAGCCGCTATCTGAGAAAGGACTGTTCCGTTTAGTACAGCAGTTTCATCGTTCACATTGTTCTCGATTGGGATCTCACAACGTATAGCTCGTTCCAGATCGGTCGTAGAGATGTGTAGCCTGTTTCCTTTTGTCTCCATCTTTAGACCGGACAGAATTGGCATGCCACTACGGCTTCCCAAAGCATAGCTAGCAAGTTTTACGCCAAATACCAGGTCTTTTTTCATACACATGAATTCCATTTCGATCCCCCTTGCTCTCAATTATTGGATGTTCATGATACCAGATTGTTGCATCAGGAAGCAAAGTTATCGGTTTAGGTGATCGATAACAGTTCGAGCGATTCTTTCTACTGATATGGCACCATCAATTATCTTCACTCGTGGATTATTGCGGGCTAGTTTCAGGTAGCCTTGGCGGACACGGCGATAGAACAGTAGGTCTTCCTTTTCGATCCGGTCGTGTTTCTTTGGTTTACGCTCCACTGCGAGCTCAGCTTGGAGGTCAATAAGAAATGTGATGTCAGCAATCCGGTTTTGAGTGGCTGCCTCGTTCAAGTGTTTCACTAAACTAAGATCTATCCCACGGCCATAGCCTTGGTAGGCAACGCTAGAGAATCGATAGCGGCTGGAGATAACAATGTGTCCCATTTGTAAGGCTGGCTCTATGACTTTGGAACAGAGTTGTGCGCGGGAGGTGATCATAAGTAAAAGCTCAGAAAAAGGGAGAAGCTCATCGTTTCTCCGCGATAGAATAATCTTACGTAGCTTTTCTCCTAGTGGTGTTCCTCCTGGCTCGTGCGTTGTTGTTACTATAAGGTTTTTCTTGCGCAGATAGTTGGCAAGGAGCTCTACCTGTGTAGACTTGCCGGTGAAATCAACTCCTTCAAAAACGATAAGCTTACCTTGTAGATCGATTTTTCTTGCCTCCAAGTAGAGTATAAAAGATGATTAGTGCTATTCCTATACTTATGCAAGCATCAGCCAAGTTAAACACAGTGAGGCCACGTATTTCGAGGAAGTCGAGCACATACCCCATGGACAATCGGTCTATCAAGTTTCCAATTGCTCCAGCTAACACCAGGGATAATCCGGTGTTTATCAATCGACTGCGATAGCGTGCTGTAGAAAGCAGGAAAGTAATTAGCAACGCAGCTGTGAAAGAGATAGCCAAGAACAACGTTCCATTTTCTGGGAAGATTCCGAAGGCCCCACCTGTGTTGTGGACCCGTGTTAGCCTGATTGCCTGGCCAAGCAGGGGTTGAGGGCTGGAGGGAGTAAGAAACGTTGTTGCCCAATGTTTTAGCAGACGGTCAACTCCTATGATAGTGGAGCTGATGAGGAGGTAGGAAAGCTTGCTCATCAGGTTACAACCTACCCGTGCCGCCTACGGCCGTGTCGCATCCCGGGGCCGGGACCACGAATGATCACATGGCTTGAATCTTGTACGACTAAAGCTTCTCCGTAGATTATTACACTGATCAGCTTCTGACGGCCAGAGTAAAGAAGTCGTTGAACTGTCCCGCGTGAGATTTGCATTTCTAGGGCAGCTTGTGCTTGATCGTGCCCTTCCAGGTCGCATAGACGCATTGCTTCCAGCTCATCGAGTGCTATTTCAACGGACTGAAGTTGTGATAGAGGGATACCGCTTGGTTTGAACAGGTTGAATCCAGCGAAGCCTCTGCAATAGCGTGGCTTTTTCTGACGACCCATCAATCCTCCTTGTCAGTATGTGGAATTACTATAGTTGGTGATCGGGGTAACGTCAACCGGATGTTGCACTTACCGGGTGGATTTGCGATTATTAGTAGAGGTGTTGATGAGGGTTTATCCTGATTGTATTCCTTGTTTTCTGCGTCAGGCACTTGAGGCTGCGCCAAGGTAAAGGGGAAGATGTGATAGAAGAAAACGTGAAGGCGATTCTAGCGGGGCTTCCACCAGGCGTGCTATTGGTTGCGGCAGCTAAGACTCGAACAGCTGATGACATCAAAAGGGCAATCAACGCCGGGGTCTCCATCATTGGTGAAAACTACCTACAGGAGGCCGAGGTAGCATATACCGCAATTGGCAAAGGAGTAAGCTGGCACTTCATTGGTTACTTGCAGCGCAACAAGGTGAAGAAAGCCGTACGGATATTCGACATGATTGAAACGGTTGATTCACTCCGCCTGGCAGTGAAACTTGATAAGGAGTGTGCAAAATTAGGCAAGGTTATCTCAGTACTAGTGGAGGTAAATAGCGGTCTTGAATCGCAGAAAACAGGGGTCTTTCCACAGGAAGTAGAAGGATTAATCAACAAACTCGCCAGCATGAAAAACCTGAAGGTAGAAGGATTAATGACAATGGGACCGCGCTTTGGCGAACCGGAAAAGGCTAGACCATACTTTAGGGAAACAAAACGACTGTTTGATAAGTTTCAGAACTTACCCAATGTTAGGATGCGGTATCTATCTATGGGAATGAGCAACACCTATCAGATAGCGATCGAGGAAGGCGCAAACATAGTTAGGATAGGGACGAAGCTGTTCGGGGAAAGGGACTACGATTAGGAGAAGAGAATGGCGCAAGAAAGGCGACTGACACAACAAGAGCAGAAGAAACTACTTGAAAGACAGGAGCAGCAAATTAAGGATGCAATGGCTCGAATCAAGAATCGCGTGGTTGTATTCAGTGGTAAAGGCGGAGTAGGGAAGACCACCCTGTCGGTTAATCTTGCTTATGCTTTGGCAAAACCGGGAACAAGTGTAGGATTGCTGGATGCCGATATCACTGGCCCTAATGTTCCTCAAATGGTAGGCCTGTCAACCGAAACTAAAGTAGAACAAGGGACGATCGTTCCTCACGAGAAGGAGGGTGTGAGAATTGTCTCGTTAGCATCGATTATTCCACCCGGGGCTCCGGTTATCTGGCGAGGACCGCTTCGTTCCAAAGCAATTGACCAGCTTCTTGGTGAGACAAGGTGGGGAGAGCTTGATTTTCTTATCATCGATCTTCCACCAGGAACGGGGGATGAGGTGTTGACAATCGTGCAGCGAACCTCTCCACAGATGGCAATTGTTGTTACTACTCCACAGGAAGTTTCCTTGATCGATGCACGACGGGCGACGAATATGGCAAAGAAAATGGGGCTTTCCGAGATAGGAATTGTGGAGAACATGTCTGGCTTTGTTTGTCCACACTGTGGAGTGAATATAGACTTATTTGGAAGAAAGGGCGGAGAGCAGCTTGCAAGGGAGCTTGCGGTACGTTTCTTGGGGAGGATTCCTATTGATATAGCGGTGCGTGTAGGGGGAGATACTGGAGAACCGATTGTTCTAGCGGCTCCAAAAGCGACTGTCTCGCTGGGATTTTGCAGCATTGCAGAGCGTATACGTAACGTTTTGTCATAGAAGAAATGCAAGCAGGCATCATTAATTAGCGGCACACAAAGCAAAAACCTGCGACGTGAACAATCGTACGTCGCAGGTCTATTCTCTGGTGTTTAGCTTATGCTACAGTTACATCTTGTGCTTGGGGACCTTTGTCCCCTTGCGTAACCGTGAATTCTACTTTTTGGCCTTCGTTTAGTGAGCGAAAGCCCTCACCACGAATAGCGCTGAAATGGACGAAGATGTCTTCTCCCTCATTTCGCTCGATGAATCCAAAGCCCTTTGCATCGTTAAACCACTTAACGGTACCGGTTTCACGTTCTGCCATAGTTGCCATTCTCCTCCTTCTTGCTGGAAGTTTAATCGAGACAGAACGTTCTAAGCGAAAATCAGGCAAACCTGTACTTCAAACTAAAACGACTGCACGACTACCAACAACACTGAAAATGTACCACGAGGACGTACTATTGTCAAGGGGAAGCATAAATCAAACTAGATTGTGGGCCTTTGTAACTGTGAGGTAGGTTTATCTTAGTCGCTCTCATAGAGACCATGTGTAACACTATTGTTGCTTGGGCTGCGACAAAACGCTATTATACTGGTCGGCAATTATAAACGAGAAGAAAAAACATTGTATTTGGAGGGGATATGGAAGAATACGAGGTAGATCTCCGGGATTACTTCCACGTACTGTGGAAACAGAAATGGATTGTTGTTGTCACCTTTGTCGTTGCTGTAGTTACGGCCCTTGGCATTTCTTATTCTTTACCTAAGGTGTATCAGACCAGAACGAGCCTGTTGATTCAACCACCGCTGGCAAAGGAAGTGGGCGGCGAGGTTACTGGTACCGTTTTCGCGCCAGAAACCTACAAGCAGCTGGCACTTGCCGATGATCTGTTTCAGGAAATAGCAAATGATCTCTATCCCGATGCTGATGAAGGTCTTGGTGCGCCTGGGTTGCCAGGCCAGTTGAAGGTGGAGGTAGAGGAAACGACTGCGGTGGGTTTTCCTGGTCGATTCCCTCTCTGCCTGCGGGCAACATGGACGGGCAACGATCCCGAACTACTTCCGGTACTTGCGGAGACCTGGGCCAGGCGCTTCATTGAGAAGAATGCCCAGCTTTTCCTAAGCCAGACGGCTTTGTCCTATGATTATGTGAAGCAGAACTTTGATCAGGCGCAAGTGGAACTCTTAACCCAGGAAGATGCTCGTGACCAGTACAAGAAAGAGAATCAGCTGGAAGTTCTTCAGGCCGAAGTCTCTGTGCTCCAAGGCGACTATCAGAGCTACTTCGATCAGTTGCCGGAAAAGCGAAAGCAGTTAGCGAGCCAAGAGGCGGCGCTTACTGGGCTGCGGGAAGCAATAGTATATGTCGTGCAAGGAGACTACCAGGTCTACCTTGATCGGTTGAGGGAAAAACGCAAGACACTGGCGAGTAAGGGAGCGACACTAGCTGCCCTGGAGAGAGCACTGAGTGTGGAGTCAGAGTATTTGACTCTAGAGAGAAGCGTTTCTAATGACAGCTTGTGGAATTTCCTTGCCCAGGAGAATGCCAATCAAAGGGTTTCGGCCATTCCCTCGCTTGTCCTTAAAGATCAGCAATCTAACCCTCTGTACCTTAACCTTCGATCTCAACTGAGCTCTACTCAAGTCAGTGCCCAGAGCCTGCAAGAGGAGATAGCTTATCTTGATTCCGCGCTGAAGGCGACACGAGCTGCCTTTGGAAAAAAGACACAGGGTCAGCCGCTGGAGGGAACCATCTCTGACGATGACCTATGGAATTTCCTGACCCAAGGAGTTGGAGCCGAGAAGCTTGCGGCCTTCCCTTCCTTAACCCTTGCAGAGCAACAACTAGATTCTAACTATATTAGTATGCGATCTCAGCTGATCTCTACTGGTGTGAGTGTGCGGACTCTGCAGGAGGAGATTTCCTACCTTGAGTCTGCCCTGGAAACCACACAGACTGCTCTAGAGAAGAAGCGTGCCCACCTGATTGAAGTACAAACGGCATTGGAACGGTTTGCCCGGGAGATATCAATTTCGAAGGGATTCTATAGCAGCCTGGCTAGCCGCCTGCAAGAGGCCAAGATTGCTCGCGCTGAGACCGCTGCTGCGATACGGGTTATCGAGGCTCCAGTTGTACCGACAAGCCCCATTGGTCCCAATAAGAAGATGAATGTGGCAGTGGCTGGGGTTTTAGGGCTTTTCCTTGGCGTTCTTCTTGCTTTCTTTGTCCATTGGCTTTACGCAGAAAAGAAAGAGCAAATAGGTAAGCCCCTACCACCGGTTCATGGCGAACATTCCAATTAAGTACCCTAATGTGCCAGCAAACAGGATGAACCCTATGCGTATAATTGCTTTAGATTTCATGGTAAGAGGATAGTAGAAGGCACAGGATTGCGCCCGGACAAATGATCGCTGTAGTTACGACAATAGTTAGCAGATATAGTGTTATAAGTCAACTAATTCACATTGACTATAAGCAACCATTAGATCTGAACCGCATGCTTGGGGATTGATCAGCTATCGCGTGTCTTCGTGTACGAAGACCCAAATAGTATTCCGTGGATGTAAGCTTTGCGCAACCGCTCGCATTGCCTTATCAAGAATGTACTGGGGGCTTCACGTTGACATTAGGCCTTTGTGTGCGGCGTTCAAGCGGTACTCCTTCGGCTACCCGGTTCAATACATGGAACCCTTAGACGACACAAAGGGCAATCCTCTGGAGCATAGAGCTCAAGTTCCATTTTTGCTAGGGAGATGACGGGGAACTCCAAAGCGTTGCCACCGACTTGTCGGTCAATGATGCAAGCGATTCCTATAACTTGTCCCTGCCATGCTGTTACTACCTGCGCTACTTCGAGCGAAGAGCGGCCAGTAGTTACCACGTCTTCCGCTATGAGCACTCTGTCCTCAGGGAGGATTTGGAAGCCTCGAGGTAGTGTAATCTGGTTTGCCTTTCTTTCGGTAAAAATTCCTCGGACTTCAAGGCACCTGGCCAGTTCGTATGCAACAATGATGCCACCCAAAGCAGGGCCAATTACAACGTCGATGGTCCCAAATGCATTAGCTTTTTCTGCCAGCATCAGGCATATCTGGTGGGCTAGGGTTGGATATTGTAGGAGTTTAGCACACTGAATGTATCTATTCGTATGCTTTCCGGACGACAACAGAAAATGGCCTTCCAAAAAGGCGCCAGTGGATTGGAGCAAAGTTACAACATCTTTACTGGTGGGCACAACCACGAATATCCTCCCAACTTTCAATTGACTGGTTTTTCATAAAGGTAGTTAGTCCTTTTATGACTTTTATCCCGCAGAACGGATCTATGAAGTTTGCTGTGCCAATCTGTACAGCATAGGCTCCAGCCATGATGAACTCCACTGCATCCTGCCAATTTGTGATCCCTCCGACGCCTATGACAGGTATCTCTAAGGCTAGTGAAAGTTCATAAACTATTCCTAGAGTAATGGGTTTAATAGCAGGACCGGAGAGCCCTGCAAAAATGTTTCTAAACACGGGCTTGCGCTTGGTAATATCGATTGCTATTGCTCGAAATGTGTTCGCCACACAGACGGCATTTGCTCCTTCGGCTTGTATCGCTCTCGCTAGCTGCAAACTACTACCCTCGCTAGTTGGGGACAGCTTGACCCATAGCGGTTTCTTACACGCCTTTCTTGCTTCACGCACCACCTTTGCTGTTCTTGCTGTCTGTTTGCCTGTAATGGGCTGATCGGGGATGTTTGGACAGGAGATGTTAATCTCAACAGCATCGATTGAAGTATTGGAGAGCTTCCCCGCTACTTGTCCATATTCCTTCACCGTGTTGCCCCATACATTGGCGATTACTACGAGCCCCATTTCTTTCATTTTAGGGAGATCTTCCTTAACAAAGCTAGTTACCCCAGGATTCTGAAGGCCAATGGAGTTTAGGAGGCCGCAGGGTGTTTCCCAGAGACGAGGCCCAGGATTTCCCTGTTGAGGGTGGAGGGTTAGTCCCTTTGTACATATGGCACCCAGGCGTGAGGTATCATAGAGTTGGCTGTACTCTTGGCCGAAACCAAAGGTGCCTGATGCTGCAATGACGGGGTTTCTTAGGGTGAGGTTTCCGATCTGAACCGAAAGATCAATCATCCCAGATTATATCCTTGGCGAGGAATACAGGTCCATCTCGGCAGACACGACGTAGGCCTTGGGTTGTTCTCACCATACAACCCAAGCAAGCACCGATTCCGCAAGCCATCTTTTCTTCTAGAGAGACAAATAGTGGTACCCCTGCATTTTGACAAGTGTGATGCAGAGCTTCTAGCATCGCGTAGGGGCCACAGGCATAGCATGTGTCATAGCCATGTGGCTGGAACACATTGCTGATCAGCCCCTTCTGCCCATTTTCACCGGATTCGGAGGATACATATAACTGCTTAGCGACCTGTTTAAAGGTTCTTAACAGAAACGGCTTGGCGTGAAAACCAAGGTAGACGTCCACTTTGCCAAACACCTTAGCAGTATAAAATAACGGGGCAATCCCCGATCCTCCTCCAACTAGAGCAATTTGGTTGCCCTGTTGGTTCCAGCCATTGCCCAAGGGGCCAAATAAGACGAGCTTGTCTCCTGGTAAAAGGCGAGACAACAGGTGCGTGCCTTTCCCCTGCTTTACGTAAAGGAAGGAAAGCAACTTGTCGGTGCGGTCAAAGATGCTCATTGGGCGGGAAAGGAGCGGGTTGATGTCCCATGCTCGCAGCATATAGAATTGGCCCGGTTTAGCTGGAAAGGTTCCCTGTACCCCTAGCAAAAACGTATCTGGGGCAACCTGGTCGTTGGATATTACCGGTGCCGTTCTAACGTCTATCTTGTCCATTGCTGAATATCCCTTTTCATTCTTAGTGTTGCTTCACGTGCATAGTCGTCGAACCGACGGTCTGCATCCGCTCTATTCTTATGTGCGCCTAGAATTGATCGAGAGGCATTGATCAGAGCTCCATTTCCGTGAATAAACGCTTTGCTCACTTCTTGTCCACCAGCACCCTGAGCTCCGTAACCGGGGATTAGAAGGAAAAGCCCAGGGAAAGACCGTCGTATTGTGGCTAACTCCTGGCTTCTAATGGCTCCCACCACACCGCCGATAAGGCTGTATCCACAGCTTCCTCGATAGTCCTTCCCCCACTCTGAGACTCGCTTGGCTACATGCATGAACAAAGGCTGGTTTACACAATGCAGATCCTGAAAATCTCTTGCCGAAACGTTGGAAGTTCTTATCAAAATGAAGATTCCCTTTTCTTTCTGCTCCAGATATGGAAGAAAAGGGGTGATGGTATCGGATCCCATGTAGGGATTAAGGGTAACAAAGTCAGTCTCAAAATCTCCCGAAAAGTGTGCCTGAGCATACATTTCTCCGGTGGAGGCAATATCACCACGCTTGATGTCGCCGATTACAATTGTTCCTTTATCTCTAGCGTATCGAATGGTATCCCGGTAACAGGAAAGTCCCTCTACGCCTAGTGATTCATAATGTGCAATCTGTATCTTGTAGCAGGAGACCAAATCCAGGGTTGCGTCAATTATCTTCCGATTGAATTCAAGAATAGCGCTCGGGATTGCTGGCTCTGCAGCAAGGACTTGTGGTAAGAGCTTAGGTGATGTGTCTAATCCAACGCAGACCGGTCCACATTTTTCCACTGCGTCGAATAACTTATCAATAATCATCGAAACTCATTCCTTTGACCCTGTTATCAAGGCAGACAACCTCCGAATGAAGAAGATATTCGTTGTTTATGTGAGCCTCCCTTAGGTAAGCAAACTCTGAAGGGGATTATAAGTCTGCCTTAGGCACAGAGCAAGGTTACACATTGCCGATTATTCAACACCAAGTCGCTTGATAGGTAGTATAATGGAGTATGGATGATTACGAAAAAGGTGGTTATACAGGCCAATGAATAGAGTTACACAATGGATTTGCCGTGAGGGAAGGGTTATAAGTCCTGAGTTTCTTCGGGTGGATGGGTTTCTCAACCATCAGATCGCCCCAGCCTTTGTAGAAGAGGCTGGAAAACAGCTTGCAAACAGGTTTTGCAAAGCGGATGTTAGCTGTGTTCTTACCGCTGAAGCAGCGGGAAATGTGATTGCCTATGAGGTAGCGCGAAGGCTGCAAGTACATGCCCTTTATGCTAAGAAGGGGCGAACAGCCACCATGGCTAACCCTCTTGTTCGAACTGTGCGTTCGCCGACCAAAGGCACTGAGGAAGAGCTTGCCGTATCTGGAGATTACCTTAAATCAGGAGAACGTGTTCTCATTGTAGATGACTTTCTTTATCGGGGGCTCACTAGCGCTGCTCTTGCAGAGATGGTTAGGGAAAGTGGCGCAGAGCTTGTGGGTTTTGGTTTTGTGATCGAGAAAAGATTTGCGAAAGGCCGCGAGGTTCTGGCGAAGTTTGGCGTTTCAGTTACAAGTTTGGCCTCTGTGGTGCAGATGGATCCCAACAGTGGGAGAATCGATTTTGAAGAATAGGAATCAACTAAACTTCCTATATGTAGAATTCTACCAATGGGTATAGTAATTCTTGATTTCGGCTCTCAGTATACACCGTTGATTGCCCGACGCCTGCGAGAATTACGGGTGTATTCGGTCGTTTTGCCTGGCACATCACCGGTCGAGGAAATCTGTATGCAAGAGCCCCACGCCCTTATTTTTTCGGGTGGTCCGGCCTCAGTCTTTGATAGTGATGCCCCCTTGCCCGATCCAAGGGTTTATGATCTAGATATTCCCATCCTGGGAATTTGTTATGGCATGTATTTGCTTTCCCAGCATTTCGAAGGCCAAATGAAACAGGTTGGCCGCCGTGAGTATGGCAAAGCCCTTCTGATTCACTGTAAGGGCCCTTTGTTCGCTGGATTTCCTGAAGAAACACAGGTTTGGATGAGTCACTCCGGTACAGTTACTGCTTTACCACCGGGTTGGCGAGTAGTGGCTGCTACCAAGGAGAATCCCGTGGCAGCAATCGAGTCTCCTGATGCCCGTTACTTCGCGGTTCAGTTCCATCCCGAGGTGGTTCACACCGTGGAAGGGAGGCTGATGCTGGAAAACTTTCTTCAGGCTATGAAGATTCCGCGTGATCGGACAGCCGAGCACACAATGGAGCTGTTGGTTCAAGAAGTGAAAGAAAAGGTTGGTTCAGAGCGGGTCTTGCTTGCTCTCTCTGGAGGAGTGGATTCAAGCACCCTGTCCTTGCTCCTTGCCCATGCAGGTATAGAACACACAGCGGTATTTGTTGATCACGGACTGCTGCGTCAAGGAGAGCGAGCCGAAGTTGAGCAAGCGCTGCATGCTCTTGGGGTTGAGGTGATCACGGTAGATGCGGCAGGACAGTTCATCCAGGCACTGCAGGGTGTTTGGGATCCTGAAGAGAAGCGCAAGATTATCGGACGGGAGTTTATCACGGTGTTGAAAGAGAAGGCTCGCGAATATGGACCCTTCCAATTTCTAGCCCAAGGAACGCTTTGCCCAGATGTAATCGAATCTGCAGGCGGAGCAGGTACAGCCAGGATAAAGAGCCACCACAATGTAGGGGGGCTTCCAAGGGAGCTACCTTTTAAGCTTCTTGAACCATTACGATCTTTGTTCAAGGATGAGGTGCGTGAGCTGGCTCGTTTGCTTGGGCTTCCCGATGCAATTTGCTTACGGCATCCTTTTCCTGGGCCTGGACTTGCAATCCGTATCTTAGGTGAAGTTACGCTAGAAAAACTGGAAGTTTTACGCCGGGCTGATGCCATTTTTGTTCAAGCGCTTCAGGAGACTGACATTTACCAGGATGTTTGGCAGGCTTTTGCAGTCTTGACTCCGTGGCACAGCGTTGGAGTTACAGGAGATGAGCGTCACTACGGCTATGTGCTGGCCCTGCGAGCGGTGACAGGGATTGATGGGATGACCGCTGACTGGGCTCGGCTTCCCGTAGAATTTCTGGATAAGGTTGCTCGGAAGATTACGTGCCAGGTACCTGAGGTTGGGCGGGTTGTCTATGACATAACTAGTAAGCCACCAGCTACTATTGAGTGGGAGTAATTGATTCCTGGGATCTTAGCGGCTTGAGTGAGTGAAACGAGCGGGCGAGAGAAAA
>JAUWPW010000011.1 GCA_030611415.1 Candidatus Bipolaricaulota bacterium
ATCATAACAGTTCCTTATTGTCGATCTTCTTCATCATCATAGTTATCACTTCAGACAGTAAGCGTGGGCCAAGATCTTCTCTGTTTCTGAGCCGCAAGGAAACCTTTTCTTCCTTTGCTTCCCTTTCTCCCACAATGAGCATATAAGGAATCTTTTCAAGCTGTGCTTGACGGATCAAGTAGCTAAGGGTACGATCATGACTGCTCCAATCCTCGGCACGAATTCCTGCCTCAACAAGCGCATCCTTCACTTGGCACGCGTAATCACAAACTACTTCTGTCACTGGAAGCACGGCTGCCTGTATTGGTGAAAGCCATACCGGAAATGCACCCGCATAATACTCCACTAACAACGCGTAAAACCTCTCTAGGGCACCTAGAAGGGCTCGGTGAATCATGTACGGACGATGCTTTTTGCCGTCTTCACCTATATAGCTCATGTCAAACCGCCCTGGCAAGTTGAAGTCGAATTGGATCGTTGTGCACTGCCATAACCGGTTAAGTGCGTCCTTAATCTTGATGTCAATCTTGGGTCCGTAAAAGACTGCCTCACCCTCCATCCGTTTGTAGGCCAACTTTCTGATATTAAGAGCCCTCACAAGAGAAGCCTCGGCCTCTTCCCACAAATCATCTTCGCCAGCATACTTCTCTGGGGTGTTTAGATCACGCACCGAAAGCTCAAATGTGAACGCCTTGAATCCGAAACCACGCAACAGATTCAAACTGAAATCGAGAACGCGCAGGATTTCATCATCGATCTGTTCAGGAGTGCAAAAGATATGTGCATCATCCTGGGTAAAGCCCCGCACACGCAACAGACCGTGCAGTGTGCCGCTACGCTCATACCGATACACTGTACCAAGCTCAGCCCATCGCAATGGCAAGTCACGGTAGGAACGAGTACGTGAATTGTAGATTAAGATGTGAAACGGACAATTCATCGGCTTTAAGTAGTATTCCTGACCGTCAACGTTCATTGGAGAGTACATACTGTCCTTGTAGAACGCAAGGTGACCCGAGGTCTCCCATAGCTGCGCGCGACCAATATGAGGGGTAAACACAATGTCGTAACCACCCTCATAATGCAGCTTGCGCCAGTAGTCCTCGATCAACACGCGCATCCGTCCACCCTTAGGATGCCAGTACGCCAATCCGGCCCCGGCTTCCTCGTGGAAGCTAACAAGGTCAAGTTCTCTAATCAACTTACGGTGATCACGTGCCTCTACATCGGCAAGCTTATCCAGGTAAGCATCAAGCTCTTTCTTCCTCTCCCATGCCGTGCCATAAATCCTTTGCAACATTGGTCTACTTTCATCGCCACGCCAGTATGCACCGGCAACCGACATCAGCTTGAATGCATTCACCCTGATTTCACTTGTGTTCTGCAGGTGTGGCCCACGGCATAGATCAACGAACTCACCCTGCTTATACAGGGTCACCGTCTCTTGCTCTAAGTCCTCTAGAAGCTCGAGCTTCAATGGCTCATTCGATTGGGAAAGGATCTTGCGCGCCTCATCCTTGGTCACATCCATCCGCTCAATAGGCAAGGCTTCACCAACAATCTTCCTCATTTCCGCTTCGATCGAAAGAAGTTGTTCGGGATTAAACGGTTCAACATCACCAAAGTCATAGTAAAACCCATCCTCGATTGCCGGACCAATTCCCAATGTTGCTCTAGGGAACAATCTCTTCACTGCCTGGGCCATAATGTGCGTTGTCGTATGGCGTAACACCTCCATTTTTGGCCCATCAGGCAAAGCGACATGGATCATACTAGTACCTCCCAAGCAATATTTCTTCCTACATAAACCGTACTAAGCAATGAGAATATCGAGTGAAATCAGCTGTTATTAACTACAGAATATAACGTGACAGATTGGGATCCTCAACGATTCCAGCAAGCTGCGCAACCACGTACTCCTCATCAATTACAACCTTCTTGCCACGCTTATCGCCTGCGGTAAACGATATCTCTTCTACCAGTTTCTCCATCGCCGTAGACAACCGTCGCGCACCAATGTTCTCCGTTGTTTGATTAAGCTCATACGCAATCTCTGCGATTCTCACTATTGCATCCTCGGTAAATTCAAGTTTAACCCCTTCTACCGCAAGAAGCGCTTCGTACTGCTTAGTAAGAGCATCCTTAGGTTCACACAAAATGCGACGAAAATCCGCGGCACTGAGATTATCCAACTCCACGCGAATCGGCAGCCGCCCTTGTAATTCAGGAATAAGGTCGGATGGCTTCGACATGTTGAATGCACCGGCTGCGATGAACAGAATATTCTCCGTACCAACAGTCCCATAACGAGTACGAACGCGAGTTCCTTCCAGAAATGGCAGCAAATCCCGTTGCACTCCTTGACGAGACACTCCTGGACTACTTCCCTCATCCTGCCCACTGACGGCAATTTTGTCGATCTCATCCAAAAAGATGATCCCCATCTCTTCCGCTAGTTGTAGTCCCTGCTGCCGTATATCATCCATGCTGATCAATTCGTCGATTGTCTGCTCGAACAGGATCGGCCTTGCCTCACGGATCTGCAAACGCTGTTTTTTTCGCGAGGATGGAAAAATCCCCGAAAGCACACTGCCCATATCAATACCCAACTGATCTCCACTATCTTGGCTGAAAATCTCCAGTTGAGGAACCACCTGTACTTCAATCGTAATCTCAATGTAACGTTCCTCGAGGTCACCATCAATAAGCTTCCTGCGCAATTTGTCACGCGTCTTACCCACACTCTCCCTGCGCTCTTCATCGGATTCGGTGATCGGCAGTAACACACCAAGTATCTTTTCCGTAACAATCCCTTGTGCTTCCTCTTCTACACGTAGTACTTCCTCTGAACGAACCATGCCAATTGCCACACCAACCAAATCACGAATCATCGACTCCACATCACGCCCAACGTAGCCAACCTCCGTAAATTTCGTTGCCTCTACCTTGACAAATGGGCAACTGGTAAGCCGCGCCAGCCGCCTCGAAATCTCCGTTTTTCCTACACCGGTTGGCCCAATCATTAGGATGTTTTTAGGCTTGATCTCCTCGCGAATTTCCCCTTCAACCAGCTGACGTCGCATCCTATTCCGTAAGGCAATTGCCACTGCACGCTTTGCCCTCTCTTGACCAATAATGTACTTGTCAAGCTGGGCAACAATCTGTTTTGGAGTCAAACCACTGACCCCATTACAAGAAACTTCAACCAACTCACCCATTTCCCCCCTTTTTTACCAAGTAACTTCTTCTAAGGTAATCTCTTGATTAGTGTAAATATCAATTGAACTTGCGATCTCAAGTGATTTGCGTGCAACATCAGCAATCGACAGATCAGACACAGAGAGCATTCCCTTGGCTGCTGCCAAAGCATACAAACCACCGGATCCAATCCCAATCATTCCCTCATCTGGTTCGAGCACATCGCCGGCACCAGACACCATCAAGATCCCTTCTTCGCTGACGGTCACTAGAACCGCTTCTAAGTGACGTAAAACCCGATCAGTACGCCATTCTTTCGTCATTTCCACTGCAGCTCGCCGCAGATGTCCATCATACTTACTGAGCTTTCCCTCAAGTCTATCCAGCAGGGCAAGGCAATCTGCAGTTGCGCCGGCAAATCCAACAAGAACTTGACCATCATGCAAGCGATATACTTTCTTGGTGCTACTCTTGATGACCGCGCTCTCCAGGGTAGCTTGTCCATCGCTAGCAATTACAGCGCGGTGCTCAGTTGTAGAATAAATACCGATAATTGTTGTGCCCTTACAATGTGACATAGGTCTATTATTCTAGTCTACCGAGCCGCTATCCGCAATCCCACCAAAACAACATCCAGGACAGATGTCCCCCTCACCACTAAAGACAACTCCACAGCAAGAGCAGCGTTTTGCCCCTCGTCCAAGCTGTATTTCTTCCCACTTACGAACCGTCAAGTAGAAGCGTTCAAACAACTCACGCAATTCTGGATCCGCCACTTGGGCAAACAGTGTATGTGCCTCAGCACGATCGCTCGCTAAGAGCCTACCCAAATTCTTGCTTACGGGTTGAGTTCTCGCAAATCTCCCGGGCACGAAACGGATCCTTTTCACAATGTCTTTCGCTACAAGCTTATTGATTCGCTTGATATATTCGTCGCCAAGTAACGACAGATCCTGTGCTATTGATGGGGAAGAGACCTCTATCCACAGTGTTCCTTTAGAGAAACGTTGTGCTCGTGTAAGTGTAGCAATTGTTTTACCGCATACCTTATCCCACAGGAGAAGTGTTTGTTGGTAACAGTAATCTTTCCACAAGTTATTCTTTCTTAGTACTGTTTCTACCCAGTTCATTATTAAACTCCTGTAGTAGTTGTAGGCAAATACTTTACTGTGGAAAAGTGATCCTTTGCCTCTCTATATCTTAGCTAAACTTGTGGAAAATCCTGTGGAGAAACTGCTGAAACAGTTAAAAACCAGTGGATATAGGCGGTGGAGAAATTCGCCTCTGAAAGTCAACAAGACTTTTCCACAGTAAAGTAGCGTTTTTTACCCTTTTTGCTCCACTTTTCCACAGGGTTTTCCACAGCATGATCCGAGGCATTCTTGCCTAACTAGTACGAAACCGTGAATTTAGGTCTTCCTGAATTTCCTTAATTTCGCCATACAAAAGTGGAGTTTCTTCGATTAGAGTCTTGATTTTCATGTAGGAATGCATGATTGTTGTGTGATCACGATTGCCGAATTCTTTTGCAATTGCGGGAAAGGAATGATTGGTCATTTCACGGGCAAGATAAATGCTAATATGTCGCGGCTGAGAGATCTCTTTTTTTCTACTTGATCCCTCCAAATCATGTAGCTTGAGGTGATAGCGACTGGCTACTTCTTCTTTGATGTGAGCAATGCTTAGCGGCTTTCGTTTGCCTTCTTCTGGAAGCATCGTTTCCAGGTTACTCGGTGTTAGCTCTTTCCCTTCAAGCTCGGCGTAAGCAATGGCCTTTACTAATGCACCTTCCAGGACACGAACATTAGAGGAGATACGGCTGGCGATGAGTTCCAGAATAGTGTCATCGACTGTGAGTCCACGGGTATTCGCCTTTTCTCGCAAAATTGCAATTCGTGTTTCTAAGTCAGGTGGCTGGATGTCAGCAACTAATCCCCAACGGAACCGGGAGACCAGTCTTTCCTGTAATCCAGAAAGTTCTTCTGGAGGACGATCACTGGAGAGTACGATTTGTTTCTCACTACCGTAAAGCTCATTAAAGGTATGAAATAGCTCCTCTTGTGTGCCTTCCTTTCCTTCCAAGAAGTGCACGTCATCGATTAGTAATAGGTCGATGCGTCGGTATTTCTCACGGAAGGCAGATGTGGTATTATTGCGGATTGAATTGATCAGTTCTATGGCAAACCGTTCGGAAGTTGTATATACAACAGCTTTAGGAACTCCAGAAGATATGATGAAGTTGCCGGTTGCCTGTAGCAGATGGGTTTTCCCGAGCCCGACGCTGCCGTAGATAAACAGAGGATTGTACGCTTTTCCGGGTGCTTCAGCAACGGCTAGTGAGGCGGCGTAAGCAAGATGATTGTTGTTTCCGCGCACGAAGTGTTCGAATGTATAATCGGGGTTGAGTGGGAGCGTATTACGTATCTGTGTTGAAGTAATGGAGGGTTCAAGCTTCGGCGGATCGGGTGTGGGTAGTGTTTGACCGGTAACTTGGAGCGTGATAGTAACTTGCCTTGCACAAACCTCAGATGCTATATCCTCTAACAAGCTGCGATAGCGACGCTCAATGCCACCCTTGTAGAAACTGGTCGGAACACCAATTAGTAGTGAATGGTTCTTAAACTCTAGAAGACGAGCATTGGCAAACCAGGTTTCAAAGCTCGTTTGTGAAATCTCTCTCTGTAGCTTTTCCCGCACGTGTTTCCAGATAGTTAAGGGACTCTCATTCATTGTTCCCCTCATCATATTATTATAAGATAGCTCATCTAAGAATCCCTAGTCAAGGAAGGTTATGGTGCCGAGGCCCAGACTCGAACTGGGGACACCGGCCTTTTCAGGGCCGTGCTCTACCACCTGAGCTACCTCGGCATATCCAGCAAGCGGGGACGACCGGATTTGAACCGGCGATCTCTGGAGTGACAATCCAGCGTCCTAAACCAAGCTAGACCACGCCCCCGAAACACGACAACTCATTGGGCGAGACAGGACTTGAACCTGTGACCTTCCGGATGTAAGCCGGATGCTCTCCCAGCTGAGCTACTCGCCCATTATAGCTCAAGCACTTAGTTTGCTACAAATCTTTGTTTCAGTGTCCCCAAGGGGATTTGAACCCCTGCCGCCGGGATGAAAACCCGGTATCCTAGGCCGCTAGATGATGGGGACAGTTACAAAAAGAATTATAGGGGTCCAGATGCGTCTTTTCAATTAGAGTGGGTCGTGCTGGATTTGAACCAGCGGCTCCCTGATTAAAAGTCAGGTGCTCTACCCCTGAGCTAACGACCCGAATTTCTAATGTGGGAAAGATATGGGTCGTGCAGGACTCGAACCTGCAACCGACGGATTAAGAGTCCGTTGCTCTGCCAAATTGAGCTAACGACCCGCAAGAATTTATCATACGTGATGGGTATTTGACTGTCAAGGTTGTATTAACAAGCTGCTATCCACTACGATTGGAGTTATGGAACGATTTCAGTTTGATGTGCCAGAAAAGGCACCGCTTGCCGAGCGCATGAGGCCAACAACGTTTGAGGATCTGGTTGGACAAGGGGACATTCTTGGCGACGGGGCATCTTTGCGCATCCTTGTCGAGCAAGGTAAGTATTCTTCCTTTCTATTTTGGGGACCACCTGGGACAGGCAAGACCACAGCGGGAAAGATTATAGCCCGCCGCTCAAGAGCGAAATTTGTGCATTTGTCGGCCGCTCTTTCTAACGTGAAAGAGGTGCGTGCAGCGCTAGACCAATCACATGATCGCTATGTTATTGAAGGGCGACGAGATCTCTTGTTCCTTGATGAGGTACACCGGTTTAACAAGGCCCAGCAGGATGTACTTCTCCCTTATCTGGAGGAGGGGAGCGTCATCTTTATTGGCGCAACAACAGAGAATCCTTCCTTTGTTCTGAATGCCGCTCTTCTTTCACGCTGTCAGCTATTTAGCTTTTCTCCACTTTCAGAGGATGACATGCAAGTGGTCTTACAACACGCACTGAATGTTGAACAGGGACTGAATGGAGAGTATGAACTTTGCTCTGAGGCAGAGGCCGCACTGATTGCTTTCTCAGATGGGGATGCGCGTCGTGCTCTTTCTACACTTGAGCTGGCGAGTGTCATTGCCCCGGGGAACAAGATCGATGTAGCCTTGATTGAACGGGCACTGCAGCGCAAAGCATTGCGTTATGATCGTGCCGGAGAAGAGCACTATAATCTGATTTCAGCCCTTCACAAATCAATCCGCAATTCAGATCCGGATGCTACCCTATACTGGTTAGTACGGATGATTGAGAGTGGCGAAGATCCTCGCTACCTTGCCCGGCGACTGATTCGTATGGCCAGCGAAGACGTCGGTCTCGCCGATCCTCGAGGGTTGGATGTGGCTATTGCCGCGCAAAAAGCAGTAGAAAGCATTGGTTTGCCTGAGTGTGATCTTGCCCTTGCTCAAGCCGCTGTTTATCTTGCCATGGCCCCGAAGAGCAATGCCCTTTATGTTGGAGTTGGCGAGGCGAAAAGGGATGTGATGCAGCGCCTAGATGAGCCGGTCCCATTTCACTTGAGGAATGCTCCTACTAAGACAATGGCCAAGCTTGGCTATGGTAAGGGATATAAATATGCACACGATTTTGACAGCGGCGTTGCGCCGATGGATTGCCTTCCACCATTACTAAAAGGTAGACGCTATTATCGGCCGAAAGGGTTTGGGTTTGAAGTGAAGCTTGCGGAAAGATTAAAGCGCATATCTGCGGCCCGGCTGGGCCAGTCGGAAGGCGGGCAGGCCAAATAGCAAGGAGCCAAATAGAGGAAATGAAAAAGCGAGCACATATCCTTGCGTCTGGCCGGGTTCAAGGTGTTTGTTTCCGCATGTACACGTGCGACAAAGCATTGTCCCTTGATCTGAAGGGTTGGGTACGCAACCTTCACGATGGACGTGTTGAAATAGTTGCTGAAGGTGAAGGGGAAAAGATTGCTTTATTTCTTGATTTGATACGTACAGGTCCATCATCGGCACAAGTGACAGACTTGCAAGTTGACTGGCCAGCCCTACAAGGGGAGGAGCGGTTTACCGTTCGTTAGCGATCTTAGTGCCTTGAGTGAGTGAAACGAACGGGCGAGAAAGAGCTTGCCCTCTCGCGAGAGAAACGAGATCTAGCTTCCCTGGCAACAAGGTGAGAGAGTGTTAGCCGTCGGTTGTGTGCTTCTTGTACAGGTAGCGCTTGATGTCAAGTTTCACGCTTTTCTCGAATGGTTGATCTGTTAAGGCAATAAGGTCCCTATTCTTGATCCGCTTAAACATGGCCAGGTTTTCGCTTCTTTCTCTGATCTGTTTCCAAATATGATCGATTGCATCGTCAGATTCAGTGACCCCTAGTTCGTTAAGTGTTGGCCAATTTGGGTAGACCATAGCCGCAACGGCAGGCGCACCCTGACGCTCTCCTTCGTAGATCATTATCTCTTCAATTGCAGGGATGGTTGAAAGTTCCCACTCGACTTCCTCAGGATACACATTCTTGCCGGTTTCAAGGACAATTACGTTCTTTGCCCGACCAGAGATAAGGATCCTATTATTGCTGACAAGGCTGCCCAAATCACCTGTGTGAAACCATCCATCCTCGCTGATGACTTCCCTGGTTGCCTCGGGATTCTTGTAGTAACCGGTCATTATGTTTGGCCCACGGGCGATGATCTCCCCAACGCCATTCTTATCTGGGTGATCAATTCGAAGCTCCACTCCTTCAATAGCGGCCATTCCAGGCTCACTAGGAAACTGCTCGCACATGCTAAGCACGGGAGAGGTTTCAGTGAGTCCATAACCTTCTAACATCCCGATTCCCATTCGACGGAGACCTTTTGCCACTTTGTTATTGAGGGGCGCCCCTCCAGAAACGAGAAACCGGAAATTCTTGCCGAACAGCTTCCGTGTTAACAGTTTTCCCATTAGCGTGGGGGAAAGACGATTGATCGTTCTCTTTATCAGGCTTTTCTCAATTGAACTGGATATTTTTCCGTAGAGTACGTGGTATAGCTTGGGAACGCCCAGTAGCATCGTTGCCTTGCTTTCAGCATTACCTGAGTAAGGTTGTGATCGACAGGAGCGTAGGTTGTTGTTGCCCCTGAAATCACACAAGTAAGTAGCGTAACTGTCAATCCGTAGATGTGGTACCAGGGAACGATGGAAAGGAAGTTATCTTGCGTGGAAAGGTCAACGATCTTACAACAGGCAAGGGCATTGGAAGTGATGTTGGCATGAGTAAGCATTGCCCCTTTAGCATTGCCGGTTGTCCCAGACGTATACATAAGGATTGCAAGGTCACCTGGGCTGGTGTCCACAAGGGAAAGAGGTTTCTTGTTAAGCAGTAAAGCATCGAGGAATAGCGTGTCTTCTGTTGTAGGACGATCCATGGAGATAAGGAACAGATCAGTGACGAAATCTTGCTTGGTTGCCTCCAGCTTGGCAAGCTTTTCTCCCGAGACAATAACCCCTTTGACGCCGGCCTCGGTCAAGATTCGTTCGATTTCTGCCTGTTGCAGTTCGGGGTCTAGTGGGACTACGGTGGCTCCACAGTGTAGGATGGCGAAAAAAGTGGTTGCCCATGCAGCTCGCGGTCTAGAGATGAGAGCGATCTTGTCTCCTTTCTCGACACCTAATTCGGTGAGGGCACTAGCTAAGCGAGCAACTCTCTCGCCCAATCGACCATAGGAGATCTCGTTTAGAATCAGACGAATGCCGCGACTATGTTTGCGCTCCTTAGGGATCAACATACGCAAGGCCACGTCGTCCCGATAGGAGGTAACAGCCTGTTGAAACAGTTCATTAATTGTTGGATACATGATTACCGTCCTTATCATATCTTACGGGCTTTTTCATAATGAATACGATTATAGGGAGGAACTAAGACAGGTCAAACTTTTCGAGCACGAAAACTCCTTCGGCGTTTTCGATCACTTTGTTGATGTGTAGTTTTGCGTGATCTAGGTCGGTTTTTATCTTTGTGGCAAGGGTAATTCCCTGTTCAAACAAGCGAAGTGCCTCTTCTAGTGGGAGATCGTTTTTCTCTAGTTGCTTAGTGATCCCTTCCAGTTTTGTCAAAGCCTCGTTGATTCTCAACTATCTATCACCTCCTCTACTTGTGAGAGGATTTTACCCTTTAGTAGGTGAGTTTCGATCTGTTGCCCTTGTGCTAGACACGCAGAGTTTCGGAGAGAGGTGGTGCTACCGGCCAGGAAGGTTAGGGAATAGCCACGCTGAAGCGGTAGTCCGGGGTCAGAGAGTCGTAGTAGCCCTGTCAGTCTTTCTTGTCGCTGTTTTTGCCTCTTCCATGACTCTTTTGTCAGGCGCAAGAGTTTGGCAAGAAGCATGTCTAGGCGCTGGCTTAGTGTCTCCATTTGTCTGCTTGGCAGGCGAAAAATGTACTGTTTGAGCTCTGTCTCTAAACCTCTTTCTTTCTGTTCAATAAGGGAAGTCATTCGCTTACCTAGCATATCCACAAGGGTAGTTAGCGTAGAGGTAACCTCTGTGTGATCTGGCACCGCGAGTTCTGCGGCAGCCGACGGTGTAGGGGCGCGTAGATCCGCGACAAAATCGGCTATTGTGAAATCAATCTCATGACCAATGGCTGACACAACTGGGATAGAACAGGCGAAGATGGCTCTAGCTAGTTGCTCGTCATTAAATGCAGCTAAATCTTCTAGGGATCCACCGCCCCGGCTGATGATCAACAGATCGAGTGGAGTCTTATCATGGCTAAAGCGTTCAGCAAGCGCGACAGATGAGACAAGCTCATAAGCCGCTGCTTCCCCCTGAACCAAAGCAGGAAACATGTAGACCTGTATTGCGGGCCAGCGCCGGGAGAAGACAGACAGGATATCACGGATTGCTGCACCGCTAGGTGAAGTAACAACACCAATCCGCTGGGGGTAATGTGGAAGTGGTTTCTTATGACCTTTGTCAAATAGTCCTTCCTTATTCAGGTTTTCTTTTAGCTGCTGGAAAGCTAACTGTAGTGAACCTAAGCCGGCCGGTTGAATAAGAGCGACGATAAACTGGTAGCGGCCACGTGGCTCGTAAATCGTCAGTCGTCCGTAGGCAAGGACCTGCTTTCCGTTATCGAGTCTCAGAGAAGAGAGCGTAGAGCTGCCCTTGAATCGAACAGCAGCGATCTCAGATGTGGCATCTTTGATCGTGAAATAGGTGTGCCCAGATGGAGCAAGGGTGAGATTGGAGATTTCTCCCTTTAGCCAAAGGGCACCGATCTCGCTCTCCAGGATTCGACGAGCTTCTTTGTTCAGCTCCGATACACTGTAGATACGTTGCTTCGGCATTGTCATCAGTAAGTGTATCGTCAGCGTAAGGGAAAGTGAAGGGGGGTTTAGGGAGCCTTGAAAAAACCCGTAGCTATTGCTATATTTGCATTCTATGCAGGTGGAAAGGGGTGATCGATTTCCCGCTACTAGAAGGCTCAAAAGAAGGGAAGATTTCAACCGGGTATACCGTAGCGGTATAGCATGGAAAGGAGACTACTTCTCCCTTTATCTTCTCTCGAGTGGATACCTTGGCCGAATGGGGATCGTAATGACACGGAGATGGGGAAACGCAGTGGAGAGAAACAGGATGAAGCGCATTCTCCGGGAGATATTTCGTCGACATCAGTTGCTTTTTGGTGAGACAGATATGATCGTACAACCGCAGAAAACGTGCAAAGGGAAATCTCTAGGTGAGATTGAGCGACATCTAATTGAGGAATTCAAGGTGGCCAGTAGGCTGGAGGAGACAAATGGTTAGTGAGACGATTTTCCTTACTGAGGAAGGATACAAACGCATGCAGCAAGAGTTGGAACAAGCAAATCAGACACTGTATGAGGAACTTCCACAGAAATTGAAGCACTCAAAGCTAAGCGGGGGAGATCTTCGGGAGAATAAGGAATACATATACCTGCAGAGCGAGCAGCAATATTATGAGCGTGAAGTGCGGCGTCTTACCGGGGTTCTGGAAGCAGCAGAGATTATTCCAGAGGATGAGATATCAGGGGAAGAAATAGTGATTGGCTCTAGTTTCATCCTGCAGGATTTGGGTTCTGTCGAAAGCGGGTCATTTACGTTGGTAAGTACGGCCGAGGTTGACCTGGAAAAGGGAAGGATTTCCGTTGCTTCACCGGTGGGTGGTGCTTTGCTGGGCCGACGGAAGGGGGATGAACTCTCTGTAGAACTTCCAGGTGGCGCCGTCCGGTTTGTAGTTCTGGCGATCAAAAAGGAGCGATGAGCGAATCATTGGTGCAGGCAAAGCTGGATAAACTTCGCGCTTTGCGACGCCAAGGGACTAATCCTTATCCGGCACGTGTTGCTCGCACACATACTATTGGAGAGGTTACTGCCCGCTTTTCTGTGCTTGTGCCGGAAGAAAGAAGTGGCAAACAGGTGACGATTGCCGGTCGTGTGGTTGCGTTTCGACGAATGGGGAAGGCTTCATTCTTCGATCTGAGGGATGGGACAGGAGAGATACAGGTATATGTAACCCTGGACGCCTTGGAAGTGATAGGCTATCAGAGCTTGTGTGACAACGATATCGGGGATTTCCTCCAAGTATGTGGGGAAGTTTTTCGTACTAAGAGGGGAGAGCTCACGATTGATGTCGCGAATTGGGTTCTTCTAGCCAAATCCCTTCGCCCACTTCCCGAAAAATGGCATGGCCTAAAGAATGTGGAGTTACGTTATCGTCATCGTTCCCTTGACTTGATTGCTAATGAACGGGTACGTGATACGTTTGTCCGCCGCTCACGTATGGTTGCCGGAATGCGTCGCTTCTTGGATGAGCGTGGGTTTGTTGAAGTAGAAACACCAATGATGCAACCGATGGCTGGTGGAGCTACAGCGCGGCCATTTATTACTCATCACAACACGCTTGACATTGATTTGTATCTACGTATTGCTCCCGAGCTCTATTTGAAACGACTTGTAATTGGAGGATTCGAACGGGTATATGAGCTGGGAAAGAGTTTTCGTAATGAAGGTGTTTCTACCGAGCATAACCCTGAGTTTACTACCCTAGAGATCTATGAAGCGTATAGTGACTATGAAGGAATGATGTCTCTAGCCGAAGAGCTGATACAACGAAGCGCCATGGATGCAATTGGCTCCCTCAAGATTCATTATCAGGGACAACAGATCAGCCTTAAGTCTCCCTGGCGACGGCTAGACCTGGAGGAAGCAGTTGAAGACGCATCTGGGATTCCCGTAGCCAATCGATCTGCTGAAGAGATTCTATCGGATGCAACACTGGCAGGAATTGATCTTCCCGTGTTGCCACGTGGGAAATTGATCGATCAGTTGTTTGAAAGATTTGTCGAGCCAGGGCTGATCCAGCCAACGATTATCAAGGATTACCCGGTAGATACCTCTCCACTTGCTAAGAAAAAACCCGGCATGAAAGGAGTAGTAGAGCGATTTGAGCTTTTTATTGGTGGAATGGAACTGGCTAATGCTTTTACTGAATTGAATGATCCAATTGATCAGCGGTGCCGGTTTGAGGAACAGGAAGGTTGGAGAAGAGATGGAGATGACGAGGCACAGCAGATTGATGAGGATTTTCTGTTCGCCTTAGAACATGGAATGCCTCCGACTGGTGGGATTGGGTTTGGGATCGATCGATTGGCAATGTTGTTGACTGATTGTTCGTCCATCCGTGACGTAATTCTTTTTCCAACTCTAAGGACAAAGGAAAGGCGATGATAAGCGCGTGGACTCGTGTAGCTAATCGATTTGATGGTGTCATTAATGGGCTCTTGCGCTGGGACGTAGAAGCGCTGTATGCAGTTAGTGAGAATACGCGGCTGAGGTGCGTCGCGCGTTTACTTGTTGGTGCAACTTACCTTGGCGATGGTTATCTATGGGGCGTACTAGCCCTGGGATTGATCCTGTTTGGCGAGCCAGTAGATAGGAGCTACGTACTAATAGGGGGTGGAATATCCATTATTAATATTGCCATCTTCCGTTTGTTCAAGTTGTTGTTTGCTCGACCTCGTCCAGTGTTTGTTACATTTGGCTTACGTTCGCGATTCATGGATAGGTATTCGTTTCCTTCCGGTCATGCCACTACATCCTTTGGCCTTGCCTTGGTGATTTCTCATTGCTATCCTTTACTTGCGGTGCAAGTTGTCGTTTACCTTGCTGCTGGAACAATTGCTCTGTCCCGCATTTACATGAAGGAACACTATCCTTTGGACGTCATTTGTGGAGCACTTCTTGGTATTTGCACTTCCGCGAGCCTTCTTCCCGTTTTCGAGCGGCTGCTTTTTTGACACGGTCTCCCTGTAGTCCTAAAATATGGAGTATTGAGTGATAAGGCTAATCTGGAGGGGGAGGAATGAAGAAGTATATCTCTAAACGTGCAATAGCTACGAAACGCTCTGCGATCCGTGAGTTGCTTAAGCTAACCGAAGAACCAGATATTATTTCGTTTGCTGGTGGGTTTCCATCTCCGGAGACATTTCCGCATGACGAGTTGGCGGAGATTGCCGCCGATGAGTTACGCGAGAACTACGAGAACGTTCTTCAGTATGGCTTAACGGAAGGAAGTCTGACACTGCGCCGCGCAGTTGTTGAGTGGCTGCAACCACTTGGACTACGGTTGAGTGTTGATCAGATTCTGGTGACTACCGCTTCTCAACAGGGACTGGATCTAGTATCTAAGGCCTTTCTAGACCCGGGTGATGTCATATTTTGTGAAGCGCCAACCTATCTAGCGGCACTTCAAGCGTTCAGCTCATTTCAAGCCGAAACAATAGGAATCTCGATGGATGAAGATGGGATGAACCTTGATATCCTTGAAGAGAGGATTGCAATAGCCAGACAAGGTGGCAAAACCCTGAAAGCAATCTATGTGATCCCTGACTTCCAGAATCCGACCGGAATCACAATGTCGCTTGAGAAACGCAGGCACTTGCTTGAGATTGCTCGGCGAGAGGAGCTATTAGTTATTGAAGATAACCCATATGGCCAACTGCGTTTTGCTGGAGAAATGATCCCAGCTCTCTGGAGTCTAGATACGGATAGTCGTGTGATCACGTTGATGACCTTTTCTAAGGTGTTATCTGCTGGGCTGCGGCTCGCTGTGTTGTTTACTTCCGATAGTGACTTGATGGATGTTCTTGTACGAATGAAGCAGGCAAGTGATTTATGCACCTCTAAGCTGACGCAGCACATGGCAGCGCGTTATATCAAGGAGTACGGGATGGATGAGCACCTAAAAATGGTTCGCACATGTTACCGAAAGAAGCGCGACATGATGATTGCGGCTTTGGAGCGGCACATGCCACAGAATGAAGGGATTACTTGGACTCATCCAGATGGCGGCTTGTTTCTATGGGTACGTTTGCCTGACGAGATTGACACAGGGAAGATGTTTCCACGCGCAATTGAGAACAAGGTGGCCTATGTGGTCGGTACTGACTTCTACCCCAATGGAGGGGGAGAGAATACAATGCGCCTTTCGTTCTCGTTGAACAGCGAAGCAAAGATCGATGAGGGAATCAAGCGCCTTGCGAAGGTTGTGCGCGAGGAACTTGCTGCTAAGCGAGTGGGGGTTGGTGTGTAAGGAAAAGTCTTCTAATAAGGGAACCTTGCATCAACTTCTTTGTTGTAGGAAAGCACCGGGAAGGTCTTCGATGAAATGGGTGAGCAGTTGAATTGTATTCTCCAGATCGTTCAGTCGCACTGTTGAGGTCGGTGAATGGATGAATCGACAAGGGACTGAAAGAACGCCAGCAATGACTCCTTCACGTGTCAGGTGAATTGCGCCAGCGTCAGTACCTCCATAGATTGGTAGTTTGTATTGATAGGGGATTGCCTCTCGTTCAGCGGTTTGCTCCAATGCTTTAATTAGCTTGGGTGAAACGATGATTGAGCGATCAGCAACTGTTATTGCCGGACCGTGGCCAAGACGCACTGGCTGATTCTCTTCAGGAATTCCAGGCATGTCCGCTGCGATAGTTCCCTCTAGAGCAAGAGCAAGGTCTGGGTTTATCTGATAGGCGGCAGTACGTGTTCCGCGCAGGCCTACTTCTTCTCCAATTACAAAGGCGAAGACCAGGTTTAGGTTAAGTTTGGCGCTCGCTAGTCGGCGGGCTGTCTGAATCATTGCCACACAGCCCACTCGGTCGTCAAACGCCTTTCCAGTCACATATCCATCTCGAAGCTTGGTGAATGGGTAATGGATTGTAAGAGGATCGCCAATACGGAGGCCCATGTCGGCCACTTCTTGTGATGAGCTGCCTCCTACATCGATAAACATCTTCTCTATGGGGATTGGCTCCTTGCGTTGTTCCGCCGTTAGAATGTGGGGGGGAACAGAACCAATCACACCACAATGCTTCTCTCCTGAACGGCTAAGGATTTCTACGCGATGACCAGGGATGATCCTCTCATCCCATCCGCCAAGCGGAGTAAAACGTAGGTATCCATTGTTGTCGATCCATTTTACCATAAATCCTACTTCGTCCATGTGTGCATCAAGCATGAGAGTTAGATCGCTGTTTCCTCTTCGCGTGGCAATGAGGTTTCCAAGTGTGTCCGTTCTCAGTTCATCGACATATGGAGAGATGAATGTCTCGATCTGTCTACGCACCTCGTCCTCGAAACCAGCAACACCGAAGGCATCCGAAAGTTGTTGTAGTAGATCAATTGATTCCATTACTTACCCCCCTCTGATTTGACAAGAGTATAAGTGAAGTCAGAGATTTCGCCAGTTGGTCTCTTGGCGAGAGAAAAGCTTTGCCTCTCGCAGAGATCGCAGAGAAGACCATGGTCCAAAGTCCAATGTCCAACGTCCAAAGCCAGAAAGCTGGTGAAGACAGAAGAGATTATGGCAATTAAGAGGTCTGAAGATATCGAAGCATGGAAAGCCGCGGCTGGAGCGTGAGGAGCCTCTTTTGTTGCTCTTCCTATTCTCATCGACAATGCACGTTTCTGCGCAATGCCTTATAATGAATATGGTGGAAAGTAGCTAAGGAGCATTTTATGCAAGGATTCCTGCGGCACTTAAGGGATACATTCATCAGTGGCCTTCTCGCAATCATCCCCGTTGGAGGAACAATATTCCTCATATGGTTCCTGTACGACTTGATCGATGGATTGGTGGGAAAAGCAACGCCCTTTGGTAAGACAGTAGAAAGAGTGCTTGGCCAATGGATTCCTGGGATGGGAATCTATATGACAATAATACTTATCCTGATAATAGGATTCATCACGCGGAATTTCTTTGGTCGTTATCTTCACTACTACCTGGAAAGAATCGTCTTCTCGATTCCCGGTGTACGCAAGATGTATTTCACATTGAAACAATTTAGTACCGCATTGCTCACACGCGACACCAGTTCTTTTAAACAGGTAGTTATATTCGAGTACCCAAAAGAGGGGATAAACATTATCGGGTTGATCACTAATGACAACACCGGGAAATTGCAGCAAGAAACGGAAGAAGAGTGTGCAATAGTTTATGCTCCAACTGCGCCCAATCCTCTTTCCGGGATGATGTTGATCATTCCCAAACGCAAACTTACCTACGTTGATATCCCTGTAGACGATGCGCTTTCAATGATTCTTTCCAGTGGATCGGTCTTGCCGGATAGCGTGTCAAAAACGGAACCTAAACCCCGTCCCCGTTTTCATCCATTTGGCATCATTAGGCGGTAATTGTATGGCAATCTTCAAAGAGAAACATTACTTACGAGTTAAGCTGGACAAGGAAACGGATGAAAGCCTATGGATGCAGTGCAAGTCCTGTGGCGAGCTCGTGTTTAAGCGGAGGGTACGTGAGAATAATAACATATGTCCGTACTGTGGTGAGTACTTCTTCCTCACAGCAAAGGAGCGCATTGAATCGCTGATCGATGAAGGGAGCTTCACCGACATCTCTAAGCCGATTATGGCTGCTGATCCTCTCTTGTTCCAAGATACAAAGCCTTATCCACAACGAATCGAGGAAGCACAGCAGAAAACAGGGCTTGCGGATGCTATTATCATCGGAAATGCAGCCATCTCTGGAATCGTTGTAGTAGTAGGGGTAATGGACTTTCGTTTCATTGGAGGAAGTATGGGTTCGGTAATGGGCGAACAGATTTGCCATGGAATGGAGGAGGCAATCCGGAACCACTACCCATTTATCCTTGTCTCTTCATCTGGAGGAGCACGAATCCAAGAAGGTATCTTGTCACTTATGCAGATGGCGAAGACATCCGTGGTGCGCGCTCGACTTGCCGAACAACGCCTTCCATTTATCTCCGTGATGACCTATCCCACAACTGCAGGGGTACAGGCCTCAATTGCTAGTCTGGGAGATGTGATCATCGCTGAGAAAGGCGCAATGATTGGGTTTGCTGGGCGACGGGTAATCAAGGGTACAATCGCTGAGGAGCTTCCACCTAATTATCAAACCGATAGCTTTGCCCTTGAACATGGCAGTATTGACCGTGTCGCAAATCGTGAGTACCTACGTGAGGAATTGAGCAACGTTCTTCGCTTCTTTGTGAGGCAATAATGGCTGAGAAAAGGGCTATTGAACTCTTGGAAGCGAAAATACAAGAATTGCGTGAACTGAACAAAATGGAAGAAATCGATATGTCCAGCGAGATCGCCCGCCTAGCAGAAAAACTCGAAGCTCTAAAAATCGATACATACAGCAACTTAAGCGATTGGGAACGTGTAAAGATTGCCCGCCATCCCGAGCGACCCTATGCACTTGATTACATAGACAAGATATTTACCGATTTCTATGAACTTCATGGTGATCGGCTCATCGGAGATGATCGTGCGCTTCTTGTAGGATTGGCTCAACTGCAGGGCAAACCGGTAGTTCTTTTGGCCCAACAAAAAGGGCGTTCCACAGAGGAGAACAAGCAGCGATACTTTGGAATGCCGCGCCCGCAAGGATACCGGAAGGCAAAACGGATAATGGCGCTTGCAGAGCGGTTCTCTTTTCCTCTGATCAGTCTAATTGACACACCTGGGGCCTATCCAGGACTAGAAGCGGAGGAATTCAATATCGGCGGAGCAATTGCGAATAACCTCCTTGCAATGGCAAAGCTGCCTACCCCAACGATTGCGGTGATAATTGGCGAGGGGGGATCAGGCGGTGCATTGGCAGTGGGTGTCGCCGATCGCGTACTCATGTTAGAGAACGCAACCTACTCTGTGATCAGCCCTGAAGGGGCATCGGCAATTCTATGGAAAGACAAAGGAAAAACCAGACAGGCAGCACAAGCGCTCAACCTTACCGCAGAACACCTGCTCAAACTGGGAGTAGTCGATGAAGTGATCCCAGAACCATTAGGTGGCGCGCATAAGGATCCCCAGAAGACAGTTGCTTCTCTTAAAGAGGTCCTCATACGGCATTTTGCGGAGGTTTGTAATACCCCGCTAGAAGAACTGCTCTCTGCTCGCTACAAGCGGTACCGTTCCTTTGGTTGCTACCGCACCTTAAGTGATCGCTAAGAGCCATTCACCGGCTATGTATGTTAATACTGGCGCTCAATAATACGAACAAGGTACCATCTCGGGCGGTCCATGTCTTATGTCCCCTTGAATGGAGAGAATAACAGGGGTATAAGCTACCTGGGGGTTGATAATAGATGGCATTCTTCAACGGAAAAGATCTGCGGCAGGTCTATAAGAAGGCACAGGCAGAGGGATATGGGTTGATGGCCAATAATATTGCCGAAACTAATGTACTTATTGGCCTGCTTGAAGGATACGCTAAGCGGTGTTCCGATCTCGTCATCCAGGTTAGCCCGGGAGCTGCTGCCTTTGCCGGCGGTGGAAATAAAGCCAGCGGACTAACAATACTCTCTTATACAATCAAACAGCTTGCAGAATACTACCCAATTGGGGTTTCCCTAAACCTTGACCATTTTACGGTTAATGATATGCCCCTAATTAAGCAAGCAATAGATAGCTCGCTCGTTTCGTCAATCATGATCGACGCATCCAGAGAGTCGTTTGAGGAAAACGTCCGCATTAGTCACCTAGTCGTTCAGATGGCTAAAGGGAGTGGGGTCCTAATTGAGGCGGAATTGGGAAAGATCAAGGGTGTAGAGGACGAGGTCGCCTCTGACGAAGCATTCTATACCGATCCTGAGGAAGCGGTTGAATTCATCAAGCGAACAGAGGCAGACCTTCTTGCCATCTCTATTGGAACACAGCATGGTGTTTCAAAGGGACGCGACGTGGTTCTGCAAACGGATATCGCTAAGAGAATTCATGAGCGACTAGAAGAAGATGGCCTTTTGATTCCGCTTGTCCTTCATGGTACATCTGGGCTACTTGCCCAGCAGATTCAAGAGATTACTCGCTGTGGGGTATGTAAGCTAAATAAGGATACACGTTACCAATACGAGTATGCGCGGACAGCTCACGATTTCTACTGCACACATACATCCTCCATTGTTCCGCCTTTTGGAATAGAAGACAATTCCAGCGGGCTTTTCTCGGAGAGCAACTGGACACCTAATAAGTCCGATTTTGATCCGCGAGTGGTAGGCAAGCTAGTGCGCGCCAAAATCACGGAAACGGCAATAGAGCTGATTGATCAAGCAGGAAGCGCCAACCACACGCTCCTAAGATGAAACGAGTAGGAATATTGACAGGCGGAGGGGACTCGCCAGGGATCAATGCAGCAATTCGCTCAATAGTACGCTTCGGTTACAGGCACAATATCGCGGCAATCGGATTCCTTGAGGGGTGGAAAGGTGTGATGGAGAACCTCAAACGTCCTCTTGGACCTGAGAACGTTTCGGGCATTCTGCACATTGGTGGAACGATCTTGGGAAGCTCACGTACAAACCCATTCGAGAATGAGCAGGGGCTAAGCGGCATTACAGAAACACTGGAACAGAACGCGATTGACTTCCTAGTAGCAATTGGTGGTGACGATACTCTAGGTGTAGCTCACGAGCTTGCTAGCCATGGAGTGCAAGCAATTGGGATTCCACAGACAATCGACAATGATATCGCCTTAACTGATTACTGTATCGGTTTTTCGTCGGCTTTGGGTGTGATAACCGATGCCTTAGACCGACTGCATACTACCGCTTTTTCCCATCACCGTATCCTGGTCCTCGAAGTAATGGGACGAGACGCTGGTTGGTTAAGCTTGATGGGAGGGATTGCTGGTGGAGCCGACATTATTCTTATCCCCGAGCAAGATTTCAGTGTTGCCGCAGTACACCGTCAAATTCTCAACCGTCAGGCACGAAAGAAGCACTTCAGTATTATCATTATCGCCGAAGGCGCAAGACCGAAGGGCTTGGAGAGCCAGGTAGTAAATGAGGCTGAGGTTGATGCCTTCGGGCATGTTCGTCTGGGCGGAGTAGGGCAATATCTGGCCAACCAGCTGGCAGACAAGCTGCGGGTGCCGGTAAGGGTCACAAATCTTGCCTACCTACAACGAGGCGGACGCCCCTCCCCATTTGATCGTATACTTGCCACTCGGTTTGGAGCTGCTGCGATCGAATTTGCCTTAGAAGAAAGATTCGATGTAATGACCGCTATACAGGGCACCACAATCAAAGCGGTGAGCCTTGCAGAAGCACTAGAAAGGGAACGGCATGTAGATCCAGGGCTGATTTACCTGGTAAATCTATTTGAGTGATTCCTTCAATTAGCCAATTTCAGTTGTCAGAAAGAAAGACAGTTCTCAGTTCTCAGTTTTCAGTTATCAGTTCGCCCTTTCTTGCTTAACCAATTGAACGAATCAAACCAATCAACTATTTGACCAATCAGTTCTCAGTTCTCAGTTATCAGTTTGCCTTTCCAATTCAACCATTCAACTTGCCTTTTCTCGTCTCCCAACTGCCGACTGTCTTTTCACTTATCATTGTTCGTCGGCATCTGGATGCCGGATCAAGTCCGGCATGACGGTATGCATCGTCATTCCGGCGAAAGCCGGAATCCAGCGCAGAGCCTGGGAATCCAGCGTGATGGTAGCTCTATGTTGTTTACAGTTCTCAGTTTTTAGTTCTGGCTTCTTTGTCTTTCATTGTTTTCGACTCTTGACTGCCGACTCCAGACTCCCGACTGGGTTTTCACCCACCACCCACCGTCTTTCGGCTCCCGGCTATGTTTTCAACTCAACGAACTCAACGAACTCAACAGACTCATCACCACTCACTGTTTTCCTGCGAAAACATCTCGAGAAGAAAATCAGCGACCTCCTCCGGTTTGTAAGGAGAAAGGATTATAACTCCATCGGGAAGAGCAGCATGTCTATCAGTAACAACAGCTACAACGTCTATCTCGCCAGTAAGTGGCCCTGCTCTAGTTGTGCTTGTCTGGCGATATACCTCTATCTTCGGAAACGGCCCATGTTTGAATCCTTCAACAAGCACAATATCATACCCGGAGAACAACCGTTTGACCATTAGATCGATCTGTTCATCAGGGTTATTGTCCCAGAACAGAGCACAAGACGATCCACTTATCGCAAGACTACCCTCTGCGCCGGCTTGACGATGCCAATAGGTATCCTTTCCCTGTTTGTCAACATCCATTTCACCTGAGATGTGCTTCACTGTTCCCACGCGCAAGCCTCGCCGTACTAAGATGGGTATCAACCGCTTCAACAGTGTGGTCTTCCCGCTTTCGTGATGTCCGATAAATGAAACAATATGGCACGTTGAGGTCACCTGCCGATAACTCCAAGACAGTCATCCATTCCGAGTTCGCGCAGGGTTGCATCAGTTGGACCGAAACGATCATATCCACGTGCTCGGTAATAGGCTTCTATCGCAGAATGGAGATCCTCTTCACTGATTGAATGACCTGCGCTTTCCCCACGAGAAAGCGGGCTAGAAAACCGCTTTGGCAACATGTCGTCATCCATTGTGTATCCGCTACGTGTGGCGTGCAAGCGCAAAAGTGCGTAGTTCCGCGCACCAATCTCTATCATCTCTTGCTGGGTAAGACCGATCCCGGTTACTGCTTCAACAAGGGAGCGAATCTGCGGGTAGTTGTAGTCCGCGCCGACCATCCTCGTTGTTAAGGCACACAGGATAAGGGAATTGGAGAATGAGCGTAGATCTTCGTATAGCTTGACAACCTCAGGTTTGTCAGCGAGAGAAAACCGGTCGTAGGGATGAGTAACGCCAAGTTCTGGGGAAGGGTTCTCACCGCCAAGCATGGTGTCATGTATCCCCTCCATGTGTGTTGCTCCACGTGGGCTCGTTGCGTATGAGATCCCTAACCCTTGCTTTCCCCGCGGTTCGTGCATCGGGAGCTCTACTCCTTTTATTGTCATGCAGAAATCAGCCCCCATTTCACTGGCGTAAGCCGCTAGACCATCGGCAACCGAATCTCCAATTCCTTCGCGATAAGCAATCTTGCTAATAAGAGAAACAATTGCTTTGCTATCGCCCCACAGAATGGGTTCGTCAATCAACCCCTTTTCTCGGGCCTCCATAAGAAAAGCAATGGCAACACCAGCAGAGATCGTATCAATTCCGTAATCGTTACATAACTGGTTTGCCATGGCAATGGAGTCCAAATCCCCATTTAAGCAAAGTGATCCAAGGGCGGCAAGTGTTTCGTACTCCGGTCCGCCAAACTCAGGAAGGACATCCTTGGAAGCGAACGTTGTTCTTACCACACGTTTGCAACGAATCGGGCAGCCGACACAGCCATCGCGTCCGGCAAGAATCGTATCGTGTAAGCGCTGACCGCTGATTGACTGTGCATGATCAAAGACGCCAGCTTGGAAATTCTTAGTGGGAAGAAGCCCCATATCAGAGAGCCAAGTAACACCAGCCGCTGTTCCGTACTCACCAAATGTCTTCATTCCTTGATCAAGAAAAAGCTTCGCGTAGCTTGTTCGTTCTTTGTGAAAGCGCCGCCGATCATAGAACGTTTTTTCTTTGTTTCCGGAAACAACAACAGCCTTTAGGTGTTTTGCCCCCATTACTGCGCCAAGACCTGGGCGTCCGGCTGCACGGGATCGATCGTGGATAATACACGCCATTTGCACCTGGTTCTCCCCAGCAATCCCAATTGAAGCGACACGTCCATTGGGATGACGCGCAGTGAGTATAGTTTCAGTCTCTCCCGTTCCCTTCCCCCATAGATCGGCTGCCGAGTGAAGTTTTGGCTGCCCGTTGGTTAGGGTAAGATAAAGAGGACCTGCAGCCTTGCCACGAATGATAATCCCATCATATCCGCTTTTGCCAAGTTCATGTCCAAAGTAACCACCAACGTACGAGCCAGCAACACTCCTTGTTTTTGGTGACAGCCCCATAACTAGGTGGCGGCCCGCCCCAAGAAGCCCTGTTCCTTGAAAGGGTCCAGTGGCAAACACAAGGATGTTATGGGGGGAAAGAGGGTCTTCATCCCCGTTGAGTTCATGTAAGAGGAGCCGCGCCGCGATCCCCCGCCCACCGAAATACCTGGCGCTCCACAAAGATGGGATTTCGTAGTCCCTGCAGACTCCGCTAGACAAATCGATATCCGCATACCGGCCAAAGCTTCCGTGCATTTTGCTCCTCTATTGCTGATACTACTATTGTAGATAACAACGTGAAAGATACCAAGTTGCCTTAGCTTATGGATTTTTCGATAATTTCGTTGTTAAGACTGGCTCCAGGCAGGGGGTGCAACAGTGAGAACACTTTCCGAAGTTCTTTCCGAGACAACAACTGCTTTCCCTGAAAGAAATGCAATTGTCCATCAAGGTAAGACGATCTGCTACCGGCAGCTAGACGAGCGCGTTGACAGACTTGCGCGTGGATTGATTGAGCTGGGCGTAAGTAAGGGTGAAAAGGTTGCCTTATGGATGCCAAACATGCCCGAGTGGGTAATCGCTTATTTTGCCATCGCTCGTATTGGTGCGGTCGTTGTGCCGATGAACACACGCTACAAGCCACACGAGGTAAGTTACATTCTCCAAAATTCTGAGGCAACAACCTTATTTATGGTCGATACCTTTGTGGGGATTGACTACCGTGAGATGCTGGGCAAAATTCGTGGCACACTTCCATTCCTCAAACATGTCATCGTCTGTGGGCAAGAGGGCTCGAACACCTACACATTCGACGAAATCACAGGCCTTGGTGAGACGCACCTAAGCGATGGCAAAGTTGCCGAGCACGCTACCCGATGCAATCCCAATGACAATGTGTTCATCCTCTATACATCAGGAACAACCGGAAACCCAAAAGGAGCTATGCTATCGCATCACAACATTGCTGAGAATGCCAGGCAAGTGACCAAGTTACTGCATACAAGCGAACAAGACATATTCTTACTTGCGGTTCCGTTTTTCCATTGCTTCGGCTGCGTGATGGGAATCATGGGTGCAATTACTTGGGGAGCAAGTATTGTCCCGGTGGCCGTGTTCAAGGCAAAGGAAGCACTTAAACTGATCGAGCAAGAGCGTGTGTCAATCATTTACGGGGTCCCTACGATGTTTGTTCTCAATCTGGAAGAGTACCATAAGGGCAAAGAAGATGGCTCAGCGTATGCCGTGTCGTCACTACGCAGCGGGATCATGGCTGGGGCACCGTGTCCAACAAAGGTAATGAATGCGGTGATAAGGGAGCTTCACTGCAATACATCGATTGCGTACGGCCTTACTGAAGCCTCACCAGTGATCACAATGACTCGATTCGATGATTCAGTCAAACGACGAGTAGAGACGGTTGGTCGGGCATTACCCGGAATCGAGATAGAGATCGTCGATGATGACCGTCAGCCACTTAGAATAGGAGAGACGGGTGAACTTACCTGTCGCGGGTACAACGTTATGCTTGGCTACTACAAGATGCCAGATAAGACTATGCAGGTAATCGATGGTGAGGGGTGGCTCTACTCTGGTGATCTGGCAACAATGGATAAGGAAGGATATGTGAAGATCGTCGGCCGTAAGAAAGACATGCTGATTACAGGCGGGTTCAATGTGTATCCGGCCGAGATCGAAGAGTATCTATTTACTTATCCCAAGGCACAAAACGTCTCTGTGGTTGGAGTAGATGACAACGTAATGGGAGAGGTTGCTGTTGCTTATGTGATTCCACGCTCCGGAGCAACAATCAATCCACAGGAGATCGTCGATTTCTGCGCCGGGAAGATCGCAAATTTCAAGGTTCCTCGTTATGTAGCAATTGTGGATCACCTTCCGATGACACAATCCGGGAAGATTCAAAAATTCCTCTTGCGCGAAAAAGCAGAGCAGCTTGTCTCAAGTGGAATGCTGACCAAGTTATCGCCAAGGAGAAGATAATGGTCCGTTTTAGAGAACGTCTCTCTCAACCTGGAACGATAATTGCTGATGGAGCGAGCGGAACAATGCTGCAGGCCGCGGGGCTTCCCCCGGGCATCGCCCCAGAGTACTGGAACTTGGTCAAGCCGGCAGAGATACGCGCGTTACACCAAGCCTATGTCGATGCAGGTTGTGATATCGTCCTTACGAACACATTTGGGGCGAGTGGTATTCGCCTGCAAAAGGCCAACTTGGGTGATCGTACATACGAGATCAACCTTGCTGCTGCCAAACTTGCTCGCCAAGCGGCAAACGACAAAGTACTGGTATTGGGCGATATTGGTCCTACTGGCCAATTGCTGGAACCACTCGGAAGATTATCCATCGAAGAGGTGATTGCTACCTTTGCCGAGCAGGCTACTTACTTGGCGGAGGGTGAAGTAGATGGGATTTTCATTGAAACGATGAGCGACCTAGACGAGGCAGTAGCTGCTGTTAAGGGAGCAAAGCAAGTGACAAAGCTACCAATCTTAGTCTCAATGAGCTTTGACTCACACGGCCGGACGATGATGGGAGTAAAGCCAGAGGATGCAGCAATAAGGCTCTGGGGACTTGGCGTCGATGTAATCGGCGCTAACTGTGGTCGCACGCTAAGTGAAACGTTCGAAGCAGTAACCAAGATGCGGCAAGCTGTACCCCATGCCGTACTGTTGGCTAAACCCAACGCAGGGCTGCCGCACGAAGAAGATGGGAAATCCATCTATGATGTCTCACCACATACGATGGCTGACTATGCAATAAGGTTTGTCAAGCTTGGGGTCAAGATTTTTGGTGGGTGTTGTGGTAGCACACCCAAACACATTGAAGCTGTGATACAAGCATTGCGAAAGCCTGAGCGCTGAGAAAGAGCTTGGTGCCTGCCCCTACATGTGCTGCCTCTTACAGAGGCGCAGAGAATGTCAATTCGTGTTGATCGCGCACGATCAAACCGCTAACATTCAAAATGGGATGAGACTATTAAGAATTGGAGAAAAAGCAGGATTTCAGATATCTAAGCGTTTGACGCCGCTTGGGGATCAACCGCGGGCAATTCGCCAACTCAGCCAGGGGCTTGCTGGCGGGGCTAGATATCAAACCCTGTTTGGAGCAACTGGAACAGGAAAGACTCTTACCATTGCGCATGTTATCCAAGCCGTACAGCGACCCACTCTTGTTATTGCTCATAACAAAACACTTACCGCCCAATTGTGCAATGAGTTCCGCGAGTTATTCCCGAACAATGCCGTTCATTACTTTGTTTCCTACTATGATTACTACCAGCCTGAGGCCTACCTTCCACAAACTGATACCTACATAGAGAAGGACTCTTCGATAAACGACGAGATCGACCGTCTACGCCATGCCGCGACTTCTGCCCTGTTCGAGCGGCGAGATGTGATCATTGTCGCCTCTGTCTCCTGTATTTATGGGCTTGGTTCACCAGAGAACTATCACGACATGTCGATTGGGCTTGCCCCGCACGAAGAGATGGATCGCGATGATCTTATGCGTAGCTTAGTCCTACTACAATACAGCCGAAATGATATCGGGTTTGAGCGCGGAACGTTCCGTGCTCGTGGAGACACAGTAGAAATCATTCCTGCCTATCAAGAAAATATCGTACGGGTTGAGTTCTACGGTGACGAGATTGAACGGCTTGCAGTCCTTGATCCAATTACCGGTAAGCCAATTGGCGAAAAGAATCCAATTACGATTTACCCTGCCTCGCACTTCATCACTCCGCATGATCGAACAGAGCGTGCCATCAAACTGATTAAAGAAGAGCTTGAAGAACGGCTTAACCAACTCCGTGAAACAGGGAAGCTCCTTGAAGCACAACGGCTGGAGCAGCGCACACACTACGATCTAGAAATGATGCAGGAGATGGGGTACTGCTCAGGAATCGAGAATTACTCACGTTACCTTGATGACCGCAGTGCTGGCGAGCCACCGGCAGTGCTCCTTGACTACTTCCCAGAGGATTCCTTGATAGTGATTGACGAGTCTCATCAAACAATCCCTCAAATCCGTGGCATGTACCGAGGTGACCACTCACGCAAGGAAACCCTGGTTAACTATGGGTTTCGCCTTCCTTCTGCTCTAGACAACCGGCCACTTATGTTTAGTGAATTTGAATCTCGATCGAATCAGGTAATCTTTACCTCTGCTACTCCCGGTCCTTATGAACGAAGTTGTAGCGAACGCGTAGTAGAGCAAGTCATCCGGCCAACTGGCCTCGTCGATCCGGAACTTCAGATCCAGCCTGTATCCGGACAGGTGGATCACTTGCTCAACGAAATCCATAGCGTAACCGCACAAGACGAGCGTGTTCTCGTCACTACTCTTACCAAGCGCATGGCTGAGGATCTCACTGAGTACCTGGTTGATCTAGGCACTAAGGCTCGCTACCTACACTCTGAGATCAATACCCTGGACAGGATAGAGATACTGCGTGATCTGCGACTGGGAAAGTTTGATGTACTGGTGGGCATTAACCTACTACGTGAAGGATTGGACCTTCCCGAAGTGGCACTGGTGGCGATCCTTGACGCAGACAAAGAAGGATTTCTGCGATCCGGAACCTCACTTATTCAAACCATCGGAAGGGCAGCAAGAAATGTGCATGGGAAAGTGATTCTATACGCAGACGTCATCACTGACTCTATTCGTTACGCAGTTGACGAAACCGATCGCCGCCGACGCATCCAAACTGCGTACAACAGAGAACACAATATTACTCCGAAGACAATCGAACGCGACGTTACTGATATCGTTCAACTGATGCGCAGGTCACGCGAGATTCATTATCCCGAAATACGAAATGTCGAGCGCCTTCCGCGAAAAGAGATTATTACCACAATCAGCGATCTCCAGAACCGGATGACCGAAGCAGCGAGTCGACTGGAATTTGAGAGGGCAGCCAAATTACGCGACCAGATAAAGGGGCTAAGAGGAAGACTATGAATGTGCTGCGAGTGAAGGGCGCGCGCGAGCATAACCTAAAAGGTATCGATGTTGAAATCCCACGCAACCAGCTCGTTGTGATAACCGGGATCTCCGGTTCGGGGAAGAGTTCACTTGCATTTGATACAATCTACGCTGAAGGTCGACGGCGATACGTGGAATCCCTATCAGCCTACGCTCGGCAATTCCTTGGTCAAGTAGAAAAGCCAAAGATAGATTCCATAGAAGGATTGTCACCAGCGATTTCTATTGACCAAAAATCTCGTAGCCATAACCCTCGTTCCACCGTGGGAACGGTTACAGAAATCTACGATTATCTACGTCTCCTGTATGCTCGCGTTGGCCATCCGCATTGCCCGAACTGTGGTCGGTCGATTACTCAGCAATCCGCCGAACAGATTATAGATATGATTATGAGCCTTAGCAATGGGACAAGAGTACAAATCTTGGCCCCAATTGTGCGTGGCCGCCGAGGAGAGTACAGGGGTGCTTTTGAGGAGATCCGCCAACAGGGATTCACCCGTGTACGTGTTGATGGAGTAGTACGCACACTGTATGAAGAGATAGATTTGGTCAAGCAAAAAAAACATACTATCGAAATTGTCGTCGATCGTATCACCATCGAGCCAGGCAGACGCGCGCGCATCGCTGACTCTGTAGAAACAGCCCTTAAGTATGGCGAAGGAATACTGACCGTAGTTACTGAGAGCGGGAAAGAGTATCTGTACAGCGAGCATTATGCCTGTATTCACTGTGGAATAAGCTACGAGGAACTCTCACCGCGCATGTTCTCATTCAACAATCCATACGGTGCATGTCCAAAGTGTGATGGGCTTGGTTATCACAAGGAAATTGATCCCGATCTTGTTGTAGATCCGAGCTGCAGTCTGTTCGATGGTGGATTGGTTCCCTGGGCCAATTCTAAGAGCCGCTGGTTTGTCGCAGAGATGTCTGCCCTATGCGAAGTATTCGATATCGATGCGTATAGTTCACTGGGCAAACTTCCGGAAGAGAAGCTCAAGCTGATCTTGTACGGAACCCGGGGCAAACGTATTAAGTTTCACTATACATCAACAACCGGATACACGCGCAGTTACACGCGTGCCTTCCGTGGGGTCATCCCCACGCTCGAACGTTGGTATCGAGATACCACCTCAGATGAATGGCGTGCCAAATTAGAACAATACACGGCGACACTACCATGTCCGACGTGCGATGGAGCAAGGCTAAGACCCGAAATCCTGGCCGTAACAATAGATGGGCTGAATATTGATCAGGTAACCTCTCTTTCCATCCGCAGTGCCCTTACTTTCTTTGAACAGCTATCTCTCTCACAACGAGAACAGATGATCGCGTCTCAGATCTTAAAGGAGATCAAAGGTCGTCTTGGATTTATGGTGGCTGTTGGCCTGGATTACCTTACGCTAAATCGCCATGCCGGTACCCTTGCTGGCGGAGAAGCACAGCGAATACGGCTTGCTAGCCAGATAGGTAATCAGTTAACCGGTGTACTCTATGTGCTTGATGAGCCATCGATTGGCTTACACCAGCGCGATAACCGGCGCCTACTGCAGACGCTCAAAGGATTACGAGACCTAGGAAATACAGTAATTGTAGTCGAGCATGACGAGGAAACAATGAGAGAAAGCGATTGGATCGTCGATCTTGGCCCCGGAGCTGGAGAACACGGAGGTAGGGTTGTTGTCTCCGGGCCTCCGGAGGAAGTTATCGCTTGCCCCCGTTCTATCACCGGTAAGTACCTATCCGGAGCCCTTTCCATCTCAGTACCAGAACGGCGTCGATCGGCAGATAAGTTCTTGCAGGTAAAGGGTGCTGCTGTCCACAATCTTAAACACATCAATGTTAGCTTTCCGTTGGGTTTGTTCATCTGCGTCACCGGAGTCTCTGGTTCGGGTAAGAGCTCGCTTGTTGAGGATGTACTCTACCGTGGAATTACCCATCGTTTACACCGGGCAACACAGCGACCCGGGAAACATGACGATATCCTAGGGATTAAATATATAGACAAGACAATCGAGATAGACCAGTCACCAATCGGTCGTACTCCCAGGTCTAATGCAGCAACTTACACTAAGGTGTTCGACGACATCCGCGCCCTGTTTGCGCGTACCCCGGAAGCCAGGATGCGTGGGTATGCCGCGGGACGATTCAGTTTCAATGTGAAAGGGGGTCGTTGCGAAGCCTGTCAAGGCCAAGGAAAAGAGAAGATTGAAATGCACTTCCTACCAGATATCTATGTTCAATGCGAAGTGTGCAAGGGAACACGTTACAATCGAGAAACACTACACGTTCACTACAAGCGCAAATCAATTGCTGATGTCCTTGCTATGTCAGTAGAGGAAGCCCTAAGTTTCTTTTCCAACATCCCGCGCATTCACCGTAAGCTTCAAACCTTATACGATGTGGGACTTACCTATATCAAGCTTGGGCAGCCAGCGCCCGAGCTTTCCGGAGGGGAAGCACAGCGGATCAAACTAGCCAGAGAGCTAGCCCGCCATTCAAGCGGCAGAACACTATATATTCTCGACGAGCCAACTACTGGTTTACACGCGGCCGATGTAAACAGGCTGCTGGAGGTTCTACATCGTTTAGTTGATGGCGGGAATACCGCAGTAGTAATTGAGCATAATCTGGACGTAATCAAGACAGCTGATTGGATCATTGATCTTGGCCCGGAAGGTGGAGATGCGGGCGGAGAGGTGATCGCTATTGGAACGCCAGAACAACTAGCAGCCACCCCTGGTTCTTATACAGGGCAATACCTGGCAGAAATACTAGAAGGAAGATCGAAAACAGCCAGGGAATGAGGACCTCCTTCTGACATATTCGTTTTCTCGCAGAGGCGCCGAGGAGCAGGGGAGCAGGGGCGCGAAGGAGCTAGGGAGCGGAGGTGCAGGGGAGTAAGGGTGCGGAGGTGAGGGTGAGAAAGTCAGTTCTCAGACTGTTCGTAGCGTCGGGTCTTGCGCCCGACGTTAAAGGCAACGTCGCAGACAAGCTACGACGCTACACAAGAACACGTAAACCGTTCGCGGCGTTGGAACCTGCGCGCGTCATTCCGGCGAACCCTGGATCGGGGTCCAGGGCAGGGCCCGGAATTCCCCCACACCGTCATTCCGGCGAAAGCCGGAATCCAGCGTAATAATGGCTTTACGTTACCCATTACCCATTACTCATCACTGTTCGTCGACATCTGGATACCGGATCAAGTCCGGCATGACCAGATGCATCCTCATTCCGGCCTGCCTGTCGCATGCGCGACGCAGACAGGCGGAAGGTATTCTGCCCGATTCGTCATTCCGGCGAACCCTGGATCGGGGTCCAGGGTAGGCGCCGGAATTCCCCCACTCTGTCATTCCGGCGAAAGCCGGAATCCAGCGTAATAATGGCTTTACGTTACTCATCACTTATCACTGTTCGTCGGCATCTGGATACCCCCGTATCAGGTCCGGCATGAC
>JAUWPW010000021.1 GCA_030611415.1 Candidatus Bipolaricaulota bacterium
ACAAACTGAGCGCTGATGACTGGACTGATAGCTGCCTTTCACTATTTCCATTATAGCTTTCATTTTTTCCTGACAACTGTCTTTGCTCGCCAACCCAACGAACTCTATGAACTCTACGAACCCAATGAACTCCCGAGTCCAGACTGGTTCTATCTTACCCATCACCCATCACCCATTACCGATCACTGTCTTTCGACTCTGTCATTCCGGCGGAGGCCGGAATCCAGGGCAGGCGCCGGAATTCCCCCACTCTGTCATTCCGGCGAAAGCCGGAATCCAGCGTAATAATGGCTTTACGTTACCCATTACTTATCACCCATTACAGCTCTCAGCGATCAGCAGTCAGCGATCAGCTCGCGATTCCTTACTTAACCAATCGACCAATCTCCTACTCAACTGCTTCACCCAACGAACTCAACAAACTCAACGGACTCATCAGTCATCACCGTTTTCCGACTCTGTTGCCCACTTCTCCTTTCACCTAAAAGGAGATATACTTTCCGTAGGTAGTTGTACTGTGAAATTAATTAGCAAGAGAGGAGGGGAACATGAAACGAGGATTGTTGGCGATCATGCTTATTGTACTGTTAAGTACCGGAATAGGGATCATCGCTTTTCCTAACAGCTATGCCCTGTACTATGCCTGTACGCAGGAACAAGACACCGCGCTAGTGATAATGAACTCAAGTGGTTTAGATAACCGCTACACAATCAAGGTCTACGATGCCTACGGCACACTCCTGGAAGCAAAGACCTATGATCTAGATGCATATGAGTCAGACTATCGACACCTGAGCGATCTTATCACTATTAGTGGATCAACATGGGGGCTTGCCCTCATTGAAACACGCGGAATCCTTACAATCGGAGTAGAAACATTCATCAATGATCAGTGGTACTCTTCGGATAACATTCTTGACCCGATCCCTGACAATCCGGAATATACCTACTATTGGTACGGACTAAATTACTCCAATACAGCGGATCAAACCACAGGCATTGCCATTGTAAACCCTAGCAATTCCCCTGCGGCGGCAACAGTTTTTATCTACGACTCCTTTGGTACTCCTCAGAAGCAGATCGATATTGTTCTTGACCCGCATGAAACAGATTACTATGACTCAGCGGATATACTTGGAACAGCAGATTCCATGTGGGGGGTAGTTGATATAAAGGCAACCGTACCTCTAGTTGCTGCTGCTGAGTACTTCAATGCTGATAAGTTATTACTTAACGTAGATCAGATATCACATTACTACTACTGCGAATAAGAGAAGGGCGGGCTACTTATTGGAGGGATGTTCGCCTAAGAAGTAGCCTGGCCTCTTCTTTGAAGGTCTAGCTCCATGTCAACAGGAATAGTTTACGATCCAATCTATCTGCAGCACGATACCGGAAATCATCCGGAGAATTCCCGCCGGCTGACGATCATAATGTCTCACCTAGAGGAAACCAAGACCCTAGATGAGCTGACCATGCTTTCACCCCGCGCCGCCCTAACTGAAGAATTGCAAATGGTGCATACCGCAGAATACATTGCTCACGTCAAGGATGTGGCGGAGCAGGGAGGAGGCCAGCTGGATCCCGATACGTTAATGTCAGAGCAGTCTTACAAAGTAGCTTTGTATGCTGCCGGAGGCCTACTAGTCGCTGTAGAATCCGTGGTGAAGGGAGAGGTGAACAATGCCTTCGCGTTACTAAGACCGCCTGGGCATCACGCTACCGCTAGTCGCGCGATGGGGTTTTGCATTTTTAACAATGTGGCTATCGCTACCAACTTTGCCTTAAGAAACCTTGATCTCGGTCGTGTCCTAATTGTCGACTTCGACGTTCACCACGGTAATGGAACCCAAGAGGCCTTTTACACAAATCCGAACGTCCTATATTTCTCTACTCATCAGTATCCTTTTTATCCTGGAACAGGTGGGATTGACGAAATCGGATCGGGAGAAGGAGAGGGAACCACTGTTAATTTTCCTATGACGGCTGGCTGGGGTGATGAACAATACCTGAGGGCGTTCAGCGAGGTCTTGGTCCCTGTTGCTCGCAGATTTCGTCCTCAACTTATCCTTGTCTCAGCAGGCTTCGATCTTCATTGGGCGGATAGACTGGCCATGATGCAGGTGAGCATTCCAGGCTTTGCGCAAATGGTAACAGTGCTTAAGGAATTGGCCACTGAACTATGCGAGGGCCGCCTGATCCTCGCCCTGGAAGGCGGATACAACCTGGAAGTAGTCGCGGCTTCTGTGCATACCACATTTAATGTACTACTGGGTAGTTCCCAGATAGACGACCCCTTAGGGAGGTCGTTGAAGAAGAAACCACAGGGCTTCCCAGAGCATTTGGCGAGAATAAAACAACTACATCACATTTCTCGCTGCGGTTAGCCCTGATCGTACCGCGCCTTCAAGCGTAGAGGGCCATCCGGTTGCTGTGTAATCACCAGCTAACAGGAGCCCATCAATTGGGGTAATTGACCGTGGCCGTAGTGCTTCTATACCAGGAGCCAACCGAATTGTTGCCTGTCCATGCTTGATTACCAGAGCTGCTAGAACACGTGCCCGGGTAACTGCGGGCAACTGCCTTGATAGTGCAACCATGAGCTCTTCTTTGATCTCGTCAGTGGCTCTGCCGATCCATTCATTGGCAGCGCTTTGTGAGATAACCAAATGGCTTGCTTGTGGTCCCTCTTTGTGAATTTCTGTCAGATTGAAAATGGCCTGCAATGGGGAGTCGATTGCAATAACAAATCGTTCTTCCATTACCGCACGATCAAACCATAGGTGTAGGTTAATAATCGGAGAGAAAGGAATGTTACTCATTGCGGCGAAGTATTCATCTTTTGCCACTACCCTGGGAAGAAGCGGGTGTAGGTTGTGTGGCGGAACAGCAGCAATGACAGATCCTGTTTCGATTCTCTTACCTGAGTCAAGTTCTATTCCGGTCACTCTTCCGCGCTTGACGAGGATTCTTCTTACCGGCGAGTTTGTCTGAACCTTACCTCCATGATCGCGCAGAAAACTCCTTGCCCTTTCAAAGATGTGAAATAAGGAGACAGTAAACAAGCCGAGATCTGCGCCATGAGGGGTGAGAAAACCTTTCTTAAACACCACCCCAGCAGCGCTAGCGCTTACCACTCGAGCATGCTCATTGAGTGTAGCAACGCATATTGGATCCCACATTCTTGCAATTGTTCTAGGCAGTTGTCCGTGTTTACTGAGCCAGTCAGCAAAAGTAACGTTCTCTGGGATCCTACACAGAAGAAGAGGTAGTACTCCCTGAATAACCGAAAGTCGTTGCAAGAGCGGTAGGTGTCGATAGCAGACCAAGCTTGGGAGGAGATGCAGCGGCCCAGGAAGCGGCATCGATACGAGAAGAGATTTCCGCGAGCCGCAAACAAGTGGAACCCTTAGCCGCTTTTGAAAACAAGCTCCATCTGCTGCCCCCACTTGAGACAAAAACGCGATTGTCTCCGTGCAGGAGCGCATCAGCACATGCTGCCCATAATCTACCCATTCATTCATACCCCTGTGGTAGAATGAACTGGCTCGTCCTCCTAAACGTGGTGCGCGCTCAAATACGAGAACACTTTTTCCTTGTCTTGCTAGTGAACAGGCAGCGGTAACTCCTGCCATGCCACCACCAATGATCACTACTCTGTTCATGGATGACCTTGTATCAGCGTGCGCAGGGTAAGGGAAAGCTTCTCGCGGGTTGTCAAGGAAATACGGCCAGAAAACACGTCGTACCTTCGCTGTTCGATCCGGTTGAGGATACGGGAATAGATCCCTATAAGGAGTGCAGGACAGCCACGGGAGCGACGTGGTAGGTATTCAAGCAGCTTTTCTCCAGCGTGCATGTAGCTTCTTGCCCTTGCGATTTGGAAAGAAAAGAGCTCTCGCGTACACTTGCCTAGCTTGCCCTGTTCTAGATCTTCTTTGCTTACGCCAAATCGGTTGAGGTCTTCTATAGGAATGTAGCAACGTCCGCGCCTAATATCCTCATCCACATCGCGTACAATGTTTGCGAGCTGCATTCCCAACCCAAGCGCAATTGCCCATTTCCGCGCCCCTGAACAAGCGGTGGTCCCATGCTGATAGGAAAGAACTGGAAGCACACTCAACCCCACTGCTGCAGCGACACAGTGACAATACCGTTTCAGATCATCAAAGGTTTGGTAGTGTGTTATCGTTAAGTCCATCTCTACTCCATCGATAACCTTGACAAGATCGCTAAACGCAATCTGATAGTGTTTCATCGCGTCAGAAAGGGCAACATCCAGTCGTGTCTGCGGGTTTCCCGATGCCGCTTCTCTAAGCCGATTACGCAGCTGTTCGAGCGCGGTTCTTTTTTGTGGAAGGGGTGCACTTCCATCAGCGATATCATCCGCCTCGCGGCAGAACGCATAGACAGCGTAGATAGCATACCTCTTTTGCTTAGGAAGAGTGATAAAGGCAAAGTAGAAGTTCTTTGCCTTACAGCGGGTAAGCTTAGCGCAAGCCTTGTAACAGGATGTTAATTGCCTATCCATCGCTTCCATCGCCAAGGGAAAAGCGTCAATACAAATAGCTTCGTCTTCTGTTGCTTGCTCAACGTAGGGCGGATTTGTAACGTATCATATCCCGAGCTTTGAATCTTATCTAGGATTGCCAATCCTCCACGGGAGAACAAGGCAATATCTACCTTCAGATGCCCGCGTACGCGGTCAATCAATGGAAGACCGGAAGCAAGATAGTGTCGTGCTCGCTCCACCTGAAAACGGAGCAACTCTCTAAGTGAATCATTTGCCGTATTTCTAGAAAGATCTTCCTCTGTTACCCCAAAGCGTTCCATATCCTGCTGAGGGAGATATACTCTCCCTATGTCAAAATCCCGCCGTAGATCTTGCCAGAAGTTTGTCAATTGCAGGCCAGTGCAGGTGTTATCTGAGAGAGAAAACCCCCTCTCATCCTCATAACCGAAAATCATAAGAAAGAGTCTGCCAACCGGGTTTGCCGAATGATCACAATAGTCCAGCAATTCACTAAACGTCAGGTAGCGTGTTTTTTGTTGATCGATCCTGTTTGCTTCAATCAACTTGTAAAAAAGCTCTTTGGGCAGATTGAATTGCTCGATCGTCCTTTGCAGCGTAACCATTACCGGATGGCGAGGGGTTCCACTATAAGCATTGTGCAATTCCTTGCTAAATCGGTCTAGTAGGACAAGTCGGTCCCCAGGAGCCTCATCGCCAATATCATCAACCATGCGACAGAAAGCATAAAGAGCAATAATGTGGCCGCGCATCTTGCGAGGAACAAGATAAGAAACAAGCGTAAAATTCTCATAGTGAGAACCGGCGAGCTCTGCACACATTTGCTGTGCCTTGGCGAATGACGGTGGAGTCGACGGAAGAGTGATAAGCGTTTTCAGGTGATCTGCTACCATCCCTGGACTTGTATGATAACCTGACGGTCTCGTGGGCGGTCGAGCTCAATTAGGAATATCCGTTGCCATTTTCCTAGCATGAGCTGCCCGCCAGCAACTGGTATTGTTTCACTTGAGTTGAGCATAAGATGTTGACAGTGAGCATGGCCATTAGGACACTCATCTGCTGTCATGTTTGCTGTGCGGATGACGAAATCGTTGTGCTTGTAATCAGCGCTCTTGGGTGCCTGTTTATCCAGAAAATAGGCCATATCACGAAGGAGAAGCGGCTCATGTTCGTTGATTTCAATTCCTGCTGTCGTATGCCGAGAGAAGACCAACACTGACCCCTCAGAAATACCCGTTTCTTCAAGGAATTCCCTTACTGTTGCTGTAATATCAATGAACTCCGCTGCTGCGCTTGCTCGCCGCTTGATAACCTTGCGATAAAGCCTTATCTTGGATCCCTCTGTGATATGTGTAGGTGCCGTTGCTTTGGAAGTTTTCAACATTCCTTACCCCCTCTCCACGATTGTTTTCCTTTCAACAGGGTCCTCCAACCGAGAAACAACTTCGTCAATTATGTAATCCGGCGTAGATGCTCCCGCGGTCACGCCAACTCGACTCACCTGAGCAAGCCACTCTTCCTTGACTTCGTACGCTGAATCGATGTGATAAGTCGGTATCTTTGTTTCACGACACGTTTGCGCAAGCTTGCGTGTATTGGCTGAAGAATGGCTTCCTACCACAAAAAGCACCTCCACCTCACGAACCAGTTCCCGCGCTGCCTGATATCTTCTACCGGTCTCCGGACATGTTGTGTCAATAATGCGGATTTCTTCGAGCTTGCTTGCGTATTGTCCCGTAATCTGTTGAGCAAACTCGGCAAACAATTCCCGCTTTTTCGTGGTCTGAGAAATGACAGCGATCCTCTTTGCTCCGTCGGGAACAGCAACGTCTGGCGACATGGTGGCTTCCCCTTTCCCGCGGGTCCAAGAGAGAATCCCTTTCACCTCCGGATGATCTTTCTCGCCGTACAAGAGAACAAAGAATCCATCCTTAACCATAGTGGCAGCCGTTTCCTGCGCACGACGCACAATCGGACACGTAGTATCTATTAGTCGTAGGTTTCGCTGTTTGATCTCTTTGTAGATCTCTTCACCTGCTCCGTGCGCGGTAATCGCTACGGCTCCGTTCTCCGGGACCTCATCCAGGCTATGTACTAATTGTCCTCCTTCATTTGCCAAGGCACTTACCACATGTGTGTTGTGAACGATTGCCCCAAGGGTGCACAGAGGGCCATTATCCTTGAGCTCGTTTTCGATCATCTCTACCGCTCGCCGTACCCCAAAGCAAAAGCCAAGGACATCCGATTTCACTACCTTCACGTCTTATCACCTACCGCAGTTCGGTAACGGGAAAGCGCCATGAGAGGGAAATAGTTGCGATATAGGTGATAGTTGATCATGAAATCTCCGGGAAAACCTGTACCCGTGAAGTAAGGCTCATCCCAATTCCCTTGCTCTTGTTGTGTACTGATGAGATAGTTGATTCCTCTGTAGGTTGCGCAGTGGTCTACCTGCTCGGCAGCAAGCAATCCCAATAAGGCCCATGCCGTTTGCGAAGCAGTCGATGGATCCTTTCCGCGCGACTGTTCACCTAGATAGCCCTCGACTCGTTCTCCCCAACCCCCATCTTCATTTTGATGAACAATTAGCCAATCAATCGCTCTTTTTATGTACGGGGAATTCATTTCTTCACCCGCAGCGGCCAGTGCCGGCAAGACGGAGCCGATACCATAGGTGAGGTTCACTCCCCAACGTCCAAACCATGCTCCATCTTTTTCCTGTTCTCGCTTAATGTAGTAAATTGCACGATCCAGCGGAGGAAAGCCTCTTTTGTGACCCGCTTTTGCCAAGCACTCAACGATATGAGCGGTAACATCGACCGACGGGGGATCGACCATGTCACCAAAGTCAGCAAACGGGATCTCACGCAGTAAGACCCGTGTATTATTCCGGTCAAAGGCACCCCAACCACCGTTAGTGCTTTGCATTGCCAGCAGCCATTCCAGGCCACGCTTAAGTGCGTGTTCCTTCTGCTTTTTGTCAAGCCGTACTCCCATCAAGGCCATCAACACTACTGCTGAATCATCAGTATCGGGATAAAGGTCATTTGCAAACTCAAACGCCCAACCTCCAGGCCTACCACTGCAATGTACCTGCCAATCTCCTCCGCTAAAGATTTGCTCATTTAACAGCCAGCTTCCTGCATTGACAAGCATTGGGTGATCGCTGGGAACGTCAGCATCTTCCAGGGCAACCATTGCTAAAGCAGTGTCCCAGACAGGAGAAAGGCAGGACTGCAAGTGAAGTGTTTCGTCGTTTTCAATTGCAAAGCCTTCTCTTCCGTAGAATCCTGCCAGCCCTTTTTTTATAACTGGGTGATCAAGAGGATAACCCAAGACCTTAAGGGCAATTAAGGAATAGACCCACGGAGGCTGAATCCCTCCCCAAGAACCGTCTTCTTCTTGTCTTTGCACAATCCATTGCTCTGCTTTTCTAATTGCGTGTCTACGGAACGGCTTCAGGGGAAATCGATCATATATCCTTAGAGCCCTGTCTAAGAAACGGAATGACCTTGACCATAATGAACCCCTGGATGGCGAAAAGGAGAGGTCTGTATCCCCTTCATTACCTACGAACACCTCACCGATATGAGCCCATTTAGGCAAGGGAAACACTGGTTGCAGGGTCTGGATTATCGTCATCGGGATGATGGTCCCCCGCGCCCAACATGCAAATGCATAGACATTGATCGGAAACCAACTTGGAAGAAGGATCATTTCTGGTGGCATCATGGGTATATTGTGCCAGTTCCATTCACCAAGCATTGCCAGCCAGATCTTGGTAAAGACGCGCGAGTTTTCAACTCCTCCATGAGTGAGAATGAATTCGCGTGCCCTCAACATCTCTGGTCGGTCCGATGATATCCCGGCTAACTTCAGTGCAAGATAAGCCTCAATCGTTGTAGAGGGATCCCCTACCCCTTCGTGCCAGATTGCCCATGTTCCATCAGTACGTTGCTTTGCAAGCAGGTAATTGGCAATCTTTCTCCATTCCTTATCGCTAGCAGTACCCATGATGTGAGTCAAGAAGAGGTGTTCGGCGGTGATCGTTACGTTTGACTCTAGCTCTCCCCACCAGTATCCGCGCTCATCTTGAATCCCTAAAAGGTACGAGATCACGTGATCAATCGCCGATTCAAGCCCAAGTGGCTTTGCGAGGGAAGAAACAGGCGAATAGGTCTTAACTTGAGTCTCTTTGCTCACAGTGACTTCCTTGACTTCTCAAGGAACTCTCGCGAAGTAGCAACAATCTCTTCGGCCAGGTTCTGTTCAGGGACCACACGCTTTACGATCTCTCCTCTTACGTAGATCGTACCATTCGCATGGCCACCAACAACCCCGATGTCTGCCTCTTGGACTTCACCAATGCCATTTACTACACACCCTATCAGGGCGATTGTCAACGGTTCTACAACGTCTAAAAGCCCTTGCTGTACTCGGGTAGCAATGGTTGCCAGATCGATTTGGGTTCGCCCACACGTAGGACAAATGCGGTAGGTAATCCCCCTGGTTCTCAAGTTAAGTGACCTTAGGATCTCATAGGCAACGCGCACCTCTTCTATTGGGTCACCGGTAAGGGAAACACGAAGCGTATCTCCCAATCCCTCGGCAAGAAGAATCCCCAAACCGACCCCTGAACGGATTGATCCTTCCCACGGCCCCCCAGCCTCTGTAATCCCAACATGGAGAGGGTAGTTAACCTGTTTAGCAATCTCTCGGTATGCGTCGATTGTCATTGGCACATCGGTCCCTTTGACAGAGACTACAATGTCGGCAAAATTCAAGCTTTCCAATAAGTGGGTCTCGTTAACGACACTTTTCACCATTCCGGCAGCGGTCACATGTCCACGTGAATCGAGGAACTCTCTGGCTATTGAGCCTGAATTAGCACCAACGCGGATTGGGATCCCTGCCGCTTTGGCCTCTTGCACCACTTGAGTGATCCTTCCTGTATCGGTGATATTGCCAGGGTTTAGGCGCAATTTGTCTACTCCGGCTTCGATCGCACCCAAGGCAAGCCGATAGTCAAAGTGAATATCTGCAACAAGTGGAATCGAGATTCGTTTCTTGATCTCAGAAAGCGCGCCAACTGCCTCAAGATTAGGAACAGCCACACGAACAATCTCGCATCCTGCATCTGTCAGGCGGTGGATTTGCGAAACAGTCGCTTGCACATCACTGGTATCGGTGTTGGTCATCGACTGAACAACAACTGGGGCACCGCCGCCAATCTGGACTTTCGCTATTTGAACTGGCCTTCTAGTCATTAACTCCTCCGGAAAACGCGCGCGTCACAACGGGGATCGCCCGGCCAATTGCCCGCCCGGCAATCAAGGTAAGCCATGATAGGTGAAGGGAAGCCAATGGATGCATAAGAACGGAGCCACCGATACATTTGTTAGTTGTGAATGGTAAGGAATTACTAGCAGGGTCGAGAACCCCACGTAACACGAGAAAGCCAATCCCTCTCACTTCGGCAAGGCGAGCAAGTATCGCACTCTCCATATCAACTGCAATCGCTCCCTTCTTTCTCAGTTCGCTTTTTTCGTCCACTTTGTTAACAATTTTGTCTGTACAGGACGTGCGCCCCGAGACAAAACCAATACCCGTGTCTTTAAGCGCTTGTTGGGCTCGGCGAACTAGCGTGCGGTCAATCGTGATTTCCTTTTCTTGGTACAGAATCTGTTCCGCCAGCACTATTTGCCCTGTACATAGGGATGGGTCAATTCCCCCACAAAAGCCAGTCGACAAGATCATGGTTGGGGATTCACAAGCATCCAAAGCTTCTTCCAATACACTATACGCTGCTTTGCCTATTGGTGTACGAACAATATCAGCTCCGGAAAGATGCGGTATCCAGATAGTTTCAGCTCTAAGGCAGGCAGCAACTACGATCATCTTCTCCGTTCCTCACGAACCACACTAATAAGGTCAGTCGGGTGGGAAAATGCGTGCAGGATGCTTGCTCCTTCAAATGAAGAGTGCATCATGCAGTTGGCACAACGACGATCTTTCCCGGGCCCGTAGTCTTCCCACAACTCTCGATCGAACAACTCGTTGATATCGTCAGTATGTTTGTCTGCCAGTATGTAGCAAGGCTTCCGCCATCCGAGTACCGTATAAGTTGGGGTTGTCCAGGCCGCGCAGTCGTATTGCCGTTCGCCACGCAGGAAGTCAAGATAGAGAGGGTTGTTATAGAACGGGAAGCCCTTACTTGTATCAAGTGCCTTGCGAAAAACGGCGATTGACTCCTGCCGTTGTAGAAATAGCTCTCGATCGGAAATATCCTCATACGCATAACCTGGGGAAACCATTAACCCTTCCACCCCCATATTAGTAAGGGTGGAAAAGAGCGAGTGGAGATCCTCTACATCTGAACCATGAAATAGCGTACTGTTCGTGTTAACACGAAATCCTCGCGCAAGTGCCTCGCGGATTCCAGCAATAGCACTTTCATAGGTACCCGCTCGCTGGGTTACGTGGTCATGGGTCTTCTTCGTTCCATCGAGATGGACAACAAACGAAAAGTAAGGATTTGGCTTGAATAAATCCAGTTTCTCTTCAAGCAGGAGACCATTCGTACATAGGTAGATAAAGCGTCTTTCGCTGAGGATTGCGCCTACAATCTCCTCAATATGCTCATGCAAAAGAGGCTCGCCTCCGGAAATAGAAACAATGGGAGCCCCGGATGCATGGACAGCAGCAAGCGATTCTTCTACGGACAATCTTCTGTCTATGACGTCCTTATACTCAATAACACGGCCACAACCAATGCAGTGGAGATTGCACGCCTCCAGAGGCTCAAGCATGGTGACAAATGGAAAGCACTTTCTGCGTTTTGCCTTTTGCAGCATCAAGTACCTTGCCATTTTAAGATCAAGTTTTACGGGCCGTTTCACCTCTCCCTCCTTGCCAGATAGTCAATTAGCTCATTCATCTCTTCCTTGCCACGGGCTGAAAGCGGAACATTTCTCAGCTTTTCATTTGCATGTGAAAGATGATCGGTAACCATTTTCTCTCCCACATCTTTGGCTCCCAGTTTCTCCAGTACCGCAATAACACGCCCTACATCCGTATCTGTAACCTCTTCTTTTCCATAAATCTGGTGCAAAATCGTGTACTCCTCGCCCACAGCACGAGCAAGCGCGACTGTGATGGGAAGCGTTTTCTTCTTCTGTCGGATATCCGATCCTTGTGGCTTACCGGTCTGTACTCCATCTCCCCAAATTCCGAGCAGGTCATCCCGGATCTGAAACGCGCGCCCAAATTCTTGTCCAACAGCCATCAGTGTTTGCTCTAGGATTGGAGAAGCTCCGGCAAGGAGCGCTCCAAGGCGAAAAGCGCAGCGGATCAAGGCACCCGTTTTCTTATCGACCATCTCCAAATAATGACTAATGCCTATCTCTTCTTCGAATTCAAGGTCTAATCCTTGGCCCTCAATCATCTCTGCGGTAGCCTCTGACAGGGCTTTTGCCTCTGCTCTGCCAGCAATAAGTGCCTGTGACATAGCCATTGCCTGCATCAGGTCACCGGCATTGATTCCCTGTTCCACTCCGTACAAGCTCCAGACCGTCGGTCGGCCACGGCGCATCAGATCGCGATCCTCAATGTCATCATGGATGAGTGAAAAGTTGTGGGTGAGCTCGATGCTAAGTGCTCCTGGAAGGGCTTTTTCCACATCTCCGCACAATTCTTCTACGACAAACAAGACGAGGCTTGGACGCAAGAGCTTTCCCACACCTTCAATTGGTTTTCCTTGACTATCTTCCAATCCTACGTGATAACGCAGAATAGCGTGCAAGGAAGATTCTCCATGTAAGGTCTTGGCAAGACCTTCAGTGATTAATGCACGGTAGCGCAAAAGCAATCTCGGCAGATTCATGACTTGTCCCCCAACGCTTCCAGTCGCACGAGCCCCATCTCATTCGCTGCTTGTACAAGCCCGGCCGCTGTATGTACGCCCAGTTTTCTCATGATATGCGCTCGATGGTTTCGAACCGTATGCAGGCTACGTATCATAATTCTTGCAATATCCTTGTTCTTCTTCCCTTCCGCAATTAACTGCAAAACTTCCCGTTCGCGTGGGCCAAGCTTTTTCCCCTCTATTCTGACAGTTTCACCAACCAGTTCCGAGGGAAAGCAATGCCTTCCATTCGCTACCGTCTCTATTGTTGTTATCAATTGTTCCGGGGCTTCTTCTTTTAGCACATATCCCCACGCTCCAACCTCGCGAGCCCGGGTAACATATCCCCTATCCTGATACATGGTAAGGAAGATCACCCTTGTTTTTGGCGCAACATGTCTAATCTTGCGTGCTGCCTCGATGCCGTTCAGCAAGGGTAGAGAGATATCAACCAGTGCTACCTCTGGCGTGAGCTCTTTCACCTGTCTTACAAGCTCACGGCCATCTTTCGCCTCCCCTACAACACAGATACGAGACAAAGCAAGAAGAGCCCTAATCCCTTGACGAACAAGGTTATGGTCATCTCCTAATACCACCCGAATCCTATTCATACCAAACTATTGTACCTCAAGCAAAGACGAACAGAAATAGGGTAGATGTATCAATTTTCACGATTGAGACCTATCCGTCCCGCATAAGCAACAAGCCCAGCACGGGTATGAATATCAAGCTTTTCCATCGCCCGCTGACAATGGTGTCCAACTGTTTTCGTACTGATCCCTAGACTAGAGCCAATTTGGTCATTCGTCTTTCCATCCATAATCAAGGCAACAACTTCTCGCTCGCGGGCGGTAAGAGCCTTCCTTGCTGAGAGACACTTTCCTTGGGCAACGGTAACAATAGCAACATAAAGATCATCTGCCGAGATCGTCTTGGAAACAAGACCCGCTGCGCCTTTTTCGAGCGCGGCCTGTACATACTCTGCCTCATCATACATGGAAAGCATAAGGATGTGCGTCTCTGGCGAGACTGCCTTCACGTAAGGGATAGCGGCGAGGCCGTTCAATTGAGGCATAGCCATGTCCAGGAGAAAGACTGCTGGTTGCTCATCCTTCGCGAGTTGAATTGCGGCGGTGCCGTCCTTCGCGGTTCCCACTACCTCAATCGCGGGATAAGAAGATAGAAGTCGAGCAAGACCTACACGAACGAGTGTGTGGTCGTCAGCTATGGCTACGCGAATCTGTTTCATAAGGAACCTCCACTGTAACCTGTGATCCGTTCCCTGGCACAGAACTAATCCGCACTTGCCCACCAACTAGTTCCACCCGCTCGCGGAGCCCCTGTAGTCCCAGCCCTTGCGGATCTTGAGGACGAAAACCAATTCCATCATCCTCCACCGACAGAACAACCGTTCCTGTCTCACGGCGAAGACTTACGTCAACATGTTTGGCATGGGCATGCTTCCGCACATTCTCGATTGCCTCTTGAACTGCACTAAAGAGCAGGCTCTCTATCGCTTCTGGCAGGCGAGGTTTTTCCCGCATATGCAGGCTTACCTGTAATGAGCTTGCTGCTTCGATCATCTCTGCTAGTCGGCGTAACGATGGGGCAAGTCCGAGATCATCGAGTAACGGAGGTCGAATCGAGTAGGCAAGTGTGCGAGTCTCTGTTATTGCCTGGTCAATAATCTGGGCGATCTCTGCTTCTTTTTCCTTGGGAAGATACGTGCGCAAACTGGCGAGGTGGAGCTTGATTGCGGCTAAAGACTGGCCAAGCTTGTCGTGTAGTTGGCGGGCAATCCGCCGCCGTTCCTCCTCTTGTGCCCTGAGCAACTGTTTCGACAGATTGGCAAGTTGGACCTCTCTATCGGCCAAAGCGCGGTTCTTGCTCGCATAGATCCTAGTAAAGGACCGAACGGTGTAAGCAAGGGTAACGTAAATGCCAAAAGCTCCGGCAAGAATTGTTGTCAAGTTATAAGAAAGGCTACGGTACGGTTCTCCAATTATGGCAAATAGAGACCGGTGAGGAATTGCTCCTGCGTATTCAAGAAACACCAGCAGAGAATAGAGGCCTATGACAAGGCCCGTAATAAGATATCCCTCTAATGGAGGGAGGAAGAAGTTGGCGTAAATCACCGTAAACAGGTAAAAGCTTATCCCAATCCACTCACTTCCGCCCATTAAGTGAACAAAGAAGGAGATAATGATTATCTCCGTGACAAAAAAACCTGCATGTACCCAATTGAGCGCTCTTTCCCTCTTTTGCCTCTGTACCAGATACTGAAATGGAAAAGTTATCAGAAACCAGACAAGCGGTGAGTAAAACAGGGGGTTGAGATAGCTAATATTGCTTGTAAGCTTTACAACAAGAGCAATAACAGCAAACAGCCCAAGCGTTATTCTGCGCGCAAGGATGGTGCGCAGAATGATCGATTTCAATTGAGCTAAGCGTTTTTCCTCCATTTCCCCGAAGGATCCCATCCCCTATACCAGGGATTTTACCCCAGTGTAGGGGGAAGGACGATGTTCCCGAAGTTTTTTTCGTATTTTTGAATGTTTTCTCCCACTGCTTGATAAAGTCGTTTCATGTGACCAGGATTAAGGATAACCCGCGAAGTAAGGAGTGCCTGATCGGCCTCGGATGTTTGAATCTGAGGATCAACAAACAAGAAGTCTATCACGAATTCCTCTTTGCGATGAGACATTAGGGCAAGGTTTGAATAAGAACCCCGCCGAGCTTCGTTATCTGCTGTAATCCGCATTTGACGATCTACCATACCCTATACACCTCCGTTGTAGATATGGTATTGGAATGGGAAGCCAGCGACAAGCCTAGGCGCGTAGGAATCGCTCAAACAAACCCTCGATGACCTCACGATGGTGCCCAAGTATGAGAATATGATGATTACCCAATGGTGTTCTCATTAGTTGGTCGATTGGCTCGGAGATCAACACCGTGACTTGCGTACGACACAAATCCTCCCTTGCAGGCGCGCTCTGGATTCTTCCTTCACAAACGAATAAATGATTTAGGCGCGCTCCACCTAAACGAAACAGAGTACACGGTTCCTCCGGAATGTCTGCTGCGATTCCTACCCCGAGACCAGACTCGAAATGACTGCGAAGGATGTAACTTGAAGCCAGTGAAAGTGGACAGGCGCAATGCGCAAGGGTTACCCTTCTGTTTGTGCTGTCGATCGAGGAAACATTTCCCATGAATGCACTTGCTTCACTAATCAGATGACCAAGGTAAAGGGAGAACAGTGCCTGGAGATCGCCCTCACAACCGGCGGGGATATGTTCGGAGTTAAGCCGCGAGAGTGCATAACAAGCTGTGTTTCGTAGTCGAGTGATCAGATCGAAACAGCGGATGCTACATGCCGTGAGCCTGTGCTCTTCTACTAATGCCCGCAAGCCTGCGTAAATAGCAAAGGCACCACGTAGCTCATCTTTGCTTGGTTCTCTTACTTCTTGTGCTTGTTTGACAAATTGGGAGATCTCTTTTCTTGATGGAGAAATAGAAGAAATCTTACTGAGCAATTCATCAATCTCTATTCTCACCAGATCTATTCCCATTCTGCCTTTGAGAAAAGCAGGATCAACACTGCTCGCCACCAACCAATCCGATGGATCTCCGATCAACCCAACGCGGGCAAAGCGCAACGCTTCCCACGCTGAAGTAGCTCGCAACTCACGGCAAAGCCCCGCGGCTATTGCCTGTGGTGAGCCGAATAGGACGCGGCCTTCTCCGCCATCCTCGCGAATGCGCGCAAGGATCTCTAGGGATGCCGGGAGTGCATTGTGACCAGAATGAGCGATCAGCAGTACCGGAGAAGGAAGCTGCGAAACAAGCTTTAGCACTTCTCGCTCTACTCCACCTGTCAAAACGACAACGGCGACAACCCCTTCTACCGATGGAACACGCACTTCTTCTATGGAGAGATCACCGGCTGACTCAATCTCCGAAAAGAAGCGCTCTTTAACCTGCAATTTCTCTTTCTGGCCATGTAGGCTAGATCCAAATGTAATTACTCTAATCTTATTCATGCCCTGATTTTAGGAAACGATTCCCTAGATATGGAAGGAAAGTCTGACCAAAAAGCTAGACATTGGTCACTCACAGAACCCCTGGCTAGAATTTGGAAGTAGTCCAGCGCTCCTCAAAGGCGAAACTCACTTCAGCAATATGTCATTGCCAGAAAAACTTTTCTAGATGATAAGAAACGCAATGCCTAGATTGACAAGCACTGCAATCGCAACGGGGACAGACAGTCTTTTCAGCAAAGCTGCGATTGATGTGGAGAAGTATCTAACTGAAATAGACACACATGGGTGAATTGGGGTAATAATATAGCCAAGAAAGATGGCAAAGTAGGTCACGGCAAATACAGCGCTAGACATCGTACCATACCTGTAGAGAAAGATTGGAATGATTATCGAGGCTGCTGTCTGGATACGGCCGGTAACCATGCCTAATGCAAATGCAACGACTACGCACAAGATCACGGGCAAGAGGTTGATATTGGCAAGCGCTTGCGGAATGCCGGAAAGGTTAAAGACATTCAGAAATATGAACATAGCAAAGATAATTAGCGAGAACTTCCATGGCTGCATCTTCTGCCACACCCTCCTAATATCGGTTGCCCTCAGTCGACCAACAGCGACTGCTAGCACAAAACTCACTGTTACACCCAGCGCGGTGCCTATCTCCGGATAGGGAAGGTAGAACGCTCGCTTTACCACAACGTCAAGCCCTGGCGCTATAAGAATGATCAACAAAGGAGTTAATAGTCCGCGAAGCGAAAAACGTCCTTTATATCCAATGTTTCCATCGACACCGCGCAAGAGGAATAGATAACCAAGTACAAACATCAACAGAAAGGCCGGGGCAAGAAAAAGTATCACCTGATACAGATCGAGTCCGGCAATCTTAGCTGAGACAATTAATGTTGGTCCCAACGGATAGATAAGCAAAATGGCATGCCGAAACCATATATTCACTGCTGCCTTAGTATCTGCTGGAGTATCAGCGCCTGCCCCACTCTCCACAAGCGGAGCAGACAAGAGAGCGCCTCCTGGCATAGGGAGCATTCCTAAGAGGGCGGGAGAGACCGCAAGGAATGGCTTACGGCCGATCCGCATGTTCCCTACAAGACGATCCATCTGTCCGGAGACTTCGAGTGCTCCTCCAACCATCGGGATCAAGCCAACCACGCCCGCCAGCAAAAGGACAGAAGGATCGGCAATCGTAGCAAGGAGGGCTTGCCCTAACTCCGCAAGAGAAAGGGTGAACGCAGCAAGCACCACTGAGGCAACAGTCATTCCTAGGGCAAGGTCGCGTCTCGATAGACAAATAAGTGAAAGGATAGCGAGAGAAAATCCGGTCCAGGCAAGCATTGGTTTCCTTCCTTCAATACCTTGGCATTGTAAGAAGAATACAAGAATCTCATTCCTAATTCCAACGCCAACATACATACAGTTTTCAATATGAAGCTCGCTATAGAAATACCAGGCTCTGTGCACAACTGACCCGCCGCGTGGTAGAATGGTCAGGTGATCAGTAGAAGGAGAAGACTATGGATAATATAGAACAAGCGATCCGCGCGGTATTGGTTAATGGCAAACTCCCGTGTGCCCAGGCATTTCGCATTGCCGACGAGCAACAGATAGAACCCTTGGTTGTCGGCCAAAATGCAACGCAACTTGGAATCAGGATTACGCGCTGCCAACTGGGACTATTCGGATATGAAGATCTGGGAAACAAACGAATCGTGCAAGAAATGCCTGACGTTCCTCCCACCTTGGCGCGTGCGATACGTTCACGGCTTGTCAGCAACAAGCTTTCCTGTCATGCTGCGTGGGAAATAGCTTGTGAGTTAGATCTTGCAAAACTTCACGTGTCAAGCGCGGTAGAAACACTCGGAATCCGGTTTTCTAGCTGCCAGCTCGGCTGTTTCAAGGGTTAATTGAAGACGGGTGTAAAACAAAACTACCTTACCGCAGAGGCGCGGGGGAGCGAGGGAGCCGAGGTGCAGGGGAGCGGAGGTGCAGGGGAGTAAGAGCGATTGCGAATTGCGGAATGTGAATTGCGAAGGGAAGAAAAGCAGTAATCAGTTGTCAGAAAAGGAAGCTCTCAGCTATCAGCGATCAGCAGTCAGCGATCAGCTCGCGATTCCTTACTTAACCAATCGACCAATCTCCTACTCAACTGCTTCACCCAACGAACCCAACGAACTCAACGAACTCAATGAACCCTACGAACCCTTCTTACCATTCAACCACTCAACCATTTGACTGCTTTTCGACTGTTGACACCCAACTCTGGATTGCTTCTGGCCTGTCCCTGTTTTCTCTCTGGATACCCCCGTATCAAGTACGGGGCAGGCCCTGTTAAATACAAAGCAGAACAAGATTTCACAGGGCAGGCTTATCGAGTCCGGCATGACCAGATGCATCGTCATTCCGGCGGACCCTGGATCGGGGTCCAGGGCAGGCGCCGGAATCCAGCGCAGGGCCCGGAATCCAGCGTGATGGTAGCTCTATGTCCTGATTCAGTTATCAGCTTTCAGTTCCTCCCATTCAACCATTCAAC
>JAUWPW010000057.1 GCA_030611415.1 Candidatus Bipolaricaulota bacterium
CTGTGACCGGATTATGTAGGATATCTTGTGCCAGATGACGGATATCGTCAGGCATGGTAGCCGAGAAAAGGAGCGTCTGCCGCGGCTTTAGCAGACATCTCAAAATACTCCGGATGTCAGGCAGAAAACCCATATCAAACATCCGGTCCGCTTCGTCGATTACAATGACTTCCAGATGTGATAAATCGATCGTACCCTTCCAAAGATGGTCGAGCAATCGCCCAGGGCAGGCTGCGATGATTTCGATTCCATTACGCAGTCTCCAGGTTTGCTGTTCCATACTCACACCACCGTAAATGGCAATACCCCGCAACCCGGTTTGTTTCCCCAATTTGTTTATAGTTTCATATGTTTGCTCAGCCAGCTCACGTGTGGGCGAGATTATGAGAGCACTCACACGACCCCTAGGGCATTGCAACAGACGCTGCAGAACTGGCAGTACAAAAGCTGCAGTCTTGCCGGTTCCGGTCTGAGCCAGGCCAATGAGGTCGCGGCCCTGCATAATTGGCGGGATGGATTTAAGCTGGATTGGTGTGGGTGTAATGTAACCGAGTGCCCGGACACCGGCCATGACACTCGGATGAAAATTAAAGGTTTCGAAATTCATTATGGCTCCTTAGTATAATTTAGAGTTACATGCTTCTATAACTTGGCAGGCAACTCAACTGATTTGGTGTTTCCTTTGTTAAATTGTGTAGCCTTTAGACGCGAAGAATTCTTGTTCCTCAGCACTGAAAGTGAAGGTAGTCCCACAATCGGAACATTGGAGCGACTTGCCCTGAAAACTCATTGGATGACCTCCTTTTATCTAAATTTTTAGTTAGGGTTTAGTCATCCAATACTCGACGAATCTGAAGCGATCTGAAAAAGCTTGTAATAACCTAAACTATAGCCAACCTTGCATAATGTACATTAAAGGGAGTTTCTTGTCAAATGAGAGTCTCTTTCAACGCAAGATGAGCCCGACAGGCCAAGGCAACCCGTTTATGATTGGGGAAAGTGCGACTGACCACGCACGATGAACAATCACCCGTCGAATTCCAGCATCCACTAATTACACCGAATGGCTTTTTGTTTAGGCAAAAATGATTCGCGAAATGAACTTAGATGAGGTTGGCGCAATCACCCGATGGAATTGTAGTGTTTGTTTAAGACGTTGCGCCAATCTACTGAAGATAAGCACTCACAAAGGTAGAGCATGTCTAAAGCGATGGTATTTGCCGCTCCCGCTTTCCCATCTCAATTTCGTGTAGTCCCTCTAGCGTAATACACGCTACCTTTCCCAATTTACAAGAGCCTGCAATACAGGATACTTTTGTTGCCTTGACTCCACAGAACGTCGATTGTTGGCACATGGCACTTTAGTTGTTATACTCTCGAAAAAGAGATGGAGGCAGCTATGGACTCTGGTACTATTATAGTTGTGGTAAGTACATTGGGAGGTGTAGTCATTAGTGCAATAGTGACCTATATGGTACAAAAACGAGTAGCTGAACGACAACGCAAGTGGGCACTCGAGGATGAGGAACGCCACCAACAGCAGGCACTTCACGGGGAGCGGCGCAAGTTAAAACGCGAGCTCTTGGCAAGGAGGCTTGACCCTATCGAAGAGGCGGTAAGTTTGATGGGCAATGCTATTACTACCGCGGAGGGTATCGAGCTTGGCATGCCCATCCGTAGGGATGAGTGCGAAGCTAAGCAGAAAGCACTGCAATTCCAGAACTTACTGTCAGATGTGTGGGCCGCCGTTCGCATCACTGGTTCTGAGGAATTGAAGCAGAACTGGGCAATACTGATGGGCATATATTGGGGTTTGGAGGAGACTGGTGAGGTCGGGCCTGACGGAATAAAAAAGGCAAATGATGCAAAGGTAGCCATCGCCAAGCTGCTGGATGAGATGAGACTGGAGGGTTAGCTGCACCTACATGGGGTACTGAGATATGGGTGAGCTTCTGTTTTGCTAAAGAAGTTACATTCTGATGTTTTGTGCAGTGGCCAGTTTATCTTTCAACAGGGCATGAATCGACTGCTAAACAAAACTGACTTTTGTGCAATCCGATACCACTTGCATCTGCCAGTAAGGTGTTAGAGCCTAACGAAATCTCGCCCGATGAGGTAGAATGTGAGCGGAATAAACTGAACGGGTTTCAGTAATGCCTAAAGCGAGGGACTCGGCACTAGGTCTACCACACCTCCCAAACCGTGTGTATGGCGTCGACTTCAGTGCTGCAAAAAAGGCCGGTACCAAGATCTGGATTGCGGATGCTACTATCTTAGGAGACACACTAGAGATTGAAGACTGTCGTCAGGCGAAGGAACTACTCGGGGCTACCGAGCGCGACCAGTGCCTACGCACACTCCGGGACTTTATTAGCATACAAAAAGCGTGTGCCTTCGGCCTTGATTTTCCCTTCGGCCTGCCAAAGAAGGTTATCAAAGCGAATAGCTGGGAAGAATTTGTACTCTCCTTTGGTAATCAGTACCCTGATCCCGAGCAGTTCAGAGAAATCTGCTGGGTGGCTGCTGGTAACTGTGAAGAAAGGCGAGACACAGACAGAATTAGTCAGACACCCTTCTCTCCGTATAACCGCCGGCTTTATCGACAAACCTACTATGGAATCCGTGACGTGCTTGCTCCACTGGTACGGGACCAATTGGTATGTGTCCTCCCCATGCAAAGGATGTCAGCAAGCAAGCCGTGGCTCTTCGAAATCTGTCCTGCTTCTACGCTAGAACGAATGGGTCTGCGCCAGCCGTACAAAGGGCACCACAAAGACAGGGATAGGAGAGCGGTCCGGGCACACATTCTGGAAGGAATTGAGAGGACCGGGGCCGCCATAATCAAGCCTTCAGCACTACGATCGAAGATCTTGGATGACCCATATGGTGATGCCCTCGACAGTGTCATTGCCGCGTTTGCTACCTTCCGGGCAGTTTGCAACTTGGCTCATTCTACTGTGCCAGGGAGCGACACTTACCTTCTGGAAGGATATGTTTACGTTTAGATTCCCAGCCAACCCACGCCTGAACTAGTGGTAGCCCGTGCTATGAACATTTCTCGAAAATGTGTAGGTCTGATCAGGACTCAAAAGAGAAAGAACTAGTTTTCTGAAAGTATCTTGTCAAGATGAGAGACGGGATGTAGAATAGGAGAAATGTGAATGGAGGGGGTAAAAAATGTCTACGGAGCGACAGTATTGGGTAGTGTCACCAAACGCAAAACATGACCGAACGAAGAATCAAGAAACGGTGGAAAAATGGAAAGAAGTAATCTGCCGTAATCACGTAGCAATTATGGGATGGTCACCAGATCATGATATTGGACGAAGGTTCAAGGATGAAATCCGCCTAGGTGATATTGTCCTGATTGCCCGGCGTAAAGACTGGGAACCAGATGTGGTAGGACTCGGCATCGTGAAGGGAGAATGTAAAGAAAAGGTGTATCCCAACATCTATGATGAGCCTGCATATGTGCGGAAGCTTCGTCCTTTCGTATTGGTCCAAGAAGCACCGGCCAGTGTTCGGCTTCGTGACGTTTTGAACTGCACTTGGGCTATGCATCAACTACATCCGGACGATGATGATTCTGATAGAAAAGTATGTGCGTGGATGGATCAGCAACTGGAGCTCGCAGTTTGCGAAGGCAATAGCGGCAAAATCAGGGAAAAGACCCTACGAAAATCTAGAACTGCGACATATGACTACGAGATAAGGACTAAAGGACAAGTTACAGAGGCTTGCAGGAAGGAAGCGGAGCTCTTGGACAACTATGAACGGTGGCTGAAAAAACACGGGCGCGAGCTATCGAGGTTGTGGCTCGGTCGAAATGAATGTGACGCTTGGGAAACGGAGAGACGGAATCTAATAGAGGCTAAAGGCACCATCAGTCGCCAAGACATTCGGATGGCTGTTGGTCAGCTTCTCGACTACGCTTACCAAATGAGAAATGATTTGGGGGACCCCAATAAAGCCATTCTCCTTCCAAAGGAGCCCAACGATGTAGGATGGCTTGAGTCAGTGGGCATTAGCATTATCTGGCACAGCGGTCGGAGATTCCAAGACAACGCAGGCGGACAATTTATCTAGTGGTCATCTATAGTGTCTCTACCGCTGGGGCTGAGAGGATTCCTGCACAAAAACTCAGATTGTACAGGTTCGCTCACCCAGATGAGGTACCGCGGACTGTAGGCACGACAAAGCGACGCCCCTGCTAACCACGTGGTAAAACTAGCCGACCCTTTCAACAGCGCTTTTGGAGTCTTTCCGCCTATCACAAATCCTCTCGATCATCTTGTTGACTTCGTCCCAAAAGTCTTGCTCGTCGGCTATAAGCGGGACTCCCGATGGCCACACCCTCGTTAGAGGGCGCGATTTGTTCTCAGGTCTCGCGGCATATTGTTGCAGGTCGTCTTCAGGACTATAAGCAATCACGTCCTTTCCCAACATGTGTGCGGTGGTTACCTCCCTGAGGCAACCTATGCTGGGGACTCCCTGGTTGAAAGGCCTCCAAACAGTTACAAAGTCTGCCTGCGCCACATACCTCAGATCGATTTGTGTGATGTGTGCATCGATATCAGAGTAAGGCGCATGTGGGGAAGTGGAAGATTCCCTCAGAAGGGAAGCTTCCGCACGCCCGATTTTGAGTGGAAAAGCACCTTTAGGGTCCGTAACTGACGGTGCATAGCTTCGCTTGTGGCTAATGACGTACGGCCAGCGCTCTTCTTGATTTATGGTAACGGAGTCCTCACCTTCGATGTTGTGCGGAATGATTAGCAACCTGTCGTAGAGTGTAGCCGGGTCGAACACAATCAAATCGCGGTCGTACAACTTACGTCGATAAACTGAAGTCTCCGCGATCAACTTTGAGTAGAGTCGCGGATCTTTGTTCTTAAGCTGGAAGGCCCCAGTTATGGAGAATGCTGAATATACCTTTGTGCACGTAGGATGGAAGAGCAGGCGACGCAAAGAAGCCTTCGGATGCTTAACTCCAAACCAAAAGTTAGGAGGGTCTATTCGCCCTTCTTCAGTTCCCACAAGCTCAGTAGCCACAAGATCGGCTATCATATGCTCAGCGGCTCGCCACAGGAGCAACTGCTGATAGTTAAAGTGAAATCCCTTCCTTCGAAGTCGCCGACGGACAGCGTAAAGATCGTCATGCACAGTGAGACAAAAGTCGATATTCAGTCGCTTGAGGGCGCTCATAGGCAACGGCGATGAAAGCATCGACTCAGTCATGTTTGTGGCATGGATACCCAGAATGGCCGTGCTAACCTTTCTGCTCTCTGCGTTACCCTGAAACCACTCAACAGCCGCCTCCAACGCTTTCCGGCGCTCGGTAATCGGCTTGTCCAACAGACTCATCCAACTCTTGGAGCTAGATTCTTGCCACTCCTCCTCTAGCTCTGAGCAGTAAACCGCTTCAGAATGAATTCTGCAACTCTTCAGGAAACTTCCTTTACCGCAGCCCGAGGTGCCAAACACGAGTATTATCCTCACGCCTGCCTCCGCACTGAGCTAGTTGGTGATCCGGCATCGCGAGTTGAGCTACTTGCGCTTAGCAAGAAAGTAATCCTGCACCGAGCTGGGGCCGTAGGTTCCATCGGCTACCAAGAGGAGCGGAAGCGGGGTCGTCTGTACGAGCGCCTCATCTTTGGTTAGTTTGACCATCGTACCTTGGAACTTTGACTTGAGTGCCGCCGCCTCCGCCTGCCGACTTAAGGTATCACCCTCCACTAAAAAGAGTACCGAATACGACATTGCTAACCTCCTCACCGTCTTGTTAGCACCGATTATATGCACCTGCCAAGTGGTTGTCAACCCCCTTCAGAGCTCCAAGTTGCTCAGGGTCATCCTTGTTCGAGGGGCTGCACGGCATTCAGTCTCTCCCCAACTGACCCCGAGCTCTTGAACTTGGTAAGAGCTGGTACTTTCCCCTCTGTTACCCTGCCAGCCAGCTTGTTATCACTTCACTGCACTTTCTAGCGGCTTGTTAAACAGACTGCGTCCCAATCTGTGATAGCCAGCAGAGCGTACCGTATTTCCTTGGTGCCCCAGGTTCATGTTGTATTGGAAGAGAGTGCGGATTGACGGTTCTCGCTGGTCTCTATATAATGCACTCAGAGGGTAGAGCGGGGAGGGCCTGAAAGCTTGGATCGATCGGCTTGATTCAGCAAGGGGCGCGGAATAGCAAGGAAAAGAGAGCTGTGGGCCGGCTAATACAAATACCGTATGACCGTAGGTTCGGAGGAATAGCGCGAGTGTCTAAGAAATTGTGAGGTGACTATAGTGTTTGATGTGATTATCAAGAACGGAAAGGTGATTGATGGGGCGGGTAACCCGTGGTTCAAAGCGGATGTGGGGATCAATGGACAAAAAATATCGGCAATCGGCAGGTTGAGTGCTGAAAAAGCATCAAAAATCATAGATGCTGATGGGCTGGTGGTATCTCCGGGCTTCATAGACATGCACTCTCATTCTGACCTCGAGTTGCTGGTGAATCCAAAGGCTGAGAGCAAGATCAGACAAGGAATAACAACTGAAGTTATCGGGAACTGCGGGGGATCTGCCGCTCCCTTGAATGACCTCATGAAAGCAGAGACTAGGAAGACCGAGCCGCTCATTGAAGAGGCCAAACTGCAACTTGATTGGTCGACGATGAAAGAATACTTGAATAGGTTAGGCCGGCAGGGGGTGGCTGTTAATGTCGTTCCTCTAGTAGGGCACGCAAATTTGAGGGTTTGTACCATGGGATTTGTTGATAGATCGCCAACAAAGACAGAACTAGAGGAAATGAAGAAGAGGTTAGCGCAGGCAATGGAAGAAGGGGCCTTTGGCATATCCACGGGGCTAATTTACCCACCCGGTTGTTACGCC
>JAUWPW010000052.1 GCA_030611415.1 Candidatus Bipolaricaulota bacterium
TTGCGATCCATAATGCAAAGGTGTATACGATGAATCCTCGATGCCCATGGGCACAAGCTGTCGGTATCAAAGGGGATAGGGTTGCAGTCGTTGGTGATACCGCTACGATCAAACGAGCCTGTTCTAGCTCTACGGACGAGATCAATGCTCACGAACAGGTGATGTTACCCGGGTTTATCGATGCACATACACACTTTAGGTCAATGGGCGTAGGCCTCGACAATTACCTGGATCTAAGGTCTGCCACCTCAAAACTGGATCTTCTGCAACGGTTGAAACTCTTTGTGAAGAAGAAGCCCCGGGGTTGGGTCATCGGCACTGGTTGGGATGAGAGTAAGTGGTACGGCGATCGTACGTTTATCACTAAGGAAGAGATAGATGCTGCGGTCTCTCACCTGCCTGTGACATTGGAACGGATAGATGGCCATTTGTATTGCCTTAACAGTCAAGCACTTGCCATGCTCAACCTTGATGAGTCCGTGCGTGGATTTGAGATAGAAGAAGGCAAACCAACCGGCCGGCTATTTGAAGACGCTACTGCTTGTGTTCGGAAAGCGATTAAGGCCGATCAAGAACAAAGCATAAGTGCAATTAACAGGGCAACAAGGCATGCATACCGACACGGTGTAACCTCAATTCACCAGATGGTAGTTGAAGAAGAGGAATTTCGAGACGATCTTAAATCCTATCAGAATCTGTGGAGTGATAACCAGTTAGGCATACGGGCCCGTCTTTACTTTACGCCAAATGTTCTCGATGAGCTCATCGCGATTGGTCTATCTAGTGGATTTGGAGACAATAAGCTTCGAATCGGTGGGCTGAAACTGTTCGCGGATGGATCGATTGGGGCTAAGACCGCTTGGGTTACGGAGGGATACCGTGATAACCCAGAGAATAAGGGGATGGCCATCTGGGATCGTGAAGAGCTGGAAACGCTCATGAAGAAATCCCATGACAATGGAATCCAACTGGCGATTCACGCGATTGGAACCCAGGCCCTAGAACAAGTGATTAGCTGTCTGGAAACGATCCTTCCAAAGCCTGGAGAAACGCGTCTGCGACACCGGATCGAGCACGACGAGATGCTTACGCGAGACCAAATTAAGCGTGTAAGCAGGTTGAAGGTGATCACTTCGATGCAGCCCAATTTTACCGGACAATGGGGCCTGCCCGGTGAGATGTATGAAGAGCGCTTTGGGCAAGAAAGGATGAAGACGATGAATCCGCTACGATGGATTGTCAATAGTGGGATAACACTTGCCTTTGGCTCCGATTGCATGCCCTTCGGTCCGCTATACGGGATTCACTGGGCAGTCAATGCGCCATTCGAAAGTCAGCGTCTTTCGGTGGCCGAGGCCTTGCGAGCATACACGATGGGCGGAGCCTTCGCGGGAAATGCTGAGCATGAAGTGGGTTCGATCGAGCCCGGTAAACTTGCGGATCTGATCCTATTGGATGAAAATCCCTTCTTAGAGTCCGCTTCGATCAAAGATATGAAAGTACAGCTAACCATCTTCAACGGACAGGTGGTGTACCGGGCGAACAAGGAATAATGGAAAAGGAGGATTGAATTCGTATGCATCAAAAGCATATAGTCTCCCTCTCTCTATTGTCAACGGAAGATATCCGTGAGATCCTGGAGACAGCTGCCAACCTAAAACTGGAGCTGCGTGCAGGGGTAAAACATGATATGCTGGCCGGTAAAGCGTTAGCGATGATCTTCCAAAAACCTTCCCTGCGCACACGTGTCTCATTTGAGAATGGGATGAGCCAACTAGGTGGACACGCAATCTACTTGGGGCCAGACGATATCAAACTTGCTAAGCGAGAAACAACGGAAGATATCGCGATTGTCCTTTCCGGTTATGTTGATGGAATCATGGCAAGGGTCTTCGAGCACCAAACGATCGTCGATTTGGCCAAGTACGCATCAGTGCCAGTAATAAACGGCCTCTCTGATCTCCTTCATCCGTGCCAAATCTTGGGAGATATGCTTACCATCATGGAGAAGAAAGGGGAGCTTTCCGGACTTACTCTTACCTTTATCGGTGATGGGAATAACGTTGCCCATTCACTCATAAACGGCTGCACAAAAATGGGAATGGGCTTTCGTATTGCTTGTCCTAAAGGATACGAGCCTGACCAGGAAATCGTTGAAGCGGCGCGCAAGGCTGGAGGCAGTGTAGAAATCCTCCACGACCCCAAAGAAGCAGCGCGTGGCGCGGATATACTCTACACCGATGTATGGGCAAGCATGGGACAGGAGGCACAGGCTGCTGAGAAGAAACACGCCTTCAACGGTTTTACGGTAGACGAGGCACTCCTGGCGCTGGCCGATTCCGAAGCGCTTGTGATGCACTGTCTGCCGGCGCACTACGGAGAGGAAATCACCTACGAGGCCTCCCGTAGCCGGGGAAGCGCGATCTTCGACCAGGCGGAGAACCGTATGCACGCCCAAAAGTCTGTTCTTGTTCTTCTGATGACATAGGAGGGTTAAGCCATGAGTGAGGCGCAAGTAATTGGTTCCGATGCAAAAAGAGACTGCCAGGTTATTGTGACCCCTGCTCCATCTCTGGAGATTGAGATAAAGGCATCAAATCAGCAATTGCTTGAACCAGGAATTCGCGCAGTAGTTAAGAAGACTGCTGGCGCGCTTGGGGTAAGTAAGGCAAAGATCGCGATAGTTGATAGGGGAGCACTTGATTATGTGATCTCAGGAAGAGTAGAGGCGGCTTTACGATTGACATTTCCTGAGCTGACCAGCGCCGTGTCACGATCGATTCCTCGCCAGGCAAGCGAGCGCAACCGTATACGTCGTAGCCGGCTGTATGCACCGGGAAACAACCCCCGGCTACTCATCGGCTTGGAGCTTCACGGTGCCGATTGCATCCTGGTTGATCTTGAGGACTCAGTCCCTCTAAGCGAGAAGCAGGCAACGCGCATCCTTGTTAAATACCTGTTAATAGCAGTTGAGTTTCCGGAGGTTTGGGTGAGGATCAACCCATTTGATACCTATGGCCGGGATGACCTCGCCGAGATTCTGCGTGGCCGACCACATGGAATCTGTCTTCCAAAGGCCGAATCTTCCGCGGACATTACTTCCCTTTCCAAAGAGATCGAGGAACTTGAAAGCAGCTATGGGATTGCTAACGGAACAACCTATATTATGCCGATTATCGAGACGGCGAAGGGAGTTCTCCACGCTGAAGAAATCTGTACTGCGGACGAACGTGTGATCGTAGTCTCCTTTGGAGCTGAGGACTTTACCCGCGACGTGGGAGCAAAACGAACAGTGGAGTCCTTGCTCTTCGCGCGTTCGATGATCGTCACTGCGGCAAAGAGCGCGGGGATACAGGCTTCGGATACAGTTTACTCCAACCTGGATGATGAGAAGGGCCTCATTGCTGAGACCAAGCAGGCACGCAATCTTGGCTTTGATGGAAAGGGCGTGATCAACCCTCGCCAGATAGAACCAATCCATGTGGTTTTCTCTCCGAGCGAACAGGAAGTGAAGGAAGCGCAACAGATCGTGGCGGCAGCAGAGGAAGCAGAGGAACATGGGCTTGGCGCAATCGCTATTGAAGGAAAGATGATCGACAAACCGGTTCTTGCCCGAGCACAGCAGACACTCGAACTTGCCGCGCTAGTCAATAAGGGAGGTTCGTGATGAAAAACGTGCTTGGTCGTGAGATCCCGGAAAGACTCGCAGAGAGAAAACTTCGGCTTTTTGAAGGAGCGTTTGCCACTACCCCCAGCGGGAGAAAAGCGGACCGCCCGCAAAAGGTGGTCAAACTCGGGGAGAACAAGGTGCTCTCTTCAATCGAACAGGCTATTGAGAAAACCGGTCTCTCTGATGGAATGACAATCTCCTTTCACCACTCCTTCCGTCAAGGGGACCGCTTAGTAAACCGCGTTATAGACACTTGTGCCCGAATGGGTATAAAGGATTTGCGCATATTTCCAACCGCATTGTTCCCGGTGCATGAGCCGCTAATCAGGCACATAGAAAATGGAGTTATCACTCGCATTGAGGGATCAATGAATGGGCCAGTGGGGGCTTTCGTATCTCAAGGTGGAAAGCTTAAAGATCCAGCGGTCCTTCGTTCCCACGGTGGAAGGTGGCGAGCGGTGGAGGCAGGAGACGTAAAAATCGATGTCGCGTTTATCGGTGCCCCTCAGGCCGATCCTTATGGGAATGCTAACGGAATAAACGGGAAGACCCCATGCGGGCCGATTTCCTTCTCGGCGGTTGATGCAATGTACGCTGAAAGGACGGTCGTCGTGACCAACGACCTCGCTCCCTATCCGGTTTACCCGTTCGAGATTCAGCAGGGGTGGACCGACTATGTGGTCGTGGTCGATGAGATCGGCGACCCAGACAGTATTGCCTCGGGGACACTTAAGATCACCCGTTCCCCGACGCGTCTTCGCATTGCCAGGCTTGCCGCCGATGCGGTGGTGGCATCAGGCTATCTCAAGGACGGATTCAATTTCCAAGGAGGAGCGGGTGGAATCTCCCTTGCCGCAACCAAGTTTGTTGGAGAAGAAATGGCCAAAGGTGGCGTCGTCGCGGGTTTTGCCATGGGCGGCGGGACGAAGCTCATTGTCGATATGCTGCATCAAGGAACTGTACGAACGATCCTCGACGGACAGGCGTTTGATCTTGCGGCGATCGCATCCCTGCGCGATGATCCGAACCATGTGCTTATGGATCCCGGGCACTACGCGAACTACGATTCCCGCGGTTGCTCTACCTACATGCTAGACGCGGCGTTTCTTGGCGCGACAGAGGTAGATCTTGATTTCAATGTCAATGTGAACACCCACTCAGATGGACTCCTACTGCATGGAATCGGAGGACATCAAGACGTTGCCTCCGGATCGAAGATGACCGTGATCACTATTCCCACACTGCGTGGAAGGCTCCCCGTAATTGTTGACCGAGTAACGACGGTGACAACACCAGGGGAAGTAGTAGATGTGATAGTCACTGAGCGCGGGCTCGCCGTCAATCCAAAACGAAAGGATTTAGCCGAGCGTTTTCAGGGGGCCGGGCTACCTGTACGCACCCTTGAAGAGATCAAACAGGAGGCGGGCGGGTTTACCCAGCCTCCGCGCAAGCCTATATTCGGAGACGAGGTAATCGCCCTCGTCGAATGGCGAGATGGAACGATAATCGATACAGTAAGGAGGGTTGTTGGATGGGAGTGAAAGAGGAACTAATTTCAGTGCTACCGGAGATTGAGCTAATCAAAGACCAAGATCTGCAAGAGAAAGTAATCACCACCTGGGTAGAGGCGCTGCAACGAGGAAGATGGGCCGTACACGATATTGAGCGGATGCCATTTACCTTAGCGAAGAAGGTGAATCTCAACTTTGCTCAGCATGTACGCAGCGTAACCAAGATCTGCATAGCGGTAGAGGAAACCTTTGATGAGATCTATGGAAGCGCGCTGTCACTCGATCGTGATGTGCTGATTGCTGGAGCGCTGCTCCACGACGTGGGAAAGCTCCTGGAGATGGAGGATGATGATGGCGTCTTCCGCAAGAGCGCGGCCGGCAAACTCGTGCGCCATCCATTCTCTGGGGTCGCCCTCGCTGATGCCAATGGCCTTCCCGCGGAAGTCCTTCACATCATCGGGACTCACTCCAAAGAAGGGGACCCATATAAAAGGACGCCAGAGGCGATCATCCTTCATTACGCCGATTTCATGAACTTCGATCCGATCGAGGGATAGAGGGAAGGTTCCATCCCTTAAGGGAGTGATCTAGATGGGAATGAGTTTCGCGCAAAAAGTATTGGCGGCAAAGGCCGGGCTGCAGTCGGTTGCTGTCGGGCAGATCGTAGAAATCGAACCTGATTACTGCCTCTCACATGACAATACGGCCGCTATCTCAAAGACGTTCAACAAGATTGGGGTTGAGCGGGTGAAGTATCCGGAACGGTTTGTGATTGTTCTCGATCACACCGTGCCAGCTTCAACCGAAAAGTATGCCCTGGGCCATAAGGAGATCCGTGAGTTTGTGCGTGAACAGGGGATCGCGAACTTCTATGACGCTGGTGTCGGAATCTGCCACCAGGTTTTGCCAGAGAAGGGGTTCGCCCTACCGGGGGCATTGATCCTTGGCTCTGATTCGCACACTACTACCTACGGAGCATTTGGCGCCTTTTCGGCAGGGGTTGGCCGATCGGAGATGGCCGTACTCTACGCAACCGGGAAGATCTGGTTGAAGACCCCAGCGAGCTTCAAGATCGTCGTCTCCGGGAAGTTAGAAGAACCCATTACCTCCAAAGATCTTATCCTAAAGATTATTGGCGATATCGGAGCCGATGGAGCGCTGTACCGCTCAATCGAGTTTACAGGGAGAGCGATTGAAGAGATGAGCCTTTCCTCTCGCATGGTATTGTCGAACATGGCAATTGAGTGCGGAGCAAAGAACGGCTACATCGCTCCTGACAAGAAAACATTTGCCTTTCTCGATGGGCGTGCTGTGTGCGAGTACACGCCAGTCTATCCCGATGCCGATGCCAAATACGAGAAAGTACTTGAATTCGACGCCACTAGATTAGATCCGCAGGTAGCAAAACCACACACCGTGGACAACGTGTCGCCGATTGAAGAGGTGGCTGGCACAAAGATTGACCAGGCTCTCATCGGCACATGCACCAATGGCCGCCTGGAGGACCTGCGCTTGGCAGGGAAGATTCTCTCCGGAAACAAGGTGGCAGATGGCGTGCGGCTGCTCATCCTACCTGCTTCACAACAGATCCTTCTGGGTGCGCTCAAAGAGGGACTAATCGAGACATTCGTTGAAGCCGGCGCTCTTGTGTTGAACCCTGGCTGTGGCCCATGCCTTGGGGCGCATCAGGGGGTGGTTGCTCCAGGAGAAGTATGCCTTTCCACGGCGAACCGCAATTTCAAAGGGAGAATGGGATCGCGTGATGCCGAGATCTACCTTGCTTCGCCGGCAACAGTCGCCGCCTCGGCGATCACCGGTGTAATCACCGATCCACGTGCGGAGTTCGTAGGAGGTACGAAATGATCGAAGGACGAGTATGGAAGTACGGAGACGATGTCAATACGGATGTCATCTTCCCCGGCAAGTACACCTATCAACCGCTGGAGCCAGCGGAGATGGCCGAGCACGCCATGGAAAACCTCGATTCTTCTTTCGCTAAGGAAGTGAAGAAAGGAGACGTAATCGTTGCCGGGTATAACTTTGGCTGTGGCTCATCGCGTGAGCAAGCCGCAACCTGCTTAAAGGCCGCTGGTATAGCTGCTGTTATCGCCAAATCCTTCTCACGCATCTTCTTTCGTAACGCGATCAACAATGGACTACCCGTGATCGAACTTGAAGATGGAGTCGATGACATGGAGAAGGGCGATACGGTGTCGATTGACTTTGAAGCGGGGACAGTGACGCACAAGGGTAATGCGTATCACTTCCCCGCCCTTCCGAAAGAGGTCCTTGCCATCCTTAACGACGGCGGCCTGATCCCGCATGTTCGAAAGCAGTTAGGGAGGGAGTGAGTGTTGCATTTCAAGCATTTTACCGCAGAGGGCACGGAGATCGCGGAGGAAAACCAGGGTCCAAAGTCCAAGGTCCAGCGTCCAAAGCCGAAAGATAGTAACTAGTAACGAGTGATGAGTAATGGGTAACGTAGAGCAACCATTACCCTGGATTCCCGGGCCCTGCCGTGGACCCGATCCTCTCACTCAAGCATTCAACTATCCACCTACGAGCTGCATCAGCATGCACCGTCATTCCGGCGAAGGCCGGAATCCAGTCAAGCAGTGGTTTCATACGGATCCCGCCAATTCGGATTACTTCTCTCGATCAATTGCAGTTTCCATGTTCGCTTCCAATTGTCTAACATCTTTTCTGTTGCAGTCAGTGTAGTTCCTTCACCATTCGATGGAAACCTCGATAACCAATGCGCCGACTCAACTGCTCTATCTCGGCAGTCGCTACGATTCGATATCCAAGATGTTCATAAAGACTGCTCGCTTGCCTGTTCCCAATCTCAACAG
>JAUWPW010000078.1 GCA_030611415.1 Candidatus Bipolaricaulota bacterium
AGGTTATCGCATCATAAAAGATGTAACCGTATGGGATGTTAGCTTACTGTGTGGAGCGACCTATTGGATTTCTTTCTTCTGCTCACAATGTTGTCAAGGTCGTAACCTTGCATTATAACGGATGTTCCACCCGAATTTTGGTGATAATTCTCAAAAACGAATGTGAATTGCTTGATTTTCCCTATTTTGGGGCCTTAAAGCGTAGTCATGTATAGCAGTGATATCCTATTGACATTATGAGTGAAATGAGCTATAATATCCATAGTCATGTATATAACCGAAGTGGCTACCAAGACGAAGGAAGGGAAGCTCTCCCATCTTTGCATTCTCCTTCGGGAATCCTATCGCCAAAATGGAAGGGTAAAGAATCGGACGATAGCTAATCTGACCCACTGTGATCCCGGAGAGGTAGCTGCCATCCGTCTGGCGCTGAAGCACAAGGATGATCTCACTGTGTTAAGGTCTGTGGAGGATGTGGAGCTGGAACAAGGGATGAGTGTTGGGGCGGCATGGCTGGTGTATGATGTAGCGCGGCGGATAGGGATAGAAAAGGGCCTGGGGCAGAGGCGAGAGGGGAAACTGGCGTTATGGCAGGTAATGGCACGGGTAATTGGCCAGGGTTCCCGGCTGTCGGCGGTGCGGTTGGCACAAGTTCATGCGGCATGCGATATCTTAGGGATGAGGCAGGGGTTCAATGAGGAGTATTTGTATGACAATCTGGCCTGGCTGTCGCAGAATCAAAAGGAGATTGAGAGGCGGCTGTTTGTCGAAAGGTGTAAGGGGAAGAAGCCGGATTTATTCTTATACGACGTCACCAGCAGTTACTTTGAGGGAGAACACAATGAGTTAGCTGATTGGGGTTATAATCGAGACAAGAAGCGGGGGAAGAAACAAGTGGTAGTGGGGCTGCTTTGTGATGAAAGGGGAGGGCCAGTATCAATAGAGGTGTTCCGGGGCAACACCCGGGATTTCGACACCTTGGGGCAGCAAGTTAAGAAATCGGTGGAGGAATTTGGCTGCGAGCGAGTGACCTTTGTAGGGGATCGGGGAATGATCAAAAGTGGACAGATAGGGGAGTTAAAACGGGCGGGATTCCACTATATTACTGCTATTACCAAGCCTCAGATTGAGAGGTTGCTCAGAGAAGGTGTTTTTCAGATGGAATTGTTTGACAAAGAGGTTTTTGAAGTGGAGGATGAAGGGACACGATATATCTTGAGGCGTAATCCGCAGCGGGCAGAGGAGATGGCTCGCACCCGGAAGGAAAAGGAAGGATCAATCGAAAGATGGTGCCTCCGGGAGAACGTACGCTTAGCCGAACATCCGCGAGCGAAGGTGGAAACAGCGCTGAAAGGGGTTGGCCAAAGGATTGAACGATTAAGGATATCCGGTTGGCTGAAGGTTGAAGCTGATGGTAGGAAGCTGGAGTTAAAGGAAGACGAATCGGCTTTGAGAGAAGAGGCCATGTTGGACGGATGCTATGTGATCAAGAGTGACTTGCCGAAAGAGGTTGATAAGCAAGCAATCCATGATCGTTACAAGGATTTGACTGAAGTCGAACAAGCCTTCCGCACCTGTAAAACAGCTATGCTGGAGATAAGGCCATGGTATGTGCAGACGGAGGAAAGCACCCGTGGTCACGCATTGGTGGTAATGCTGGCTTATCTGATTACCCGTTATCTACAGCAAGCCTGGTCACATCTGAATCTGACGGTACAAGAAGGTCTGATCCAACTAGCCTTGCTGTGCTCAACGAAGATGGTTATCAAAGACCAGAGTTGTTGTCATCGTATCCCCAACCCTGGCAAGATACCGGCGAAATTACTTGATGCCGTAAATGTTCATCTACCCAGGGCGCTACCATACCTGGGGGCCCATGTAGTCAGTAGAAAGACACTACAATCACAACGCCGTTCCAATTGATTTTGGTTGATATTCAGATTCGCAATACTTTGCACTATTTGGTGGAACATCTGCTTTAAGCTTTTCGTTTTCTTGGCGCAACTTTTCAATCTCTGCCTGAGCCAGCGCCATCACCTTTTCCATTTCGTCGAGCCGTTGCCTTAAATAATCCCACTCCACAAGTAGGCGCGAAACATCTCCACCATTTACGTAGGGACAAAGAGTACCGTAGTGACACTTGACACTATTTTTATTGGGCTGACCTTTCAGGGTCTTTACCGGCTCTTTGAGTTCGCCGACAGGTGCAGTTCGGCTGTCGACGAACTTGATAGCCTCATCTACTGTTAGAATCTCTTCACGCTTCATGGCTGAGGGCTTCCCGAAATC
>JAUWPW010000036.1 GCA_030611415.1 Candidatus Bipolaricaulota bacterium
TACGCGACCTTGAACCCAGTGAAGCTGAAACAAAAGATCACTATCCTGCAAGAGAGATTAGATGATCTTGTACGGTCAAAGAGCAGGCTGAAGCGAGAGGAACGACACGCTAATTTGGAGTACATTTTCACGTGAGGCAACGAATGTCATTTCGAGTACCTTTTTAAATGAGGCAACACGATTTCCGGATGAATGAGGAAAACTGATCAAACAGTGAGAAGGAATGCGTCCACTTGACAATAACGGGCTTGCTGTTTATAGTGGACCATGTACGTGGTATTTATGAAGGATAGTCTTTTGAAACATGGAGGAGAAGATTTCGAAAGTTCAGTTTGTCAATAAAAAGTGAAAGGAGGTGAGGTTATAAGACGAAGCCAAGTTTCAGAATCTAGCTAACGGACCATCAATAAGGAGGTATGAGAGCATGAAGCGAGGGTTGATTTATCTTGTTGCGTTGGTTCTTGTGGTAGGGCTAGCCGGAAGCTATGTGGTGTTGGCGGAGGAAGAGCCCATCAGAATACTTGCAACCGTGGCCCTTTCTGGTGTTGCAGGCAATATTGGCCCAGGCTACGACAAAGCGATGCGGTTAGCGATCGAGGAGATCAACGCGGCTGGTATCGACGGATTTAGCAAGATCGAATATAAGGTTATCGATACGGAAACAGATCCTGCAAAGCTAAGACAGAAACTGCTAAGAGAAATCCAAACATGGCACCCCGATGTCGCTGGTGGAACAGCTTTGGAGACGACAATCAGAGTTCCTTGTGAGCTTTGTCCTCAGTACAAACTCCCCTATTTCGTCGGGGGCCATTTGAGCATGACCAAGTACCTTCCACCCGGTGAAGTGCCACTTACTCCATGGGTTGCTTACTATGGATATTCCGACTTCTTCGCCGGCCAGCTCGCGGGGCAATTCTTCGAGGAGATGGGGGTTAAGAAGGTCGCGCTCCTTGCCGGTGACTACGACTGGGGATACAGCAACGGCATTGGTCTCAAGTACTACTGGGAGACCCATGGTCAACCCTTCGAGATCTCCCCGGTGATCTATGTGCCGCTTGACAAAACCGACTATTCCACCGAGATCCAACTCATCAAGCAAGAGCAGCCGGATGCGGTGTTTATCCCCTATACAGGCGCGGGTTGGATGAGCGCGGCCACCCAGATGAAGGACGCTGGCGCGGCGCCACGCATTATCCTCTATGGGACCACCTATTCCAATATGGGTGGAGCAAAGGTGACCGGCGCGTACGGTGCCGAGGGCATCTACACGTTGTCGGACCACGATCCAACCACCAACGGTTGGCGCGTCTATGTCAGGGCGTGGAAGGACGCCTATGGGGAACAGTCCTACCCGGAGACCTACTCGAACAACTATTATCAAGCGATCTATTGGCTCAAGGAAGTTTTTGAAAAGGCGGGCACCAAAGACCCGGACGTGATCATCAAAACCATGCAGGAAACCTCGTTCCAGAATGTCTGTATCAGCCCGATGGGGCCGATGGGCCCGGACGGGGAAAACCTGGGAGCAGAGGCTGCCGTCATTCAATTCCTGCCCGGTGCTGCTTCGGATTTGGACCCCTCTTTCGGGCTCCATCCGGTGCTTGTGCGCACCTATTCAACGCCTGACTTGACCTCGCGCGCGGTCCTTGACGTCATTAAGGACTATCCCAAGCTCGAGCCTAGAGAAGACTATCCCGCTGGCTAGCAGGTCGAGTGCCTGTTAAGGGAAAGGAACATGGCTCCGTATAGGAGAGGGAAAAGCGTGTAAGGGAAAGCAGCCTATCTCCTCTTTTCGAGTGGGAGGTAGGCTGCTTCTTTTCTTATAGTAGAAGGCAGACGATGGAGACTATCCTTGAAGTAACGAATATCAGTAAGCACTTCGGCGGGCTCAAGGCGTTGGATGAGGTGTCCTTCAGTATACAGGAAGGAAAAATATCAAGTTTGATCGGCCCCAACGGTGCCGGTAAGACCACCCTGTTTAACATCATGGCCGGGGCCCTGCGTCCCGACTCAGGAACGGTCACGTTTCTGTCCGATGATATCACGGGGATGCGACCGTATGGGGTGTGCCGTAAGGGCATTGCGAGGACCTACCAGCTTAAAACGCTTTTCTCAAGTTTCACTGTTTTCGACAATGTACTAGGAGGAATGCTTAAGGAGCCAGGCTGGGTAAAAGACAAGTTCGATGAGGTCTTCGAGATACTTGACTTCATCGGGCTAAAGGAGAAGGCAAACGTTGTGGTTTCCAGCTTGCCACCTCTAGAAGCAAAGTTTGTTGAGTTGGGTCGAGCGTTGGCGACCCATCCTAAGCTTCTGCTTTTGGATGAACTGTTGGGCGGGCTTGTTCCATCGGAGACCGCGCAGATCTGTGATGCCGTGCGGGCATTGCGAGACGGGGGCTCTACGATCCTTCAAGTCGGCCACGAAATGGGGCCGATCATGAAAACCTCGGATTGGGTAGTCGTCCTCAACAAAGGGACAAAGCTGGCGGAAGGCACCGTGGACGAGATTAGAAATAACGAAGCTGTACTGTCTGTCTATCTGGAAGCCGGTGGAGGGGATTATGAGTGATCCCGTCCTGGAAGTCTCGGAATTGGCGATCGCATATGGAGCCAATTTGGCCGTAAAGGGCGTGAGTGTTACTGTCTCCGAGAACGAGATTCTTGGAATCGTTGGGCCCAATGGAGCAGGGAAAACGACGTTGCTCGAGTCCATCGCTGGCCTACACCCTTTGCGCCAAGGATCGATTAGGTTCCGAGGCAATAGAATTGATCACTTCTCCGTTCATAAGCGACGAAAGCTAGGGATAGTGCTTATTCCGCAGGAGGAAAACATCTTCCCGGGGATGATGGTCAAGGAAAACCTTGAAATGGGGGCAGTACTGATGCCTGCCCGAGAGAGGGAGACTCAGATGGATTATGTCTATGAGCTTTTCCCTACGCTCAAGGAGCGGTCGAGGCAAATCGCCAACACGCTCTCCGGTGGTGAGCGCCGCATGCTTGCAGTAGGGGTGGGTATCGTAGCGAACGCTCAATTGTTCCTGATCGATGAGCCTTCGGTTGGATTGGCGCCGAAGCTGGTTACCAATTTACTTGAACGGCTCAGGCAGCTCAAAGAAGATACCAAACGCCCGATCGCGCTTTGTGAACAGAATATTAAGGTATTGAATGTGGCCGACCGCATTTTAGGAATGGAGGCAGGGGAAAGCAAATTCTGTGAAAGCCTGGACGTGGTTGATAAGGGAAAGGTAAAGGAGCTGTATCTGGGTCTGCATGCCTAGGGCGTCTTGCCTCGTGTTGGCCAGATAGGAGGGTGACTGCAACGTGATTTTAAACGGGTTCATCAACGGAATCATCATGGCGGGAATCGTTGCGCTGCCGGTATTGGGCATCGCGGTGATCTACGGAATGACGGGGGTTATCAATTTTGCGATAGGCGGTATCGGGGTCTTCAGCGCCTTTACAACCTGGTATCTTCTCCCCTACAATACGGTGTTGGCGGTTGTAGTGGGCCTTGCCGTTGGATTTGCATTAGGGTATAGCATTCAAGCGTTGCTGCTTACTCCCTTAAGTGCAAGGCGCGGTGGAGATCTTAATTTATTTTTTCTCATCACTAATAATATTGGTTTGATATTCGTTGGATTGACCCGGGTGATCTTTCCCCGGCCTATTATTGGAATCCCGCTTCCCCGGTTAGGAACGATTAACATCTTTAGCGTGCAAACAAGCGGACTCAAATTCCTCGCGCTGTTTATCGCTATTGGCAGCCTGCTTCTTCTGCGTGCGGTGGAACGATACACCCGGGTTGGCAAGTCATGGCGAGCGACGTCGCAGAACCTGCGACTTGCCAAGATAGTGGGGATAAATACCAGTCGTGCGTTTAATGTGGCATCTGGGATAGGATGTATGCTCGCAGCTTTTGGCGCAATCATATGGGGTAGTTTATATAATTTAACTTTAACTACTGGTTTTGACCTAACTTTTCTGGGCTATATTATAGCTGTTGTAGGCGGCATCGGGAATATCTTAGGCGGCATGTCGGCCTCTTTGATCATCGGGTTGGTGTTGAGCTTTAGTGCTTACCTTGTCAGTGGAAGTTGGCAGAGTGTGATCCTGTATGGTATTGCAATGATAACGCTCATCGTAGCGCCAAGGGGCATCCTTGGTTCAGAGCGATCCGTCTAGCAGGGCGCGCAAACTACGATTTGGGAAGGGGTTAAACCATTATTAAAACTCGTCCGTATCAAGAAGTGTTGACGCTGATCGCGATCTTTATTTTGTCTTTCTTGTTCATCAGAGGCGGTGGCTATTATAAATGGTTTACAGGTTATGTGTTGCTATATCTCATACAAGGATATGTGGCATGGTTTCTTTTTTCGAAATGCGGGCAGCCGTTCTACGGCTATGCTGTGACCATGGCCGTAGGGGCCTTCACAAGCATTGTCTCGGCCGAGGTGTACGGATGGCCCCTGTGGGGAGGCATATTGTTGGGCGCCATCTTGAGCTCCCTTTTGGCTGCTACGCTATTTGTCGCCACAAGCCGCGCAAGGGGTTTTTATGTGGGCATGGTCTCTTTCCTTCTTGTTATCCTATTTCCCAGCCTTATTGAAGCGCTAGGGGATATCACCGGCGGCCGTAGCGGGATGTCGTTTCGCGGGCTCACTGGGCTGATCGGATTCGATGGGCTATTGTGGCTTGTCCTTGGGGTGGCGGGTGTCGTTGCTGGCGCCTTTTTCTGGCTGTTACGTACAAAGGTTGGACGTATCTTAACCATTATTGCTGAAAATGATGATTTGGCAAAAGCGGTCGGTATTAATACTTTTAAATACAAATTACTGGCCTATGCTATTAGTGGCTTTGTTTCCGGAATAGGCGGTGGCCTCTATGTGAACTATATCGGCTCAATCTCATCTATTGACATCGGAATTATAACAACAATTTACATCACCTTCATTCCAATCGTTGGGGGAAGCAAGGTTGCTTTTGGGCCAGTGATTGGGACTCTGTTCATTCGACTGGTTCCAGAAGCGCTTGCCGGCATTGAGCGGTATCTCTCCATCATTTTTGGCGCGGCGTTTGTCTTTGTGATGCTGGGATTGCCTGGCGGAATCGGCGACAATCTGATGACCTACGTCAGAAGGATCATCGACCGGCTACGAATGCGAAGAACAGGAGAGACAAAATAGAAAAGGGATTATCAGGAGGTGAGTGCAGTGGTCGTTAAGCTGGATACCGAGGTGAAGATTAAGGATTTTGTACGAGGGTGTGCCTTGCTTGGCACAGGAGGCGGAGGGTTGCCGGAAGACGGACTGAAATCCCTCATGAGGGCCTTTCAAGAGGGACAAGAACTCGGCTGGGTTGATCCGAATACCATTGGCGATGAGACGTGGACGGTGTGTACGTACGGGATGGGGTCGATCGCGCCGCGCACACCGGAGATCCTGAAAACGATGGACGAGTGGGGCCTAAAGGAAGTCAAAAAGCCCAAGAAGCTTGTAGAAGCGGTCAAGGAGCTCGAAGAGTATGAAGGGATAAAGATAGGTGCTCTCGTGTGCTTGGAGATTGGAGGGGCGAATACGCCAGATCCGGTATCTGCTGCAGCTGACCTCGGCATTCCCATTGTCGATGGAGACTACGGGGCTGGGAGGGCCATTCCGGAGATTCCCCAAAGTACCCCTAACCTAAAAGGCTACCCGATGACGCCGATGAGCAGCGTGGATGAATGGGGCAACATTTGCATCATCAAGGAGACCGCGAACAACACGCTCGCCGAGAAGATCGGGAAGCTCGTCTCCACCGTCGCATTTAATCTGGTAGGGAATACCGCCTATTTGCTGAAGGGCAAGCAGATGAGAGAGTGTGTGGTTCCTGGAACACTCACCTACGCCTACGAACTGGGCAAAACGATCCGAGAAGTCAGGGAGGCCGGCGGTGACCCCGTGGAAGCGGCGCGAAAGAAGCTCGATGGCTGGCTGCTCTTCACAGGCACGGTGACGAAGAAGGACTGGGAAAATCGCGAGGGGTACTATTGGGGTACCCAGTATCTTGATGGCACCGGTCGCTTTGCCGGGCATACCTTTAAGATTTGGTTCAAGAATGAGAACCATGTTTCTTGGTTCGATGAGAAGCTCTACGTAACCAGCCCGGACATCATCTCCGTCGTCGATGCAAAGACCGCTGAGCCGATCACCAATCCTGCTGCAGAGGCGGGCCAACAAGTGGCCGTATTGGGCAAACGAGCGCACGACGTGTTTAGAACGGAAGAGGGTCTAGAGGTCCTTGGGCCGAAGCATTTCGGCTTTGATATTGAATACGTTCCCATCGAAGAGCAAATCAAGGATGTGGCATGAGGATAAAGATCATCATCCCCAATGCATCGAAGGCCTTCCTAGCCACTCAGGTGGAAAAGAGGCGACAGGCAGCCGGGCTAGGGGTTGATGTCGATGTAATCTGCCTCAATGAGGGACCGGTCTCACTGGAGGGTGGTGTCGATGAGGCCCTGATTGGGCCGCCACTTCTTGTGGAAGCGAGGAAAGCCGAGCAGGAAGGGTATGATGCCATCGTCATCGACTGCGCGATGGATCCTGCAACCAGAGCAGTCCGAGAGCTTGTCAATATCCCGGTTACCAGTGCCGGGGAAGCGGCACTCCTTTGCGCCCTAGGACTCGGCGATAGGATCTCGGTGGTAACGGTGCTTGAGAATACCGCAAGGGTGATTGAGGATCGAATCCGAACCTATGAATTTCAAGGGCGGGTGACTTCGGTTCGGTTCGCCGATGTGCCTGTGTTGGACTTAGAGCATACGGACCGAGCCGCCGAGGCGATTTTACGGGAAGCTCGCAAAGCCATCGATGAGGATGGTGCTGACGTCATTGTCCTCGGCTGCACAGGGATGTCGCCGGTGGCAGCATTCTTGCAGCAACAGCTTGAAGTGCCGGTCGTCGATCCGGCTGTCGCTGCATTGACGTTGGCAGAATCCCTAGTCCGGATGAGGCTATCCCATAGCAAAAAATGCTATTTGACCCCACCCAAGAAAGAGATCGTCGGCAAGCAGTTTAAAGATTGGGGCCTTTGAGCTAACTAAAGAATATGGCTACTCCGATCGTCCGGTAAACATGGTGCGCTGAGATTCCGGCTTTCATGTTTGCCCCTGGGTACGCTAAAAAGGAGGCACTATGCCAAATCGGGTGTTAAGAACGGAACAGGATCTGGAAGATTTCGTCCACGGCTGTACGCTCCTGGGAGTAGGGGGAGGTGGATTTCCCCAAGATGGACTTCGCTACCTCACGCGGGAACTCGACGAGGGAAGGACCATAGAATGGGTGGATGTGAGTGAAGTAGGTGACGATGAGTGGACAGCTACCGCTTATGGTATGGGATCCACAGCCTATCGAACCCCTGAGATCAAAAAAGAGATGGAGCGCCTGGGGATGCATACACCGCGCTATGAGCGCAAGACCGCCGAAGCGGTGAAGTTCCTTGAACAGTATACCGGAAAGACAATAGGAGTTATCGCACCCATTGAGATCGGTGCAGCCAACACACCGGACCCGGTCGGGACGGCCATCTACCTGGGCAAAAAGGTGGTCGATGGCGACTACGCTGGAGGACGGGCAATCCCCGAGATTACACAGGTTACTCCGTACCTGGCGGGCATTCCCATGGTCCCGTTGGCGAGTGTGGATGAGTGGGGGAACCGAGTCCTCATCGATCAGGTTCTCAACGATGCTGTGGGGGAGAAGATCGGCAAGCTAGTCGCCTCGGTCGCTTATGCCTTGGTGGGGAATGCGACGTACCTGATCCCGGGCAAGCGGATGAAGGAGATCATCGTTCCGGGAACCCTGACCAGGTGCTATGAGATTGGGAAAGCCATGCGGGAGGCGAGAGACTCTGGTAAAGATCCTGTCCAAGCTGTGATCGATTACACAGACGGCTGGAAGCTGTTTGAAGGGAAGTGCACAGAGAAGGACGCTGAGAGCAAGGTGGGATACTACTGGGGAACGCACCTCTTCGAAGGATCGGGCACCTTTGCTGGTCAGAAGTTCAAGATCTGGTTCAAGAATGAAAACCACATCACCTGGCTGAATGACAAGGCGTATGTGACGAGTCCAGACATCATTACGGTGGTGGAAGCGGCGACCTGCGAGCCGACCGTTAACCCAGACGTCACCGTAGGCAAAAGCTACGCTGTGATTGGAATGAAAGCGCATGAGACGTTCCGCAGCGGAAAGGGTCTTGAGGTCTTGTGCCCAAAACACTTCAATTTCGATCTGGAATATACGCCCATTGAGAATCAGGTCACAGGCTAAACATGAAAATGGGGTTCCAAGATGGCGATGATTTCATGAACAGCTTGGAGGCAAGAGTCAGGACAAACCGGTAAGAGATAGACATTGTAGTTAGAATATTGTTAAGGAGGTGTACTATGGGAGCACTTAAGTCAATACGGGACATTGAGGATTTCGTGCGGGGCTGCACGTTTTTTGGAACCGGTGGAGGTGGTCCACCTGAAGCTGGTATTCGGTGGCTTTCCGAGCTTCTTGACCAAGGGAAGGAGCTGGCGTGGGTCCCTGCAGACGAGGTTTCAGACGACGTCTGGACGGTCTGCTGCTATCTCATGGGATCGATTGCCCCTCAAACCGACGAGATCACGAGGAGAAAGGAGGAGTTTGGGCTAACCAAGAGAACGATTGATCACATGGCTGCTGAGGCCGGGCGTGAGCTCTCACGATATGCGAATGCCACGTTGGCGGCCTTGGTCCCGCTAGAGATCGGTGGTGCAGCTACCCCCAGCGCGCTGGCGGCAGGTGCTGTGTTTGGCGTGCCTGTGGTCGATGGGGACTATTCAGGAGGGAGAGCTATTCCCGAGGTGCCTCAAACTACTCCGATTATCTATAAGCAACCGATGTGGCCGATGGCAAGTGTGGATGCGTATGGGAACAAGGCCATTATCACTGATGCTATCAGCTACGAGATGGCTGAGCGAATAGGTAAGAAGCTCAGTGAGGCTTCTCTTGACATCGTTGGGAATGCCGCCTTTCTCTTGCGGGGCAAGGTCATGAAGAAGACTGTCGTCAAGGGCACTCTGACAAACAGCCTCAAGGTTGGAAGAGCGATCAGGGAAGCGCGCGATCAGGGAAAGGATCCCGTGGAAGCAGCGCGCGAAGCGGCCAATGGTTGGATTCTGTTTGAGGGGAAGGTCTCCGGTAAGGATTGGGAGGACAAAGAAGGGTACCTCTGGGGAACGCATACCATCACCGGGGCCGGAGACTTCAACGGGCAGGAGTTCAAGATTTGGTTTAAGAACGAGAACCACATTACTTGGCTGAATGGGGACCCGTATGTCACAAGCCCGGATACCGTTGTGGTTGCGGACCTGAAAACGGCTGAGCCCAAGACTAACACTGTTATCAAAGAAGGTGATGAAGTAGCGGTGATTGGCATTGAAGCGGCGGAAGCCTTCACTACAGAAAAAGGAATAGAGATCCTGGGGCCCAAGCACTTCGAGTTCGATCTCAAGTACAAGCCTATCGCACAGTGCATGCGCTAGTGTAAAGAAAGAGGGGATGTTGGGATGCCTTCCAGACAAACTTCGCCCGGAAGGCATCTCCCCCTAGATCTAATTGTGCCTCCGTCCAGAAAGGGAGCAGAAACGTGTGTCGCATTGGGTTCTTCTTCACCAAGACCCGATGTCGAACAACCCTGAATATCACTTGTTTCTGAGAAAGAGGATTCGGCTAGGAAATTCTGTACTGAGAATTAGTCTTAGAAAGGAGGTAGTAAGCCAATGAGTTCTGTAGAGTTTGATGCGCCCTTGTTTTCTACAATGTTTCGAAGGAGGACGAGAAGGTTTCCTGTGGGGGGGCAATTGCGGGCCAAGAGAGGGGGACTGGCCTATCGCTCTGAGGAAGAGCCCTTCCCTTTGAGCGATCTTGAAACAGCGTTTCTCTGCTTTGCCGCCATGGGAACCACTGGGGTAACTGTCGAGGAGATCAGACATTTGATGGGCCATTTGACGGTTATTGGAAGGACTACGGGGAGCCCGTGTGCCTCGTTGACGATGCACCTTTTCTTTACAAACGATTCCGGAGTGTACTACTATCGGAATCCTGATTTTGAACGCGTTGTACCCAAGAAACGCGTGAGAATAGCCAGCCCCGAGGACCGTCGCCTCATCCTCGAAGATTATGAGAACAACGTTGTCAAACTTCAAGATGCAAGACTTGACATCCCTCGCGAAGCCATCGGATCAGCGTTTGAAAGTATGGTAAGCCTTCCGGGCACTACGTTATTCATTCCGATTGTGGATACAACGAGAGAGTATATCAACCTGCTGCTTACCGGAATAGCGCAATTTAAGTGGCAATTGTGGGATGAGGTTGAGGACCAACCTGCAGGTGTAGACCGTTGGATAAAGGATGGGTTCCTAGATGGTCCCAAGGTGACGGTATGCCAATACGACAATATGTTGCCTTGGATTTGCAACTTGGAAGCTGGCATGGCGATGCAGAACCTCATGCTTGCCGCTACCGCGATGGGATTAGGCTCGTTTGCTATGCATACCATTGACCTGTCAACGGTCATGCGATGCTTGGGCATGCGGTTCGAGGCATCCGATAGCGCTGTTTTCCCCCAGGCAACACCCAATCCGGTGGGGATTGATAACGTTCTTGAAGGTTATTGCCCCCCCTATAGGGCCGTGGAGAAAGCCGTTGACGAAATAGCTGAGTTGAAATGGGGAGAAAGAGGAATTTATGGCCCTAATGGCTATGATATTCCTTACCCCAAAATGTATGACGACATCGTCGAGATCGCAAAGTCATTTTGTGGCTATCTGTATGATAAATACAGCCGATTCCCCAAATACAGGGATGCCATGTTCATCCCGGTTCTACTCCAGGTTCATCATCTAGACATGGGCTTCTACGATAGGTTTTTCCCTGAGTACCTGAGTGAGGAAGATCGTGCCCATAGGTCAACCTGGCACTCGGAGGGCTTCATCAAATGAGGTAACTATGAGAAAGGGTCGGACTCGTACCTTCTGAAGGAAAGACGTGAATTCAAGGCAAACCACTTCAGGAGGGGGAAAGGTCATGTCCAGAATGTATAGTGCTCTTAAGGCATGTTCAGGCCAAACGGGCCATCCAGCCACCCTGATGGCCCGCGTATTCTGGCGGTTTGCTCACACCCGAACGGCTTGCTGACTGATCCAGCCTATAGTGCTATTACCGAGGAAGTGATCGATTGCCACACGACCGACAGGGATGATCAGCTCCGGTTGTACAATGTCCAGTTCAGGAGCGAGAAATGGCACACACAGTTTGTGCTCCGCCGCAGTGGGGCCGCGGGGACCGCGGCCGTTTCGCTTTCCCGGGTAACACTTGGTGATCGCGGTTATATACTGCACCCCGCGGAACTTCTCCTCCTCAAACCGTGCCTTCGCCAGCCAGGAGAAGAGCCGCTTTCCAGCCGGTCTGCTAAATGGAAGCCCCGTCTTTCCTTCCCTCACGCCAGGTGCCTGACCAACGACCATCACTCGGGCACTAGGCCCTCCGGAGAAGATCGCCCTTGGCGGGATCGGTCAACCCGCCTCAAGGCACCGACAGCAGTGGCGCATCTCCTCATGCAGCTTGGTAAGACTAGCTTTATACATTACAGAAGTGGAGCCTACATTTTAGATACGTCCCAACTTCGCCAGCACTGATAACCCGTTGTGTCGGCCCGGCCATGAGCGTAGTCCGCGTGCCATTCGTCCGACATTAATCCGTCCACATTTGCCAATAGGCACAGTCTTCAGGTGTCAATGCTTAACAGATTCTTAAAATTGGTGTAAACTGTTGTGATGAGTTCTTCAACATCGATCTCTTTCAGCTTAGCAAGCGCATACGCTACCCGAGCGACATTAGCTGGCTCGTTTTTCTCGGCCGACTGCTCACAAAGGGGCATATAAGGGGAATCGGTCTCGATCAGGATGCTCTCTAGCGGAATACTGCGAGCGATTTCGTGTAACGCCGTTGCAGTCGGATAGGTAATAGCCCCGCC
>JAUWPW010000062.1 GCA_030611415.1 Candidatus Bipolaricaulota bacterium
TTTAGCACTTCGATACTCTTGTCCATGTGCTGCAACATGTCTCGCTCTATTTCCTCCGGCATGGAAAACACCTCACAAAAAATTGTAATTCTAAGATGCATCAAAGTCAACGCTATCTACCCCTTGACGTTGTGTACAGGATATCGTAAACTAAGAGGTGTCAGTGCAAAATGCACTGTTTTTTTATTTCTGTCTTCTCGGGCTAAATTTGCAGATTGTACCGGCAACAGATCCAGCAACGCATACTTCTCCAACAAAACCCCAGCTGACATCGACGCAAAGAGGAACGCGGAGATAGGGGAGTGGATATTGATTAAGCGAATCGATCAACCTGCTTACACAACAGACCCCGAGCAGTACAGCCGCTTCGATGAACGGCACACTGTGTTTATGCGATTGTTGTGGGACACCAAGGCAAGTTTTTTTGGGCATGACTACCGCGAGAACATACCGGAAATCATTGACGAAAACCATGCGGGATACTCACGCCTCGAGTTTGCCAGAATCCTCGCAGCATGGACCGTTTATGAGCAGTTTAACGAGGCATTCTCTTGGAAGAGAGTATTTCAAGCTGATCCGAACATGCTTAAGCTCGGAAAACATCCGGTAAAGAGTCCCGACCTTATGAGCAAACAGATCAAAGAAACCGCACACACATACGGCGCGGATCTTGTTGGTATATGCAAGGTTGATCACAAGTGGACCTACTCTCATGACAGAAGCGGAGACCCGATCGAAATCCCTGTGGAATACAACTATGCAATCGTGATAGGAATCGCCATGGACAAGGGAGCGATTAGTGTCTCACCAGCTTTTAGATCGGCCACTGCTAGTGGGGTTGGTTATTCACGGATGGCGTTTACAGCTGCTTGCTTGGCTGAGTTTATTCGAAACCTACGTTACAAGGCAATATCCATGGGAAATGATACTGCCCTTAGCATTCCGCTTGCCATCGATGCTGGTCTTGGTCAACTGGGGCGAAACGGCTTGTTGGTCACACCAGAATATGGTCCATGCGTACGGTTATGCAAGATCTTTACCGATCTTCCACTTGAACCGGATGGACCGATTGACTTTGGGCTAACCGAATTCTGCAGAGAGTGTCATAAGTGTGCGGATGTCTGCAAAGCAGAGGCAATCAGCTCTGAAGCTGAACCATCTTTCAAGCTCGCTTGTTCATCCAACAATACTGGAATCCTACGCTGGGCAGTGAACGCCGATAAGTGTTATGAGTTCTGGGTGGAAAATGGAGCTGCTTGTTCAAGTTGCATTGCCGTGTGCCCGTTTACTCAATAAAACGGTTCCTCGCACTCAAGGTAACATAAGCCGAAGAAAGAGCCACCAGCTTGCCTCTCGCAAAGACGCAAAGATCGCAGGAAAAGACAGTCGTCGGTCGGCAGTCAACAGTCGGGAGTCAAGAAAAACTAGGCAAGATAGTCTTGTCTTTCACCCTGCTTGTGGTTTCCTCTGCGCCCTCTGCGGTTAAATGTCTTTACACTCGTCATGCCGGACTTGATAAGCCTGCCCTGTGAAATCTTGTTCTGCTTTGTATTTAACAGGGCCTGCCCCGTACTTGATACGGGGGCATCCAGAGGATTGGCAGGATTTGTATGCAACCATTACTTGACTGGATTCCCGGGCCCTGCCCCCGGACCCGATCCGGGGTTCACCGGAATGATGGGCACAGGCTCCAACGCTACGAACTTCCCATTCCGCATTCCGAAATTGTCTTTGCACCTCCGCTCCCCTGCTCCTCCGCTTTCTTTCTCCGCGGCCACTCAAAATCCATACTCAGCGGGATCGAATAACACAAGATTCTCCGAATCAAAGACCTCATCTAGAAATTCATCTTCGGGTCGCCTGCGTTCAAGGATAATAATCGTTCTAGGGCTTCCGTTGCCAGCGTATTCCAACCAATGATCGACTGTGGCCGCTCCGTCAAACTCCCCCAGGGCAAGGACCTCGTACACTGTCTGTTCCACCTCCTCGCCAGGGTTAATTTTCTGTACTCGAAGCACGAAGAAAGTTTCCTTGTCTATCCACATCTTTGCGGTGGGAAAATCCAATTCCTCCTGTGGCTTAGCAGAAAGAGGGAGAACATAGGCCATCCGCTCTGCTTCACCCACGACTAGCCGCTCGTTCCCAATCACTTCCGCGGTGTAGTAACCCTCTAAGTCATAACCACCCAGGTCCTGAAAGGAGAACGTGCTTCCCCCGAAACTCTGCCCCTGTGTCTCAACATCAAGCTCCCTGAGTAGATCCCACTCTGGGGAGTAGTACCACTGTCGAGTAGTCTCCTGTTCCGGTGTTTCCATAAGTAGGATCGAGCCGCTGTTGTACCCCACGTCGAGGAAATATAGGAGAAGAAACTCTGTCCCTTCCTCCGTACGCTTCGAAAACCCCACGAAGCTATCTGCGGTAGTTGTCCCGTCGGTTGTCTTACTCTCAGAGCGAAAGGTTATGATCAAGCTCCCTTCGCTTTTGAGTTCCCCTCCAAACTTCGCGCGTGCAAGGATCTCCTCACCCGTTAACTCTTCAGCGAACGCTGCACTCCCAACAAAAAGCACGCACAAGAGCAAGGTACTGACCAATAATTCTACTCGTTTCATTGCAATCCCCCCTTTCTTACTATTCTCGGCTATCATTCCCTCTCATTTTCCACGGCGATCTAAATAGAAATGCAGGCCGCCAAGTAATAAGGATCGCTGGGATCACGGTGAACGCGGAGAGGGCGCTGATCACCATGGTCATTGCAATGAGCAATCCAAAGCTGTTTGTTCCCTTAAACGAAGAGACAAGAAGTATGATGAATCCAAGGGCAAGAGCGATGGCATTGTAGGCAATGCCTCGCCCAGTCGTTTGAATAGTCGATTGAAGAGCATTATCCATAGACTTACCCGCAAGCACCTCCCGACGGAACCGGGAGATCAAGTGAATGGCGTAGTCGATTCCAATCCCGATAGCGATGGACGAGACCATCAGCGTTGCCATGTTCAGCGGAGTCCCTGAATAAGCCATCACGCCGAAGTTGATGACCACGGTGAGAAGAAGAGGGATAAGGCTAATGAGACCGGCGATGAGCGATCCCATTAGGATAGAAACAATAAGCCCTGCGGCAATAATCGACGTCACCAAGCTCGTTATCTGGCTCTTAGCAATCTGAGAGTACAGACTTGATTGGACCAGTGTCGGCCCCACCATCTGCGCTTTCACCGAGCCGGCAAAATGACTATCCAGATATGCCTGAACCTCATGGACAAGGTCCATCCGCTGGGCGCTCCCTTCCATCGAGTATAGCCCCATCACCTCTCCAGCGGAGAAGTCACTGAGCGCCATATTGCCAAGACTCCCTCCCTGCAGGCTGAAGAAAAACAAGAGCTGTGAGACTAATCTCGGTGTGTCGGGGATAGCATAGTAGGCAGCGTCATCGGCATGGAACTTCTGGTTCATCTCTTTTACCAGATCGGCGATCGAGACTGTCTTATTCACTCCCTTCTCCTGCAAGAAACCTTGGAGAGCAACGATCTCGTTCAACACAGCCGGCTCCAACAGACCGTCAGTAGTGCCAGTATCGATCTCGATCATCAGCTGCTCGCTGCCGGAGAAGTGGCGCTTCATCAATTCCATTCCCTCTACTACAGGGTTACTATCTCCGAGAAACTCCCGTTCGGAGGTCTCTATCTGAAGGAGTGGCAGCCCGGCAAGGAAAGCGACAAAGAGGATCGCCGACAGCACAAGAACAGAACGCCGGCGCCGGATAACCAGCTGCTCGATGGCAGAGAGTACCCGGGTAATGGGCCCTCGATCACTCTTCTTGGCCTTCCTCTCAGGGACCTTGAGCAAGGACAGGAGAGCCGGTATGAGGACAAGCGAGAGGACCATCGCTGCGCATACCCCAATCGCAGTGACTACCCCGAACTGCCGTTGTGGGATGAGAAAGGAATTGACAAGGGAGAGAAAGCCAGCAACCGTAGTGAATCCGGTCATCGACACCGGAGCCGTCATGTGCAGCCCTGTCTCAATGACTGCGGTGCGGCGATCGCTTCCGGTCTTGACCACCTCGTAATAATAGTTCAACACATGGATGCAGTAGGCAATTCCGATCGCCATCAAGATTACCGGCAGGATAAAGGAGATAATCGTTATGGGAACATCAAAGATAGCCATTAACCCCAATGTCCACAAAGTAGACAGCACAACAACAAGTAGCGGCAATAGCACCCCGCGCACACTCCAGAAGCTGAAGTAAAGCACAAGAACGATTACCAGGATAACAAGGGGGAGAAGGATGAGCAGATCCTTTCCCATCAACTCAGAGAGGACAACGTTCATGTAAGACATCCCGGTGATATAGATCTTCTCCGGCGGGGAATCGTAGTTCTTGACGATCGCTATGATCTCTTTCGCCACCGCGACCTGGTCGGCATCTATCTTTAGCTTGATCAGTACTGTTGCTGCTTGACTGTCGGTGGCAATGAGGTAATCCCACACTGTGTTACTTGCCATCGCCCGTTCCTGATAGACAGCAATCTCCTCCGGGGTCTCTGGAACGGCGCCCCCCGGAGAGGCTGGCCCAATGTTGATTGCCTTCTCCGTCCCGGTGATCACTTGCGCGTTAAGTGGGCTCGTCACCTCATCCACGCCAGCGATCTGTTCAAAGGACTCCGCCATGCGGCCAATCTTGGTCAGGGTGGCAAGGTTGAAAATTCCAGCGTCGTTCTCAACGGCTACCATCAATAAGGATTGAGCTCCGTAGCGGGCTTCCGCTCGTTCCATTGCTATTACCGAAGGGTCTGTTTTGTCGATATAGTTAGCAAAATCTGTGTCTGTGCGAAGACGTGGAATAAACGCGAGGAATCCCAAAGTAATCAACAGCACAATGCCAATTGTTATGTACGGATGCGTGGCAATCCAAGAAAAGAATTTCCTCATCTAACCCACCACCTGTTGTTCATCTGCTTTCTCCTTTCTTTAGCCCGCTCCAGATGAAATCTGCTAGTTCACCCGGGGCATCTTCAATAAGCTGGCTTGCTTTTTCGGACGAATAGCTCATCTCGCAGATACTGATCGACTGCACAACAGCAAACAGCGCGGAGGCAACAATGCAAGGATTACAGCATCTAACCCAGCCTTGCTCAATTCCTTTTTGAATTAACTCCTCAATTCTCTTCACCGCCTGTCGATGAAAACCGATCAACTTATCGGTAAATTCAGTTCCCGGGTTGAATCGCTCCTGCAATAACACGCGGGCGAGTTTTTTTCTTTTCCTCAGCAGACAAAAGTGCTTGTCAAGAATCTGCTTGATCTGATCGGGAATTGGTAGGCTGCTTGCCTGAAGCTCATCAAATAGTGGCATTTGTTCATCAAATTCAGCCTGGAAAATAGAGAGAAGGATCTCCTCCTTACTCTTAAAGTAGTTGTAGATTGTTCCTACCGCTACCTCTGCCTCATGAGCAACCGCTTCCATGCGCGCTCGATAGAATCCTTCGCGAGCAAACACGCGCACTGCCGCTGCTTTGATTACTTCTGCTTTATCGCGTTCCATTATGTCTCCTCAAATACTGAATGAACGTTCATTCATATTATACA
>JAUWPW010000074.1 GCA_030611415.1 Candidatus Bipolaricaulota bacterium
ACTCTGTAACATTCGCTCGAATTCAAATATTACGCAATGGAGAACAAGAAATATTTCCTTCTGTTGTTCATTAGCAAGTTCTTGGTCAGCTGGATGCTTGTAACTAAGTGAGGAGGTTCTTTGTTCATGGAGCTCTGTAGAAAAGGATGTGCGCTTGTCCACTGACACTTCCAATCCCGATGCAATCGAGACCGGACTGGACAGGGCGATCATCGACCCAACTGATTCAGGTATGATGAATACCATATACGCATCACGCGCGTTACTCGGACGCGACAACTACTGTATACAATATATCAAACAACAAAAACGTAGAAGGAGGAAGTAGATGCTCGATAAGATCAAACAAGCAGTGCTAGCTGGGGAGATGGAAGGTATCGCTGAACTTACTAACCAGGCATTAGCGCAAGGCATTAAGGCAGGCGAGATACTCAATCAGGCATTGACCCCAGCGATGGATATCGTAGGCAGAGAATACGAAGATGGCGATCGCTACATCCCCGAGATGCTCATCTCAGCCGAGACGATGAAAGGTGCCGTGCTAGTCCTCAAGCCACTGTTGGTTGAGGCCGGGGTGGAGGCGCGCGGCAAGCTGGTGATCGGTACCGTTGAGGGTGACCTGCACGATATCGGTAAGGATCTTGTAGCGATGATGGTCGAAGGAGCAGGCTTTGAGGTCATAAACCTGGGGGCGGAGATAACGGCTGAACAGTTCGTCAACGCAGTGAAGGAACACAAGCCTAATATCATTGGTATGTCTGCCCTGTTGACAACAACGATGATTCACATGCCAGAGGTTATCGATGCACTCAAACAGGCTGGTCTGCGTGATCAGGTCAAGGTGATGATCGGAGGCGCGCCAGTTACGCAAGAATACGCTGATAAGATCGGTGCCGACGGTTACGCCCCTGATGCTGCCAGTGCAACCAAGCTGGCGAAAAGCCTTACCTGAACAATGTCTAAAGTACGGTTCTCTGACCAGATGAAGGCTCTGCGGTTAAATTTCTAGTAGCAACTTGGTTAGAGAACTTCACATTAACAAATATGCAACAAGTGGCGAGTGTTTACCTTAGTTGACAGAGGGCAGATTGGAGTATGGTTCACGCGGCTCCGGCAGGGCTTTCTGTCACTAAGGCTCAATTTAGGAGAAACTCGTGATAAGAGATACGGCCCCGGCAAATAGCCATGTACTTACTATTCTTCCTCAAGAGGATAAGCTAGAGATAGAAGAAGGGGAGAATCTTTTTCGCTTCCTGGTCCGCCATGGTTACTCCATCCTCAGCTCCTGCGGGGGGATGGGAAGCTGTGGCAAGTGCCGTGTTTTAATGCACAAAGGGCTGAAACCTCCAACGGAATCAGAAGAAGTTCATCTCTCTCAAGTAGAGCTAGATCAAGGCTGGCGACTGTCCTGTCAACAAAGGGTAAGTTGCGATATCGTCCTTGAAGTTCCCCGGATTGATGAGACTACTCAAGCCAAGGAACTACTCAAGCACGAGCTACACATCGCGCTTGACCCCGGAATGGAGAAGGTCTATCTGGAGTTAGCCTCACCAGGGAAGGAGGACCAACGGCCCGATACCCTCCGCATTCAGGAAGGACTTGGTGTAGAGCGAATGGCTTTTCCTCTCTCTGTACTGCGTAAGGTTCCTCGTGTGTTACGGGTCAAGAATTTTGGGGCGACCGTCACCAAAGAGGAGGATAGAGCCTTAGACGTTGAGTCAGGAGATACTACTGGAGCACTCTACGGCCTAGCAATTGATATCGGTACGACAACGGTTGCCGGGTATCTGTTAAACCTTAATACTGGCCAGGTGATGGGTGTTCGCTCACAGATGAATCCCCAGAAGAGCTTTGGCGCAGACGTGATTGCGCGTATCAAACACGTCTATGAACACGCCGAGGCCGGATTGAAAGAACTGCAAGAAGCGGTAGTCTCAGGGATCAACAGGATGATCCACCAACTCTGTCAGACAGCTACCATTGAACCCGCCCACATCTACAAAGTTACTGTGGCTGGCAATCCCACAATGCTTCATCTCTTCACCGCCGTTGACCCCCGCCAGATTGATCACAGCCCCTACATTCCCGTACTGCGCGATGGAACCACCATTTCAGCAGAGGAGCTAGGGCTAGAGATCAATCCCGAAGGGCGGGTCTACATCATTCCGGCGATTTCCGGTTATGTAGGAGCAGATATCACAGCAGGTGTGCTATTCACCAATCTTCATCAAAGCAGTAAGTTAAACCTCTTCCTAGACATTGGCACCAATGCAGAGATTGTTTTAGGAAATAGAGAAAGAATGCTAGCCTGCTCCACTCCAGCGGGCCCAGCGTTCGAGGGAGCGTTGATCAAACATGGGATGAGCGCTACTCCAGGAGCCATTGCTCATGTCTCGCTCAGCGGTGATAGTGAACCAAAGCTTGAAGTCATTGGGAACAGTATTCCCAAAGGGATCTGCGGCTCAGGGCTCATTGACCTCATCGCAGAACTGCGCAAGGTTGAACTAATCAACGAAAAGGGAAAGCTGCTAACCCAAGACAACCTCCACTACGCCAAGCGAGTTACACTAAATGAGCAGAGTCAACCCCAATTCCTTGTAAGCGATGAGGATAAGCCGATTTACCTCACCCAACAAGATATTCGTGAACTGCAGCTTGCCAAGGGGGCAATCCGCTCTGGCGTGGATATCGTCTTGCACGAGTGGGGTGCTGCCCTAGAGGATATAGATGTAGTTTACCTTGCTGGCGCTTTTGGTAATTATGTGCGAAGGGAGAGTGTCCTGCGCATTGGGATGCTACCTCCATTCCCTATAGAAAAGCTCAAGCCGGTGGGGAATGCCGCTGGTCAGGGAGCTAAGCTCTGCCTGCTTAACCAGGGAGAGTGGATTAAGGCTCAAGAATTAGCAGAGCAGGTACAATATTTTGAGCTTTCTTATTATAAAGGGTTTAGTGATACCTTCATAGAAAGCCTGTATTTTAAAGGTATATGAAAAAGGAGAACAATGGGCAAGATAATTGATGGAGAAGCAGCAGCAAGACAGGTTAAGGAAACGCTTCAATCGGAGGTACGGGAACTTTCCTCTGCAGGAATCTCACCAAAACTGGCTGCCATACTGGCGACAGAAAACAAGGGCGCACACATCTATGCCAAAAGTCAAGCACGTAGCTGCGCTGAGGTGGGCATTGAGTACGAGTTGGTCGAAACTTCTCCAACAAGCGACCAGACATTCCTAACCGATACAGTGGAGCGCTTGAACCAGGATCCTACAGTGCATGGGATCATCCTACAGTTACCCTTACCAAAAGGCGTTCGGACCCGGGCTCTGCAAGGACAAATCGCTCCGTCCAAGGACGTAGAAGGGATATCGGCAGCAAATCAAGGTGGTATCGTGTACGCGGCACAGCCGTTCTTCAAGAAACCGGCAATAGGTGAACAAGGTTACGAGGAGTGGCTTGAACGCTCCTTAACATGGCCGCTCCCCATGCCCGCGCCGTGTACAGCGATCGGAATGATGCGCTTAATTCGGTCAGTAGGTAAAGATCTCTATGGGATGGAAGCAGTAATCGTAGGTCATTCCGAGATTGTGGGTAAGCCCATGGCGCTCTTATTGATGGCGCACTTCTGCACGACTACGGTCTGCCACATCGCCACACAAAACCTGGCTTTGCACACCCAAAGGGCCGATATTCTCGTGGTCGGCGTCGGTAAGCCGGGATTAATCACTGCAAACATGGTAAAGCCTGGGGCGATCGTCATCGATGCGGGGATCAACCGGATAAACGTGCACGACAAAGAAGGAAAAACCAAGACAAGGGTAACTGGAGACGTAGATTTCGACACCGTAAGGAATGTGGCCGGGTTTATCAC
>JAUWPW010000048.1 GCA_030611415.1 Candidatus Bipolaricaulota bacterium
GATTGGAGTCACGTCTTTATTTTACAGGCGATGGGCATACTTTTATAAAGTAGAACGATGTTCAGAGCTTTACTTTTGATGTTTCTGGCTACGAGAGGCGGCTAATTGCAGATGAATCCGAGTGCCCTAGAGGAGTGTGACGCAATTGGTTAGCGCACTGGGTTGTGGCCGCAAGGTTACGGGTTCGCCTACTGATTGATGTTTTTCTGCATCCGAACACTGCTCTTGAGCGGGCGACCTCTAGACGCGTGCACTCCAAGGGCTTGTTGTGTCAGTCCTTGAGCATCTTGAGGATGTGCTTCGCCAGAGGCTGTTTGATTTCTCGATGGCGTGGGACAGGCTGGCAGACACCCGTTCTCGGGTTCTGATACCAATCATGCCGTCTACCGTGTCGAATGAGAATGCAGCCGTTCTTCTCGATTTGACCAATGAGGTCACGATGCTTCATGACACTTGTAGCTTGGCCACACGGCGGACTTCAGGGATGTTGCCGCTGGTGAGTTCCTGATACAGATCCTTCAGGTTCTCCTGCAGTTCGTCCAGAGTCTCCCCCTGGGTCCAGTAATCAGGGGACTCCTCGAGATAACCGAGCCACATATTGTCATGCTGCCAGTAAACGTAGCGCATCGTTTTCATAATCACAGTATACTTCGTGGCCACAAAGTCCACAATCGGTGGAAACCGAATGGGGTTGCGTCTTGGGTCCTGGGGTCTACCATTGTATTTTTGCAGGTGACGGGTCCCATGAAGTAGGGGAATTGAACTTACTTGACTGGGCGACATGCCTTTGTCAAGTACTTGACAGGGGTGTGGCTCACGGGGTCAGTAGTCCTGTAACAGAGAGTCAGTGGGGCTTGGCCTACACATGACGCTCAACACATGAATTGCTAACTACAATTGGATTTTGCAGATAAGCTACCTCGTGGCGTGGTTTACGGGGTCGCTGTCCATTCATTTTGTTGATTTCTTCACTTTCATGATCTTGAGCTTCGAGTGCTTGGCGATCTGGTCAAAGTCGCGGTTATTGTGAAGCAGCCAAATATCGTGCTCGATGGCAACGGACGCAATCATGCAGTCAACGGGTTTCCGGATCGTGATGCCCTTCTTCCGCAGGGATCGGTAGATCTTGGCAGCACGCAAGAACGTTGCTTGATGCATCGGGAGGAAGATCAGGGCGTCAAGGTAGTCCTTCGCCTTGCGGTAGTCAGAATCGAACCGGACACCTTGCAGGACTTCAGCAAGGATCACCCCACATAGACACAGGTCGTCATCCTCCTCGATCAATTCCTGAAGCGCAACAACGTGCCGTTCAGGTCGATCGCCGAAGAAGTCAACCCAGACTGTCGTGTCGACAAGCACCATCAGATACGCGCTTCCCGCCACTCGCCAAGATTGCCTTCCCACTTGACGGTGCCCTTCAACTCCAGCAAGCGCTTCTGTCGCCCATGTCGTAGTAATTCATGAAGCGCGTAGTCAATGAGGGCCCGCCGCGTTTCAATACCGGTTAGTTTCTGACATTCCCCTACCAGTTCGTCGTCGAGCACTACATTCGTTCTTCCCATCTGGACCACCTCCTGTCTGACATACACATGATATGGGGAAAACATGTGTATTGCAAGAATTTCTCATCTGGAAGCCAAAGGTTATGCATGAGCCGCGCCGCGACTTGTCACGTGGACTACTCATTACCCATCGCGATTCGATAATTTGGAAGCGAATTCAACGCGCTGCAATAGCAGTGCGGGGTCTACCATTGGATTTTACGCAGGTGACAGGTCCCATGAAGGACGTCTGGGGTGAGACCTTCATTCTTCGGAGTTCATCGTCTCATGAACGTGTTTCGGGTAAATCCGTGGACGTATACCTCTAAATCATGATGGGTAAGATAGAAGCAGTCCAAAGTCCAACGTCCAGCGTCCAAGGTTGAAAGACAGTATCCAGTGATGCGTAATGGGGGAAAAGGCAAAAATCAGAACTCAAAGCTGAGAGCTCTGAAAAACCCTGCTTGCTGCGAATTCTACCAATTTCACCTGTCAAGGCCGGCACCAGCAAATCCAGTACTAGTTTCTGCTTGTGCATGTTGGCGAAATCCATCGCCCTCGCGCAATCCGTGGAAAGCGGGGGTTTTTCAGAGGTCTCAAAGCTGATTGCTGAGCGCTGATAGCTGAAGGCTTCCTTTCTTCCTGATACCTAGTACCTGGTACCTAATGCCTGCTTGTAACTTGATTCCTCAAAGAGCAGCGTGAGATAGGGTCAGTGTCTCTTGAATCGCGGGCCAACGTAGCCCCAACCTCACCAACCGTCACATCTTTGAGCGCTTGCTTACCTTGAAGCTCGGATGAGCGTTCGTGCGGGGTTGAAACAAGTAACCGTTGAGGTGGGGTAATGGGGGACCGATCTGGTTGACGGAGCATACCTAAAAGGTATAGTATCTACACTATGGACTTCGATTTCGATCCCAAAAAGAGCGCTTCAAACAGGGAGAAGCACGGAATCGATTTCATCGAGGTCCAAGCATTGTGGGATGACCCCAACTTGATTGAGATCCCTGCGCATGTCACCGACGAGCCGAGGTTGTTGGTCATTGGAAGGATTGCAGAAACGCATTGGTCCGGAGTGATCACGTATCGAGATGACCTCATCCGAATCATCTCGGTGCGCCGGTCCCGGAAGGAGGAGATCGATCTCTATGAAAGCTAACGAGTTCGACAGGAAATTCGACGCTGGCGAGGACATCACCGCGTTTCTTGACCTGTCCAAGGCGCGCCGTCTAAAGCAAGAGCAAAAGCGTGTCAACGTGGACTTCCCTGTTTGGATGATCCAGTCCTTGGACAAGGAAGCTAAGCGTCTCGGCATAGCCAGGCAGTCACTGATCAAGGTGTTGATCGCTCAGCATCTCGAGAAGACGCGGACGTAACAGCGGCGTCAGAGAATCCGTGAATTCCGGGGACACATACCATAATTCCTCAAGGAGCAGCGTGAAATAGGGTCAGTGTCTCTTGAGCATTGATGCTTTTCTCCTTGTCTTTCGCTGCTCAATAGTAGGCTAGTCAAAAAGTAGCCCGCCCCTTTTTCACGACTATCCTTTTGTTTCTGGTCTCCCTCATGACAAGGTTGTGAGCCAATGTGCGCTTGGGCTTAGGTGATAATGCTTGTACAATACACATTACTTACATTAGATTGGCTTCCGAAACAGAAGAGCGTCGCGAATCTTTGCCCCAAAAGATGGAGGGATAATGTCTAACCAGAAGAAACGGCACATTACAGCAGAAGATCTCTACCAATTTAACCTGATCTCTGAACCACAGATTTCACCGGACGGAAAGCTCGCCGCTTATTGCCTGCGCCGAGCGGATAAGGAAACAGAGAAACTGTACTCAAACCTATGGCTTGTACCAACCAACGGCAGGCCAGCCCGCCAATTTACATATGGAAGTCAATCGGATACTCATCCTCGCTTTTCACCTGATGGCTCGCAAATCGCCTTTCTGTCCAACCGTGATGATGAGAAACAGCCACAGATTTACTTGATACCACTCAAAGGCGGAGAAGCACGCCCAATAACAGACCTTAAGGGAACGATCAAGTCATTTGAGTGGTCCCCGGATGGCACAAAACTCTTACTGCAATTCCGCAAGAAAGATGCAGAAGAAATCATTCGAGAGGCCGATGAAAAAAAGAAGGAATTAGGGATTGTATGCCGCCAGGTAACACGAGTGTTTTTCAAGGAAGATGGGGTCGGATTCCTACCAAAGGGTCGATGGCATGCTTTGTGTGTGGACGTAGATTCAGAGAAAATACAGCAGTTCACAGAAGACGACACTTACGACACACTAGACCCTCATTGGTCGCCTGATGGCAAGCAAGTTACCTTCTGCTCAAATCACAAAAGAGACCCAGACCTAGATCCAGACGCCATTGATCTTTATGTGTTCTCAGTAAAAGACGGGACAACCCGAAAGATTGAAACGCCGGTAGGACCAAAGGGAAATCCTGCCTTTTCCCCGGACGGCAGTCTCATAGCCTACTACGGCCACGAAGGAAAAGGACAGAATTGGAAGGAAACCCGGTTGTGGGTTATCCCTGCAAGCAGCGATGGTAATGCACTCAATCTGACCAAAGACTACGACTTTGATGTATCAAGTTGGACGATCAACGACATGGGAGATTTGCCCCAAGTAGCACCAATGTGGTCAAGCGATGGAAAGAGAATCTACTTTCAGGTAGCTCATCACGGTAATACAGTACTGAAGTCAGTGTCCTTGAAAGGAGAAGTGGCTGATGTCATCAGCGACGAAGGCGTGGTAGGCAGGTTTGCATTTGACAACAAACAGCAAAGCTTGCTCTACTTTCACGCAAACATGCAAGACCCGGGGCAGGTATACCTCCGTAAACTGACTACGAACCGCTCGCGGGTACTCACGCACGCCAATAAAGACCTAATAAAGGAACTCGACCTCGGCAAGATAGAAGAAGTATGGTTTAAGGGTGCTAGTGGAAATGATCTACAAGGATGGATCTTAACCCCACCAGGGTTTGACCCGGCAAAGAAATACCCATCTATCCTGGAAATCCATGGCGGACCATTAGTGCAATATGGAAACTTCTTTATGCACGAGTTTTACTACCTGGCAGCCCAAGGCTACGTCGTCTATTTCTGTAACCCGCGCGGCGGACAAGGATATGGCGAACAACACGCTAAGGCTATTTGCAACAATTGGGGAACAGCTGATTACGAAGATGTAATGGCATGGGCTGATTACCTGGAGAAGAAGCCATATATTGATAGTAGCAGAATGGGTGTCACCGGCGGAAGCTACGGTGGTTACATGACCAACTGGATCATTGGGCATACCAACCGATTTAGCGCGGCAGTGACACAACGTAGTGTTAGTAACCTAATTAGCATGTATGGTTCTAGTGATTTCAATTGGGCCTTCCAGGAAGAGTTCGGTGACTTACCTCCATGGGAAGACTTGGAGAATTACTGGCGTCAATCGCCGATGAAGTACATCGGTAATGTAACCACTCCTACACTGGTAATCCACAGCGAGCAAGACCTACGTTGTGCTATTGAACAGGACGAACAAGTATTTGTCGCACTAAAACGACTCGGCGTCGATACAGAAATGATACGTTTTCCCGATGAACCACATGGGCTTTCACGTAAGGGTCGCACCGACCGCCGCATAGCAAGGTTAGAACACATATGTCGTTGGTTTGACCGCTACCTGAAAAAGGATACTGACAGAATCTTGTAATAAGTAAGAGGGTTTTACGCAACAGCCTGTTTTCTACTATAAATCGTATACTTTGCCCGATTGCGTGAAAAGAAGCTTGAGACGAAGCTGTATTGGCTCAATCCCCAATATTTGGGATAGAGCCTTTCCGTAAAGTATCAATTGTGGACGATAGAGTTTGACTGCATTCTGTAACATAGCAAGATCTGCAACAATATCACTCTTGTAATCCAAAATTGTCGCTGTCAATGGATGGTCAAACTTGTCTCGGGAAATCGTAACACGATCAAAAACACCGCTCACCCACTGATCATCAAGAATGATCTCAAATGATCTCTCACGCCATAACTCAACATTACCCTTAGGTTGTGTTAAGGCTCGTTGAACATCGGTGGAAAAAAGCGCAAACCGGAATTGCTTGATAACCCTCTGCTTCATGTCCCTGGTAAGCGGTGAATTCTTCTTCCATTGCCCAATCACCCCCTCGATATCTGTGCTATCAGCCCACATGACCTTCTCAAAGAGTTCGTGCATCGCACTGCCAAAATCCTGGCTGTCATAAGTGTTGCGATCAAACAACAAGGCGCCGGTCTGCCTTACCCTTGCCATCCTCGCTGGTAGCACATGAACAAGCTGCCGTCTAAGCGAAGGTTGCTTACAGAAATCCTTTGTCGGTTCAAGTTGCTCGGCTTTGGAAGCAGACTGTCTCATAGTAGAAACGTTCTTGTACCAATCTCGTTCTCCTGCTTCATAGAGACAAACAAATTCGTTGTGGTCAATCGTAACCCGAGGTCCATCGGCCGGCTTTGGGTCTCCAATCAGTTGTAATTTCAGGAGGGCATCTGTGCTTATGGCCTGTGCTGTTCTTCCAGGAAAACTTGTAATCATGTATAGGGCTTGTCTGGCCCGAGTCAAGGCCACGTACAATACACAAAGCTCATCGAAACAGCTGGCCTCATCGTAGGCTTGTGCCTGAGAGCTAAGCACGTGGTCAGCGTTAGAAACGAGCCTACGCGGCATCTCTAATCCCCACAGAGGCCGGTTGGTATCAACAGAACGAGCAATAATAAAGTCAACCTTGCCGCCTCCGACCAGATTCCTCCCGCGCAATTCTGGCAGGATAACGATATCAAACCCCAGCCCTTTGGATTGGTGTATTGTCATAACACGCACAGCATTGGCCGTGGCTAGTTCGTCAATTTTGTAGCTCTCAACAAAGCGAAAAAAGGCATCGCAATTGCGGTTGCCGCTTTCATCAAACTCACCGGCGGCATCGATAAGGTTTCTTAACATACTCCTGCCAAAATCGTCAAGCGGATGTATTCCCTGCAGTCGAGCGCCCCAGTTCCGGATGAGCGCTTGAAATCCGAACGTCTGTATCTCTCGTAGCAATACCAGTGACAGGTTATCCCTGCTCAGTTGTTCTTCTACGAAATACCCGCACAAAGGGCTCATTTCCAGATGTCGCCAGGCAAAGGTATCGCCTGGATGTGCAGCAAACCTCACCAATGACAGGAACACGGAAACAACGCAATTATCCCTGATTGTGGCCTTCCCTTCGTGAACAATGTTCATACCTGAGCATGTACGACGGAGGAAGTTCACGATTCTCTTGCCAGTCTCATTAGTGCGCACAAGGATTCCCACTGAAAGCCCTCGAGCTAACGGGTTGATCTCGTTTAGCAGATGAGCCACGAGCTGGTACCGGTCACGAGCGCTTGGTTTAGGTCCTTCCTTGTTACATGGTGGTTCCAAGAGCGCAACATGCCCGTGTTTGGGAACAACGCCTTGCTGGCTCCTGTGCTCTTGCCAAGTCTTCTTCCACTCCTTTATCGTTTCCTTTGGCAATATGCCTTCCGGTAGATCCCCAAACACAGCATTAACCGTATCGATAACCGGCTGACAAGAACGAAAGGAGGTACTGAGCGGCTTTAGCGCAATACGCCCGCTGTATTGTTCAAGAATCTTAGCAAAAAGCTGGGCGTTACCTCCACGCCAGCCATAGATCGCTTGCTTAACATCGCCAACGTAGAAGAAACTACGCTGACCGCTAGCATCTTGCAGAATCTCATCGGCAAGGTTACGGAGTACTTCCCACTGCAAGTTACTTGTATCCTGGAACTCATCCAGCAACCAATGGTCCAGCTTGCAATCAATACGGTAATCGATGTACAAGCGCGCATCTTCATTAGGCATCCGACTGAGTAAGGCACCACCGCTATAACGATTGGCCTCAGTCAACAGGTACTGAGCATCGTCAAACGTAAGCTTGCCGCGACGACGAACCATGACATCGTAGAATTGTTCATACCGATCGAGAATCTGGTAGATGCCACGAGTCTTGTTGAGCGCAGTATTAAGCTCTGTCTTAATGACATGACTAACCAACACAAGAGCCAACTCACATTGTCGCTGTGACAATTCGCACGCCGCTCTATTGATCGGGATACAGGCGCTCCCTTTACGTAAGTCATTCAGCCTATGAACGAGTTTCTCAAATAGGTACTCGATATCTCGGATCCATGGTGAACTAGGCCGAAACTTCGCCGCAGCATCAATAAAGGTATGCCAGCGCCCCATAACGCTCTCCGAAAGCTTGTCTTCCAGCAATAAGGTCTCCAGCTCCGATGCGGCAGCATTAACATCGGTAAGGCTTACCAGCCACGGCGATCCGTTGGGCCAGATTGCGTTTTCATTACCCCATACATCACTCATGGGTAAAACCTGGTAACAATTTCTGTATCTATCGATGATAGTAGTTAGATTATGTTCAAGGCCTTTCTCCTCCCGGCCAAAGGTTGCCTGTTTGAAGGCTTGAAGAAATTCATGCTGTGTACTTCGATCCACATAATGGTGATCGAAAATCCTGCGTAGTATTTCCTCACGCACCTCCCTTGCTGCAGCGCCATCGTTGTCCAGCACCTGAAAGTCCGAAGAAATACCAAGTTCCGTTGGAAAGGTACTTACAATACCGACTATAAAGCTGTCCAGGGTGCCAATATGCAAACGATGGGAATTATCCAACAGGTCTCTAAGTAGACCAAGAAAATCACCCTGACTGCTCCCTGGCTTTTCGATTCGTTTCCCCATTTGCTGGGCCTGTTCTGGAGAACTGATCGCTTTGCATAGATACCTTACGATCGACTCAAAGATCTCACCCGACGCCTTTCTGGAGAAGGTTAGCGCAATGATCCGATCTGCGGGGACCCCGCCAGCCAGGAGCTGTATATACCGATGGGCAAGCTGAAAGGTCTTGCCCGAACCAGCAGATGCAGCAATAGCCATGTGGTTGATCTTGCCTTGTGTCATGCTATCTGCTTTTCCAAGAAATCCTTGAAAGCACGCACACTTACACAGTCGCCAATCTCGGCATGAAATAAGCTTGCGAACCGATCATGCTCAACCTTCGGTGCCGGTGGCCAGAACCTGTGGTGCCTTATATCTTCAACAACACCTTCAGCACATATCCTGGCTGCCTGCAGGAGCTCATCGTCAAGACTATCCCAAAAAACTAGCTTAGTATCCTTTATGGCTTTTGGCAGATTGAAG
>JAUWPW010000073.1 GCA_030611415.1 Candidatus Bipolaricaulota bacterium
GGAAGCGTATGACTCGGCAGAAGGGGGAGACATCGTGCTCCTAAGTCCTGCGGGGGCGAGTTTTGTCGGGTTTGGAGACTACAGAGATCGAGGAAACCGGTTCAAAGCAGAGGTGGGAAAACTCGTTGGTCAAGACCCATAGCCGCTAACTTACTTACTATAGAAGATAGCCTTAACTTACTGCTTATGCCTGCTTGAGGAGAAGGGATGCATCAAGAGCGACAACAGTCTCTTTCATTCTTTAACATTGACCCTAATGCATACGGTGTTCACCACGGTGAAAATGCTCATGAGGCGCCAGATTTCCCCAGTTGTAGCGCTGGGCGGGCGCTCAAAACGTCTGATGAAGCCCGAAAAGGGCGGATTTATCTTGTGGACGTGGATCAGGTTGTGTTTGGAATCAATGAGTGAGTAAGAGGATGGGTCCAAGTTCTCCCCTCTTTGAGGGCTCTTCTTCGGGCTAATTAACCACTGAGTGAGTGCTAATCCACCACTTGTTGGTTGAAACGCACCCTATTACTTGCTATAATTCGGTCATGATCCCTCGGAGCATCACCCCAGCCATCCTGGAAGCACTATCGGACACACCAGTCGTCTTGCTCACCGGCGCCAGACAGACAGGTAAGAGCACATTGGCGCAATGGTTGGCAGAGGAAGTACATCCAGCACACTATATCACTCTCGATGATGCGGCAGTGCTTGCTGCGGCACGTAGTGACCCTACAGGGTTCTTAGCGGACCTCGATCGTCCTCTGGTTCTCGATGAGGTGCAACGAGCTCCCGAACTATTCTTAGCCATCAAGGTTGCAGTCGATCGCCAGCGCTTACCCGGTCGTTTCTTACTGACTGGGTCGGCCAACCCGTTACTCCTTCCCAAGTTGTCAGAATCCCTTGCTGGCCGAATGGAGATCTTGACTCTTTGGCCCTTCTCGCAAGGTGAGTTGGAAAGACAGAGGGAAGAGTTTATCGATCTGATATTCGCCAACAGATTACCCCAATTTCCCACTGGCGATCTTGCCCGGTCCGGGCTCATTCAGCGGGTAGTGACTGGTGGGTATCCCGAGGTGGTAGGGAAGCTATCCCCAAGAAGGCGCAGTGCCTGGTTCCGGTCGTATGTCACCACCATCGTCCAACGTGAGGTCCGAGATCTAGCGAACATAGAACACCTTGTCGTGATGCCCCGCTTGCTTTCCTTGTTGGCGGCTCGTGTTTGTTCGCTGATGAACTACGCCGAGATCTCGAACAGCCTCGGTCTACCGCAGAGTACCCTAAAGCGTTACATGGCTCTGTTCGAAATAACGTTCATCTCTCAGCCTCTGCCTGCTTGGTCGGCTAACCTAGGGAAACGGCTCATTCGGTCACGCAAGTTAGTTCTGAATGACACCGGCTTGCTAGCCTACCTGACAGGGTTGAACGAGCAGCGGATCAAGTCTGATTCAGTTGCATTCGGGCCTTTGCTGGAGAACTTCGTCATCATGGAACTAAGAAAGCAAGCCATCTGGAGCGAGATTCAGCCCCAGTTCTTCCACTTTCGCACGCGGAAAGGGCAGGAAGTCGATATAGTGCTGGAGAACCGTGTCGGCGAGGTTGTGGGGATCGAAGTCAAGGCCTCATCAACGGTCAAAGCGCACGACTTTAAGGGGTTGAAGTACCTCAGCGGTTTGTTGGGTAAACGCTTCCTGCGCGGGATCATTCTCTATACTGGTGATCAATCTGTTCCTTTCGGCTCGAACCTTCATGCTCTACCAGTGAGTGCACTCTGGAGGAGTAGCGAATAGAATTTTGGCAATCGTTCATGCTTCTTGGATAGACGTGTGGTTGATCAAACGGGCTTCAGGTTTATGGCTGCACTGTTCCGCGAGAGATGAGAGCATCTTGTTCAGAAAGGACTATCTCACCCCAAAGAGGAGCACCCCCACAGTCGAAACCGCCAGACCAAGTGCCTTGACCAAACCCATAGTGCCCGGCGGGATTCTCAGAGAGGCCATATACACAAAAACCAAGGACCCCGCCCCAGTGATTGCCGCCTGCCGCAATGTGACTCCCAGATAGAGACTCCTGAGCTTCCCACTTACTAACCATCTCCATCCAAGGCAAGCTCCGCTTCCTCTTAGGCTGTCTCTCTTCTGTCGCGGTAGGCGAACGAGCAATGGGGAAGCAGCAAGGGGGAGGAACGCAAGTGTGAGGAAGCTCCATGTGAACCCTGCTGCCCCGAGCAGAAAACCGGCTGCGGCACCTCCCACCATAACGCCCAGTGTCTTGGAAGAGCTAATGAAAGAGAGATTTCTCCCTCTTCTACGTTTTGAGCTAGCCTCGGAGACGATGACCATAGCGATAGGGGTGAGTCCGGCGATCATGAACGTGCGCACGAAGACAGTTGGGAGTACCCCAAACACCGGAGGTAGTAATGCAAGAACGCCAATCGCCGCCGGGACCGTGGAAGATCTTCGGATTGCGACCCCGCGCGTGCTTCTCCGGGTCGTGCTTCGAGTACCACTCGAGGTGCCAATCGAGAAGGGTTTGGTAAGCACCCAAGAGGAACGAGCCAGAGCCACAAACGGGATCTAAGATGCGTAGCTTGCTCGCCTTCTGCGGGGTCTTTCCTTCAAGGAGCTTTCCGACGGTGTAGGTGGGCATGTAGTAGACACCACCCGCCTTCTTGACTTCGGGCTTGTCCTCGACTTTGGCGTGGTGACCTGATGTCAGCCGGGTGACCTTGCCGAGGAACTCCTCGTAGATATAGCCGAGAATGTCGGCGGGCAAAATGGAGAACTCATACGGACTATCCAGATAGTAAAGGTCTTTGAAGATCTCTTTCAGCACCTTGTCATCGACGGTAAGGTTGAGGGTGAAGTCATCGGGCGGCTCGGGCCGTTCCTTGTCCTTTCGGAAGTGGAACAGCCCGGAGTTGTAGCGCTCATCAGCACGGCGAAGAATCTGACACAGCCGCTGATAAGCCCGCGTGCCGCTTTGTAGGGGCATCAGCTGTCCATAGTCCTCGATCCCCCGATCTTCGCAGATGCGCAGGAAGATGATCCGGTCGATCGTCTGCTGCACGGCAAAGTTCAACTCGCGGGTGGAAAGATCAGCGTTACGTAGCGCGATGTTTCGCGCAAAGAGATCGCGCGAGGCCTCGATCTCCTTTAAGAAAGCATCGTCCACCTCGGCAGTACCCTTCTTGCGCTTGGTGTATTCGATGTAGTGGTCGAACGATCCTGTGAGGATCGCCTCCTGCGAAAAGATTGAGGCGATCTCGTCCCACTTGTCAACGTACTCATCGACGGTCAGGTAGAGCACGCGAGCGGCCGAAGCGTTGTCCGTCTTTGAAGGCTTGACCCTGCAGTCGTAGACCGCGAACTCCTCGAAGTCGGTGAGGATCGAAAGCGACAGCTTGGCCGACTAGGCATAGCGGCGCAGTTGATAAGCCGGGATGGGATCATCCTTAATGCCGACAGATGGACGTTTCGCTTCCACGAAGAACTTGCGCGTACCGCCGATGCGAAAGCAGTAATCAGGAGCCTTGGTCGCGCCGCCGACCTTGATCGCGTCCTCGTGGATAACCTCTTTGTAAGCCTCGGCGTAGTCCTTCTCGTTGGTGACGTCCCAGCCAAGGGCCTTGAAGAATGGATCGATGAACTCCCGCCGAAGCTGCGTCTCGTTGTACTCGTGGGAGCGATAGGCATCGCGATTGCGTTCAAATCGCTCAATCAGCTTGAGGACTCCCTTAGGAGTGAGCATTCCTATCCTACCTTCTAGTTCTCCCCCCCATTGTGGCTAATAGTCGGTAATGTTTCAAATTTCCGCATTGCCTCATCTAAAAGGTACTCCAAACCGTATCGTTGCCTCAGCTAAGAAATGTACTCGAAATAGGAGGTTTACCCCGTGGAATAAGTAGAGATGGGCATATTCCACGGGGTGAAGGCTACAGTTGTCTCCTAACAC
>JAUWPW010000075.1 GCA_030611415.1 Candidatus Bipolaricaulota bacterium
GTAGCAATCTCCAGGATCTTACAGGAGCTCACATCGAGTCCGCTTGTTTCAAGGTCAAGCCATACCAGGTTGTTTGAATTCTGTTTCGCTATCATCTGCGTCCTTTTTGAGGAATATGCTTTTTCCAACACTAGCATACCACTATTGCCCGTCTCTTCAAAGGACCAAGTGCCGCCTTGCATCTGGAAGTAATAGCCCTCTTAATCTTGCGCTTGGTTGTTGCTCCATTCTTGGAATGGTTATATCATACTCCTCGTGAAAATAGGAGAGATATCCATTGCCATTTGAAGCACACAACGAATCAGATAGCATGGTGTGCCATCAAGTGACTGTTTCTATAGCAGTGTTTGTCAGTGATCAGGCACGCGTCATCGTTGAGTTTGCCAAACTGTTGTCAAAGAAGCTACATAGCTTCGCCATAGCGTTGGAAGTGACTCTTTCGAAATAGCAAGCATTCTTTCTCCGCCCCAAGGTAATTCGCATTACCATGCTTCTGACTGGCGGACTGAGTAAATGTCAGGTACTTCGGCAAACGGGAACCACGCTGATTGAGTCCATCATTGATTCCTGCTATTCTTGTTCTAAGATAGGCAAATCACTAGACTATCTCAGAGGAGGTCTCTATCGCTGTGTCCAGTAAAAGATTGAAGGTTAGCGTGGTGATCCCTGTACTTAACGAAGCCAAGGAGATCGAGCTCTGTTTGAAAAGCCTAAGCAATCAGAGTTTTCGCAATTTTGAAGTCATCGTAGTTGACAATGGATCAATGGACAACACAAGAGAGATCGTTGAGGCATACGACTGTCGCGTAATCCCCGAGCCACGACAGGGAGTAGGCTATGCACGGCAAAGGGGATTTGAGGAGGCGATAGGAGAAATCATCGCTTCAACCGATGCCGACACCATTCTCCCACCAGATTGGTTGGAGAAGATTGTAAGATCCTTTGAAACAAATGCAGAACTCGTGGGAGTCTATGGGAAGATCCTCTTCAAAGGACGACAAGGATGGGCTCTATGCATCTCGGAATTCCTCTTTACACTCTTCCTCAAATTGAACCAGCTCTTGCGGCGACCAAGCTTCTGTGGCCCCAACTTCGCTGTTCTCAACAAGGCTTTCCAGAACGTCAATGGCTTCAAGGACGGAGATTATTTCTACACTGTCTCCGAGGATTTACAACTAGCGATGAAGCTGAGAAAGGAAGGAGAAATCTCGTTTCATAGAAACCTAGCAGCCTACACATCTCCACGAAGGCTTAACGAAGGAGCGCTCTACTACATATGGAGACATACAAAGAACTACTGCTCGATTGCTTGGCTAGGAAGAGTGAAATAGGATGGTCAATTTCCTACTGAAATTCGTCGGTTTTCTTGCCTTCCTCCCGATGGAGCTCATCGCCGCGCTTATCAAACTCAAGGTCTATGGACGGGAGCACATCCCACAAGGCGGCTACATCCTTTGCCCAACACACATGGGCGATCTCGATGCTTATTTCATCCGCCGCTCTTTACACAATAATCCACATTTTGATAAATGGAATCGTTACCTATACCGTTTAGAGTCTGGTCCATGGGCACATCGGCTTTTCTTGACTTGGTGGGGTGGATGGATCCTCGAAGATACAGGGAAAAACCTAAGGCCCTTACGCGGGGCCTTACAGTGGTTAGAACAGGAGCGCCCTGTAACCATCTTCCCTGAAGGACACCACCATGGTGAAAGTACCTTCTACCACGGAGCAGCTTTCCTTGCCTGCCGGTCGGATAAACCGCTTCTTCCTTTGGTAATTGATCGAGGTGTCTTCGTCGCACAGCGAACACCGTTTTATGTCTTCTCATTTCTCGTCCTTTGGCGGTACCTCCGACGAGCACGTCAAGTAACCTTAAGGTTTTGTGAACCACTCCATCCTGACCTTGAACGGTACCATCATGAAGGACACAGATACCTAGAGTGCCTAACCAAGCAACTAGTCAAGCAAATAACAAAGGAAGAACCTCCCACATCATGCCAAGATCGCAGAGAGAAGCAAAAATGAGGCGAGAAATCTCATGTTAACCTATGCGATACGCCGACTGATAAGCTTGGCTATTTCTCTTGTCCTCATCTCACTTCTGATCTTTACAGTAATGCGAATCATTCCAGGCGATCCAGCCCAGATGATGCTCGGAACCGAAGCGGAACCAGAGACTCTCGAAATTCTACGTGACAAGCTCGGGCTTGATGAACCGCTCATCGTTCAATACCTCTCCTGGGCGCGAGGGGTACTAACCGGTAACCTTGGCGATTCCCTAAGATACAACGTGCCAATCTCAACGCTGATCTCTTCCCGCTTACTTGTGACGGCACCGCTCGCTGGGATTGCCATTCTTCTTTCAATCTTGCTCGGCGTGCCAACAGGTCTGTATGCCGGCACCCATCGCAACCAAATCGGGGATTATGGTGTGATGATCTTCTCCCAGATCGGCCTGGCTGTACCTGCTTTCTGGTTTGGCATCCTTCTCATGCTAATATTCGCTGTCCAACTGCACTGGTTCCCCGCGGGGGGGTTCATCCCGTGGACAAAAAGCGTATCCGGAGCATTCAAATCGCTCATACTCCCTGCCGTAGCATTGGGAATCATTCGTGCGGCGGTAATTGCTCGGCTGAGCCGTTCTGCACTCCTTGAGGTACTTCACCAAGATTACATCCGAACAGCACGCAGTAAGGGGCTTGTGGAACGTATCATTCTTTACAAGCATGCTTTACGTAATGCCCTCATCCCCATTATTACGATCGTCGGCATGCAGTTCGCTGCTTTGCTTGCTGGAACAATCATCATCGAAAATGTCTTCTATTTGCCTGGCTTGGGCAGATTGGTCTTCCAAGCAATCAGCCAACGTGATCTCCCCGTAGTTCAGGACATTGTTCTGCTCATAGCTGTGATGGTTGTGGGAATAAACCTGTTGGTTGATCTGACCTACATGTTTCTGGATCCGAGGATACGATTGGAGTAATGATGTGGCGTCACTTTTTCCATTACGCAAGGCAAAACGTGAACTTCATGATCGGCTTCGTGTTAATTGTCCTGCTGTTAATAACGGCAATCGTCACTGAGTTTTATACTCCGTACGACCCGATCAAGATGAGGATTTCCCATCGAATGGAACCGCCCAGTAAGAACCACCTGCTTGGAACTGATCAGTACGGTCGAGATGTACTAAGCCGAATCATGCAAGGATCACAGACTTCAATCCTTGTTGGAGTGATCGCGGTAGGAATTGGCATGGTATTTGGCATAACCCTGGGTGTATGGAGTGGGCTTGCTGGAGGCTGGTGGGATGAGACAATCATGCGCCTTATGGATGTTCTATATGCTTTCCCTGCTGTACTCAACGCAATTCTCTTGTCGTCCTTGCTCGGACCTGGAATCATGAATAGCATGATGGCAATTGGAGTCTATAACATCCCGATATTTGCGCGTCTATCGCGCGGAGGGGTTCTCGGAGCAAAAGAACTTGAGTACACCGCAGCGGCCTATTCCATTGGGCGGGGTCGGTTCGGTGTAGCCTGCAAGCACATATTCCCCAATGTACTCTCACCACTCATCGTCCAAGGTACCATCCAATTTGCGGTAGCCATCCTCTCCGAGGCAGGGCTCAGTTATCTTGGATTAGGAACACAGCCACCGTTTGCTAGTTGGGGACGCATGCTTCGCGAGGCTCAAACCTTCATGGGGATTGATCCCTTACTGGCGGTCTTTCCCGGTCTTGCCATAGCGATCGCCGTACTTGGATTCAACCTTCTTGGTGACGGTCTTCGGGACGTACTGGATCCCA
>JAUWPW010000025.1 GCA_030611415.1 Candidatus Bipolaricaulota bacterium
TACGCCGGAATGACGAATGTGGGGTTCACGGGAATGACGATTGGGGTTCCGTGATTCCGGAATTGATAAGCCTGCCCAGTACTTGATACGGGGGTATCAATATGTCGACGAACAGTGATGAGTAATGGGTAACGTAGAACCACTATTACGCTGGATTCCGGCTTCCGCCGGAATGACGAATGGGGGGTTCACTGGAATGACGATGCATACTGGATTCCGGGCCCTGCCCTGGACCCCGATCCAGGGTCCGCCGGAATGACGATGTAGGGTTCACTGGAATGACTGTGCATACTGGCACTCAACACCTAGTTCCTGGTACCTAGTCTCTGAACAGCCAGTTCCCTTTTTCTTCACTGAACTCCACGAACCCAACGAACCCAACGAACTCAACGAACTCCATGAACTCTACGAACGGTGCTGCGGTGGGGGCTGGTTTCAATCCTGCCCTAGCGCTTGACAGATCTGACACAAGCTGCTATAACTCAAGTGGTCAAAGAGAGGAGTACAGAAAATACTTCAATGAGGTTATGCGCGGTCAGGATAAGGTGATGACGGTTCTCTGTTACTTGGCATTAGTCAATCGGTGTTCTTCGAGATAGCCGAACGGACGGTCCAGATACTAAAGGGCCAGTAGTATAGCCCTTATGTGTTTTAAGGAGGGCTTAGTATATGTTTCTTCTGTACGCAGTAGGTCTCGGGTTAATCGTTGGATATCTGTTGAAAGGTAGGCTTTCCCGTCTTGCTTTTCTTAAGCTGCGTTTCATGTGGCTAATTCTTGTAGCATTGTCGATCCAGTTTGCGATTTTCCCGCTACTTAGCAACCGTCCCTTGTTTCCATACGCGACACAACCACTTCATTTGTTATCTTATGGCCTTGGCTTCCTGTTTATAGCGCTTAATTATCGCATGTTTCCACTTTGGATCATTGGCTCTGGGGCAGCGCTAAATCTGCTCGTGATTGCTGTAAATGGTGGGTATATGCCATGTTCAGCGGATGCGCTTGCGCATGCGGGAGTTCGCAAGGCAGCTGTTGATCTAGTGAGATACGGTATGCATGGCAATACTGTGTTGATGGGTGAGACAACACGATTCAATATATTGGGGGATCTTCTCTACCTTCCCAGGGGAATTCCCTTTGCGACTGCGCTTAGTGCCGGGGATCTTATCATAGCTTTGGGGATAGTGTGGTTAATAGTCAAGGGGATGACAGCACGGGTGTAGCGTGTCCTCTTGGTCTAAGAATGAAGTGGGATGACAACAGAAGGGAAGAGGGGAGCCCGGTTTCCCTTGCCCTTACCGATTTGAACGGCAACCTAAGTGTAAAGGCTTACGCCACCAAGGAGGTGAAATAGCGCACCTATCTTACACTCGTCGGGCTGTAAACCCGAAGTCGGTCGACACCTTGTCGCGGACTAGCCTGCTATAATCTACTATGTTACGGCTTAGGCTCCCCTTGCTGTTTGGTGGTGACTGCCTCGATCTTTAAAGATCGAGGGAAATAAAGATGATAAGCGCCAAATGGCGCTTATCATTATCATTTCTCTAACCACCAAATCCCAAAGTATAATCACCCAACTTCCTCTTGTCAAGCAACTGTCATCTAATGCTTATCCTTCGATGAAAAAGTGCTTGGTAATATGGGCTGTTAGATTATGGGTATAGCCGGTTGACCTGGCGAGCAAATGGGATTGCCTCTCGGATATGAGGGATACCGCAGATCCAGGCAATAGTGCGCGCTATTCCTATCCCAAAACCTGAGTGGGGAACCGAACCATAACGACGCAAGTCAAGATACCACTCGTAGGCCTCACGCGGGAGTTTTTTTTCGTCCAGCTGTCTTTCTAGTTCGTTCAGCGTGTCTACTCGTTGACTTCCACCGATCAGTTCTCCGTAACCCTCGGGGGCAATAAGATCTGCTGCCAGAACGCGTGAAGGCTTCTCAGGGGCGTGCTTCATGTAGAATGGTTTCATGGAAGCTGGAAAATACTCGACGAAAACAGGTTTCCGGAACTGATCTCCAAGGGTTGCTTCTTGTGGAGCGCCGAAGTCATCACCGAAGGATATTTTGTGTCCGCTGTCCCGCAATATCGTTATGGCTTGATCATAGGTTATACGAGGGAAGGGAAGAGAGACTTGCTCGCGCAGAAAGGCAGTGTCTCGTTTTAGGTAATCAAGTTCTTGTTTGCGTTCCTCAATAACTGTTTCGACAATATAGGCCACGAGCTCTTCCTGTAGACGCATATTATCACCATGATCGTAGAAAGCGGTCTCTGCCTCAGCCATCCAGAATTCGGTTAAGTGCTTACGTGTTTTTGACTTCTCCGCCCGAAATACAGGGCCTATCCAGTAGACTTTGCCGAGCGCCATGGCTGTTGCCTCCAGGTAGAGCTGTCCACTTTGTGCCAGGTAGGCCCTTGTTCCGTAGTAGTCAACTTCGAATAATGTAGTTGTTCCCTCGACAGAGGCCCCGGTAAGGATAGGAGCTTCGGTAGCAATAAATCCTTGCTCGTGGAAGAAGTCGCGGACAGCGCGAAACACAGAATCACGGATGCGCAGAATGGGAACTTGTCTTCCGGTTCTTATCCATAGATGCCGGTGATCCATAAGAAAACCCGGTGATTGTCTCTTGAGCTCGATAGGGAATGGCTCGCTCGGCTGCTGAATGACTTGGATCTGCTCAATCTTAAGTTCGCAGCCGCCCGGCGCACGGTTGTCTGCCTGGAGCGTTCCTTTTACGACAACTGAGGCTTCGCGAGATAGGTTATTAGCGGTGACAAATAGAGAAGGGGTATCGGACTGCGTAATGACTCCTTGAACTACGCCCGTCCCATCACGAATCTGTAGAAAGATGATCTTCCCACTAGAACGCTTGTTGTACACCCATCCACGGAGGATGATCTCTTTTCCGATAAACCGTGCTGCTTCCTCAATTGTAATAGTGGTCATGGTCTTCCCCTTCTTGTTCACAAGAGGATAGAGACTGTGGCTTGGCTTTGCAAGGGTGCCGGCTACTTGGCCGCTATCTGCGTTGCTATTGGCTGATCCTTAATGATTCGGTGTTTCCAGTTTCGTGTTAAGAAGAAACCAATAGAAAGCAATGTTGCTCCAAGGTTAGATAGAATCATTGCCCACCATACCCCGTCAGCCCGCATCGCGAGCGTGAAGCCAAGGAAGTAGACAAGCGGAATACGCAGTCCCCATAGCCTAAACAGGCTGAAGAACATGGAATAAATGGTATGCCCCGATCCTTGGTAGGTGCCGATGATCACCTGTAGTATTCCCATGAATGGGAAAGCCATGGCGATGAGCGAGAACATTCTTTCTCCCAGTCTGACCACTTCGGGATCGGTGACGAACACGCGAATCAGAGAAGCTCGCAGAAGGTACACGGCTATGCTGGCGGCAACTAAGAAAGCAGTTGATGTTCCCATCGCGATCCACGCACAGTGTTCGGCACGTTGTTTCTTATCTGCCCCCAGGTTCTGGGCTACAATTGTCGCGGTTGCTTGTCCAAGGCCCATCACGGGCATAATTGCGACGGAAATGATCCGGTTGCCAATGCCGAAGGCCCCGATAACGGCTGTGCCAAAGCGGGCAAGGATTCCTGTCATGATCGAAAAACCGATTGCTGTTCCTGATTGGCCCAAGGAAGCTGGAGCTCCTATTCGCAGGATTTCCTTTACCGTTTTCCAATGCAATACAAGGTGATGTGGGCGGATATGGAGTCCCATTTTTCCCGAGAACAGAAGGGCGATCCCAATGATGGAAAAAATCCCGCGGGAGATCACCGTAGCTACTGCCGCGCCAGTGACTCCCCATGCTGGAAATGGTCCCCAGCCAAAAATAAGTAACGGATCGAGCAACAGGTTTAGAGCGACCGACGCGCCGATCAGTTTCATTGGAGTGACTGTATCTCCGATTGCGTTTAACAGAGCGGTAAAGACAAACACTCCAAACAGGGCAGGAAGCCCACAGTAGATAACCTGTAAGTAGGAGGTCGCCGGATCGACGAGATCTGGACCCGCTCCCATTAATAACATCAATGGCCGAGCTCCCACTACCCCGATAACCGCAATGACAATAGATGAAATCATCATGAGCGTGAGTAGCTGCCCGGCGGTCTTGTGAGCCTCTTCGTGGCGCCGCGCCCCCGTATTTTGGGCAACGAGAGCGGTTCCGGCGACGGTGAAACCTAATCCTAATGAGATCATAAGAAAGATGAGCGGCCAAGCGATGGCTGGAGCGGCTACAGCTACCTTACCCAGCTTTCCCAGCCAAAAGGTATCGATTAGGTTATAGGTAGTCTGGAATAGGTTGGCGAGCATAATCGGGGCAGCCAAGATGATCAGAGATCGCCCTATTGGGCCTGATAGTAACTTTTCGTGATTTGTAGGATTGATCCTCCCGCGCATAACCGCCTATTTTATCTGATTAGGACGTTGTTTTCGAGTCTTGTTGACATATGTCAACAAGAAGCTTATTATCTTCTTGTGAGCAAGATCAGGTTCGGAGAAGTGATTCATTTGGCAAGGGATAACGCTGGCCTAAGCCTGCGCGAGCTGGCTTCCAAGACCGGTATCGACTTCACGCGTCTTTCTAAGATTGAACATGGGAGGCGCCCCGCCCCCGAATTGAGCAAGATACGGGCTCTAGCAGACCTTCTTCATCTGAATATGGCCGATCTACTGGTCGCCGCGGGAACCTCTCGCGAGGTCATGGAACACTTGCTGTGGTCTGAGAGGCTGAAATCGAGAAGGACCCCTCGCGATGCTTGTTCTTACCTGCCAGCGACTTCGCCATTTGTTGGCAAGAATGCTTTTCGTGTCAAGGTATTGACGAGAGATCGCGCGCTATGTCTGGTTACGCTGGGCAGGGAGAAGTTAGTCGTTTTTAGCTTTATAGATGATGAGGATTTCATGATCAGAATTCCACCGGAAATGGTTATGGTGTATCGAAGGAAGTCCCATGCTGTCGCGGGAAGCGCTGAGAATATGTTTCCTGCTGAAGTAAAGAAAGTACGTCAGCTCGGACAAGTGGCAAACCTGGTTCTTTCCTGCAAAGGATTTGAACTTAATACACTCCACTCGCAAAGAAAGGTTATAGAGATGGGTTTACATGAAGAAGAGAGGGTTTTCGTTGCGGTTCAAGCAACCGCGATACAAACGTTACCGATACAAAGTGAAGAGGATGATACATATGAAGCGTAGAATAATTGTTTGTGTGGTGGCAGCAGCGATGGCGTTGGGAGGTTCATTCCTGACAGCGGCAGGTCCCACGGTGATCGTACAGAAGGGCGAGCAAGTAATTGAGATCAGCCTTGACTCCTATCCTCAAATGAGTGGGATCGTAGCATACCAAGGCCCAGTCTTTGCTGGAGGGCAGGAAAACTGGAAGGATTCCCATGCTTATACCGGCGTAAGGATTAATGAGATTCTCGCGGAAGTAGGAGGAATGAACGAAACGGACCGGCTTGGGGTTATTGCTACCGATGGTTACTGTAAGGAGCTCCCATATGAGGTAATTTACAAGGAAACAGTTAGCGGAAACCCGATCCTCGCCGTAGATATGGATGGGATTGGTACAGCGGAGTGGGAAGATGCTCCTATGCTTGTTTTCCTTCCGGATGATGAGCGTTTCAGTAACACAGATATGCTGCAAGCATTTGGGGAAGATCTTGCTCATTACTACGCTGGTAACCCCTCTACGACGGGGCTCCTGGTTACGAACGTAGGCTACCTGATTGTGAACTACGATGGTGGAATGCTTCCGGCGCAAACCACAGCAAAGGCAGATACTCCCTCTTCCACAGAAGAAATTCTCACCGTAGTTAAGGGAGAAGATGTATCTACATACAGCATTGCTGAACTGGAGGCACTTAACACGATCACAGCTCCAGGCACATTTGTCGACTCTATTGGAGGGGATTATACAGCTACCTATACCGGTGTTCCTATCTCTAGCTTAATCGGAAACATTGCGTCAGGTACCACAATTAGAGTGATTGCGTCTGATGGTTACTCGATGAATTACGCTGCTGATATTTTGGCCGATCGTTCGACTGGAACATGGATTCTTGCATTCAAGGAAAACGGTGTCTATATGCCTTATGATCCAGGATACCTCCGTGTAGTCAAGGTTGGGGAGGATAACCCACGCTTTGAGGGCTCTCTCTCCGCAAGAATGGTTGAACAAATCGATATTCTTGGGGCCTATGAAGAATACTCTCTCTTGTTGCAAGGTGCCATCATCCGAACGTTTAGTCGTGCTGAGTTAGAGGCGGGTGTTGGCTGCCCGTGTCACACCTCTACGGTGACTGTTACAGGTAAAGGAGGGACGCATACTTATACAGGGCTTCCGCTGTGGCGACTTATCGCTTATATCGATGATGAGAACTTTGCCTCTCCAGAACGGGGGATCTACTACGATGACACGGATTTTAACGATGATCTGGCTAAGGCTGGCTATACCATTACCTTAGTCGCTCGGGATGGCTACTCTCAGTCGGTGAGCTCAACGCTTGTTGCCCATGATGATCGATTCATCGTTGCGCTTAAGCAAGGTGGAGTTTTCCTTGACCCCCAGGAAGATGGTCATATGCGCTTTGTTTTTGATGATTCTGTATTGTTTCCCAAAGGGACACAGTCAAAGAGCGTTAAGTGGCTTGCGGAAATTAACCTGGATCTGTAGGGTTGCTAATGCCAGATAGGAGTAACGCAAAGAGATCGCTTCTCGATCTGCGCGAGCTTGTGCTGGTGGCTCTCCTTGCCGCAGTTGGAGGCGTGCTTTCCGCCTACATCGGTTACCTTGGCAACCTGATCAATCGTCTATTTGGCGTTCCATTTGGTGCTGGGCAGTTAATCGCCGGACTGCACGTTTTGTGGCTTCTTCTTGCTCGTATTCTTACCAGGCGCTTTGGTTCAGCCACACTTACAGGGATAACTAAAGGCATAGTCGAGCTACTTTCCGGTGGAACACACGGCGTAATAATAGTTCTTATTTCCTTTGTGGAAGGGCTTCTCGTCGATGTGGGCATGGGGATTTCCAAACGCTTGTCGTTGCCCTTAACGATGGTAGTTGGTGCGGTTGCGACGGCGTCTAATGTTCTTTTGTTTCAGGCCATCTATTTCTCTGGGGTATCAATGTGGTTTATCCTCTTTATGGTGACATTATCAGCTACTTCAGGAGCTTTCTTTGGCGGGTATATGTCATGGGATATCTATAGGATGTTGGTCAGGTCGCGTGTTGTTTCAAGCTTTCGAAATCATGAGATCGGACGTGCACCTTCATCGCCGAAGAAGCACCTGTTGACCCTTGGTGTGGTGCTTGCGCTACTCGTGTGCGGTGTCTACTACTACACTGCAGTCTACGATCCATTCGCTGCTCCGGATAAGGTAAGGATTGAGGGAGCACTCTTGGCGCCTTACACCTTTGATTACAGGGATTGGCACGATCAAGTTGTGACGGTTACCGCGGAACTTCGAGGAAGCTCTACCTATGTCCCTCCGCAAGAGTATACGGGAGTGCCCTTTTCTATTGTTCTCGAACAGGCAAAACCGGAGAAAGGAGCACAGCTAGTGCGGGTGATAGCAGATGATGGCTACGAGGCAAGGTTTGATGATCTTTCTTCGCTTCTTGAAGATCAGAAGATCCTTCTTTCCTTGGATAAGGGAAGATTAAGACTGATTGCCGTGGGGTACGATGGAAGCTATTGGGTAAGGCGGGTGACGCGGGTTGTCGTGCGTTAATGGGACCAGAATTACAGTAAATTCGCTTTCTGTCCGCTACGCGGATCGGGAAGAGTCGGCACTTTGCGGTGTTTCCGAACAGATCGACCCCGGCGAGGTTCTTGTGGTGAGCGGTCCCTCCGGTTGTGGGAAGTCAACCTTGTGTAAGGCGCTGTGTAAGTTCATCCCTGAGATGATCCCCGCGCATGTTGAGGGAGAGATTCTAATTGATGGCCTCTCCATCCGAGACATCCGTTCACAGCAGATTGCTACGCAATTGGGGTTGGTGCAACAGGATCCAGATAGCCAAATCTGTACATTGAACGTTTGGCAGGAAGTTGCCTTTGGCCCAGAGAATCTTTGCCTGTCACGTGAAGAGGTCAGCGCACGAGTAGAGGAATGCTTATCAACTGCTGGGATTAGTCACCTTGCCGATAGGGAAACAACCACTCTATCAGGAGGGGAGAAACAACGTGTGGCAATCGCCTCTATCCTGGCGATGCGTCCAAGTGTTGTCCTACTTGATGAACCAACAGCCAATCTCGATCCGCAAGGGGCGAAGGCGATATTTGAGATCATGGATGATTTGCGGAAGAAAGGGAAGTACACATTGATTGTGGTTGAACACCGACTGACCCCCTTGTTGCAGATGCACCCACGTCTTCTCCTGCTTAGCGGTGGCAAGGTTGTCGCGCGTCGTTCATCCGTTTGTCATAAGGATTTGGAAGCGCTTGGTTTGCGCGCCGATTGGGATATTAGTCTTCCGTTGCTTCCTCGGGCCAGAAGAGCGACGTTGTTTGTTGATGCTGTGTCGTTTGGCTACGAAGGGACTCCGCTCTTTGAAGACCTGTCCTTCAAGCTCTGGCCTGGTGAGATCCTGGGGATTATCGGTCCGAATGGGAGCGGTAAGACGACGCTCTTACGCCTGATAGCAGAATTGGAGAAGCCAGCAAGTGGACGTATTGTGCGTGATGGCGATCCGGGGGTCGGGTTTATCTTTCAGCAACCACATCAACAGATCTTTGAGAGAACTGTCCGCCGTGAGTTTGAGGTTGATGGTTCGATTGGGAGGAAGGACCTTCATTGTGTGTTGGAAGGGGCGCGCCTTGCCGGTCTTGAAAATGCTCCTCCTCTTTCGTTGAGTTTAGGGGAACAGCGTCGCTTGACCTTTGCAATTGCTCTTTCTCGCAATTCCAGTCTTCTCTTACTTGACGAGCCGTTTATCGGACAGGATGCGAAAAATGTTTCTTGGATCATTTCTCAGCTTCTTGCCGCGAGAAGACATGGGACTGCTACGCTGGTTGTTTCGCACGACATTCCGCTTGTTGCTTCCTTGTGCGATCGGCTTCTCTACTTGGGAGAAAGGACATTCTTTGGGGAGAAAGATGAGGTTCTTTCTCAACTGAGAGAGGCGGGAAAAAGAGCATTTACTCCTACGTACTGGGAACAGGAGCAGGCATGATTGCTAAGGTTTCTTACCACAAAGGATATGCCGGACTTCATCGAGTAACACCGATGGCGAATGTCCTTCTTTTGGTTGGGTTCCTTGTTGCTGTTCTTGTTTCACCAAGTATTCTCGTGAAGCTTGGCGTTTTTCTCCTTGTTATTGGTCTGCTGGTTATCTCTGGCGAGCGTGTAGGATCTTTTCTCTCTAAGACCAGGTTTGTGCTCTTGTTCGGAGTTGTTCTATTCATTGCGCAGGCCTTCTCTATAAGGGAGGGAACCGTTCTTCTCTCACGTGGATTTGTGGTAACCGATTGTGGGCTTCTTGCTGGAGCTCAAATGGCGTTTCGGTTCTTGGTTATTTTTTCCTCGAGCATCTTGTTTGTCCTTGTTACTGACCCGGACCGGCTCGCGCACTCAATTGAGCAGATTGGCATTCCCTATCGTTATAGCTTTGTTCTTGTTCTTTCCCTCAGGTTTGTGCCGTTTTTCAGGAAGGAGTACCGCACTGTGCGCGATGCGCAACAGGTACGCGGGATTAACACATCGATACATGGCTTCGGGGGGCTACTACGCTCGATTCGCTATACTCTTTTTCCTCTTCTTGTCTCGGGATTGATGCGAGTGGATAGCATCGCAATCTCGATGAAGGGACGCTGTTTTGGTCTCTACGCGAAGCGTACCATTGCCTACAAGGAGCATTGGCAACGAGCAGATTGGGCTGTTCTGTTTCTGTTTTGTCTTTTGCTTGCTACCAGCGCCCTTGCAAGGAAGTATGCGTGGCTATGATCGCGGGGCTTAGGCGACCGTACGTAATTGTTTTCTTGCTTATTGTAGCGGTGATTGTCTTACCCATGGTTGTTCGAATGGCAAGGCAAGTGCAGGACCCGGCGATCGAGATTTTCTATCCTGATGGGTCAAGAGAAGAAATCACCCTTCTTCAGATGAAACAGATGCCTGTAGTTATGCGAAGAGGAACCTACCAGAACCAGTTTGATAATTGGCGCGACGAGGGGCTTTACGCCGGCGTTAGGTTGGTAGATCTTATCCCATGTAATCTAGACTATACCTCAATTCTTTGTTCTTCCTGTGATGGTTACGCGATCGAGATTGACCGCGCAAGGGTCGAAGATTCGGACTATCCGGTGATTCTTGCCTACGCGTTCAATAAAACAGAGGTTCCTGATTGGAAACTGGGTTTTCGTATTGCTGTATTGCCCGAAGATGGCAATGTAAGCAACGAAGAATACAACGTTTTATCTGTTGGAAGCTACTGGGTGAAGAACGTTGATAAGATAGTACTCAAGGATAGTATACATGTGAGTGGTCCTTAAGGTGAATAAGATGACCGATGGGCGCCAGATTATCCACTATGCCTGCGTGAGCTCTACCCAAAGCGTGGCCAAGAAACTGGTTTCCCTGGGAATCCCTACCGGAACGGTTATCGTTGCCGATAAACAGGAACAGGGACGAGGACGACTTGACCGAACCTGGATTTCGCCTGCTGGTGGATTGTACGCATCGATTATCCTGCAGGTTGAGCCCTTGATCAGCCTGCGAGCTGGTATAGCAGTGGCTAAAGGACTGAGAGAATTAGGCATCGAAGCAAAGCTGCGGTGGCCCAACGATGTCATGGTTGAAGAAAAGAAGATTGGTGGCATCCTAATTGAGGTCTCGGGGTCTCGGGCGATTGTTGGTATGGGGGTGAATCTGGTACCTGTGCCGCTTGAGAGCGCTACATGTGTAGAGGAAGCAACTCGTGTTCATATTACGCGAGATCAACTATTGAACTCGATCCTGCAATGGATGGAGCCATCATTGTCGGGAAAAGTTGTGGAAGAGTATAGGGCTCTTTCGGCGACGATTGGGCATGTTATCTGCGTGGAAAGCAAGCGTGGAAAGTTAATAGGAAAAGCGATAGGGATTGATGTTGCTGGACGACTTCTCGTTGAGTCAGCGGGAGTTGTGCATGTGATTTCTTCTGGCGATTGTTCCAATCTTTCTTTTCGTGACAACAGGGCAGAGAAAACAGTTAAAAGATAGTCCAGAGTCGGAACCTGTGTCCGTCATTCCGGCGAACCCTGGATCGGGGTCCAGAGCAGGCGCCGGAATCCAGTCAAATAATGGTTGTATACAAATCCTGCCAATCCTCTGGATACCCCCGTATCAAGTACGGGGCAGGCTTATCAGGTCCGGCATGACAGTATGCGCGTCATTCCAACCTGCCTCTCAGAATGCTACGGCAGACAGATCCCCACAACACGTAGACCGTTCGTAGCGTTGGAACCTGCCTGCCTGTGCGTGTTCGCACGCAGACAGGTGTCCGACGTTAGAGGCAACGTCGCAGGAACGGTCAGATGATTGGTCATGAAAAACAACGTCGCAGGCCCCAGTGCAATAGGATTGCACTGGGCAAGCAAGCTACGACGCTACATAAGCTTTCAGTTATCAGTTGTTAGTAATTAGTTCCTGGCTTCCACCCATTACCCATCACTCAATACTCATTACAGCTATCAGCACTCAGCTTTCAGCTCCTCCCATTTAACCATTTCCCCATTCAACTGCTTCACGCCACCAACTCAACGAACTCAATGAACCCAACGCACTCATCACCGTTTTTCGACTCCTGACTCTTGACTGTCTTTTCACTTATCATTATTCGTCGGCATCTGGATGCCGGATCAAGTCCGGCATGACGGTATGCATCGTCATTCCGGCGAACCCTGGATCGGGGTCCAGGGCAGGCCCCGGGAATCCAGCGTGATGGTAGCTCTACGGTGAGTGCCATACGTCACTCTTCACGGTTTTTCGACTCTCGGCTATGCTTTCAACTCAACGAACCCAACGAACCCAACGAACTCAATGAACCCAACGAACCCCACGAACCAGACACTCATCACTCATCACTTGTTTACAGTTCTCAAACGAAAGGGAGGCGAGCCTGCTGCCCAAGCCCGTCTCCCCAGGGAAGAACCATTGATTGTTCTTACCGCATGACATAAAGATAGACGGAAACGAGGGACCCTTTGAGGGCAATGGTCGGAAATCCATGCACCAGTAGCGGCCTCTACTGATCTCAATGGTTAAGAAAAGGAGCGCCAGGGGTCCTCTTATTCTGGGGGAGGTTGAGCAGCCCGCCAGTATTGCTGTACGGTTTGAATCAAGCGCTCAAAGTCTCTTGAGTCGACAGGTTTTGTCATGAAGCTCGCCGCTCCACTGTCATAGGCCCTCACCATGTCTTCTTCTCGTTCAGAGATGGTCAACACGATTACAGGGATACGCCGCAATCGGTCATCACATTTGATCTTGTCTAATACCTCGAAGCCACCAATCTTGGGAAGGTTTAAATCGAGGAGTATCAGATCGGGGCGGGGAGCATCGACAAAGTTCTTCTTGTGCCACAGGAAGTCGAGCGCTTCCTCTCCGTCACGAGCAAAATACAGGTCACACTTGATATCACCCTTTCTCATCGCCCGTTTTATGATTGTTTCATCATCAGGATTATCTTCGACAACAAGAACCTTTATTCTTTTTGTCTTAAGCATTTATTTTCACCTCTCTCCTCGCGGTTGTCTTGGGGATGGTAAAGTAGAATGTAGTGCCTTTTCCAACATCTGAGGTTACCCAGATCTTGCCTTTGTGCTCCTCTACGATCCGTTTGCAGATCGCGAGACCTGCTCCGGTTCCTTCTTGATCTTCCTTTGGGTTGAGTTTTTCGAATATGCCAAAAATCCGTTCTTGGTACCGAGATTCTATTCCTATTCCGTTGTCTTGCACAAAGAAGGTGTTCATTCCTCTGTTCTCCGATTCTTCCAGGTAACCGATGCGTACTGTGGGCAGAGCCTTATCATTGTATTTGATTGCATTTACTATTAGATTGCTGAACAGCTCTCCTATGCGGGTCTTGCTTCCCAGTACAGTTGGCAAGTTGTCCGCAATTTGAAGGTTAACTCCTTGCAGGCGAACCTCAAGATCCTGTTTTGTTTCTTCTAGCAGTAGTTGTATGTTGACCCGTTCGAATGAGTTAGTATCCATATGAACGCTGGACAGCTTAAGAAGATCGTTGATTAATGCGCGCATGCGGGCTGAAGACTTCTTCAGCGTCTTCAAGTAGCCTACGCCTTCCTCATCGAGTTGATCCGCGTAGTCTTCTAGCACAAATCCGCTGAATGCTTCCACTGTGCGCAACGGTTCTTTCAGGTCATGGGATACAACATGAGAGAATTCTTCCAGTTTCTCATTGCTCTGCTCGAGGCGTTTTGTCTTTTCCCGCAATCCCTTTTCCAGGTGCTTAATTCTTGTAATGTCAATATAGTGATCAATGCGTCCACCAGTATAACGCTCGGTTGCAATGGGGATCGATCGATATTCAAGACTTCTCTCTTTTCGTTTTGGCCCAGGACGCACGTGGCAGGTATATGAATCGATCTTCCCACCCTTTTCGAACGCTTCTTTGACAGCTTGTTGAATATCTTCGCTGTCTTCAAACACGTTAGCGTACCGTGAAAGGGCACGTAAACCGTCAATTCCAATCAGACCATCGCGATCGACCCCGAAGAAACGTTCAATGGTTTTGTTTGCCCACACAACTTGTCTCTTACGATCAGTAATAATAATTCCTGAGTCTAGTGTATCAATTGCGTCCTCAATCAAGTACCTGTAAAGAGCTTCTGTTTCCATCAAGCGGCGTTCAAGCTCCACTTGCTGGCGCAGATCACATGCTTCTACCACAGCTACCCTCTGTGTTGCTCGTGTCGCTCTTATTTCCACTGGAATTACCGTGCGTTTCTGCGAGATGAAACGAACTTTCACATCACGTACTTCTCCTCTCTCAAACAGCCGTGCAAATTCAACCTTCATTGAAGACACGTCATCTGGATGCATATACTTGGCGAATTGTAGAGACCCTTTGGGTTTGTATCCAAGGGTATCGCGTGAGATTTCATTGCGCTTCAGTATGTTTCCGTCCTTGTCTATGAAATGAATCATGTTGAGCGAGTTCTCGAAGATTTCACTGCTATAGTCTCTATCAAGGCTTTTTGCTCGTTGCCATTTTCCACGGCGGGCTTCCCTGGCGTTGTTTACCAATCCGATTCCTCCTCCGAGCGCCAGGTTGACTGCCAGAAATGTGAGTAGAAACCCTGGGGTTCCCTGGTTTCCCGTTAGCAAGAATGGGAGTCCAATAAGCGTAGTTGCAAGGGCAAGGATGAGCCCTCCTTTGAGCCGAAAAGAGCTAGCTCCAATTGCCAATGGGATAGCACAGGCCACAAGAATAAGGCCAAAAGGATGGTAACCCGAGAGGCGTAGAAGGATTGTGGTGAGAATCGCGATTCCATACGCGGTAACAACAATAATAGTACGCTCAACCGCGTTTGGCTTGTTTGTTAACTGCATACCATCCTTGAGCGACGCTTTTGCTTCGTCAATAGGCACAAATGCCCATGACTACTGTAAAAGCTTGTCCATGAAAACGTAAGGACACTGGTCACTTATCGGGGAGATCTTCTTCCCAATTTAGATAATGAGATTGGGTTTTACAGTTGTCGAAAAGGGTTCGATCATCTTTTGCAGATAGTCTTCTCTAAGGATGTCAATCTTGCGGCTTTCGATTGCAATGATTGCCCTGCTCTCGAGCTCGCTTAACGTGCGGATAGCTGTCTTGGATGAGACGCCAGCCATCTCGGCTAGCTCGGTGCGGGATAGTTCCACTCCACTCTTTCCCAAATGCAGGATTAGCCGGGCGAGGCGCTCCTTGCTTGAGGAGTACGATCGCTCAGCTAACTTGTTCTGAAATGCCTTTACTTCCTGAGAGAACTTCTCGTACAAACGAAAAACAGTCCTTGGATGGTGTTCAAGAAAGTAAAAGAAGTCGCCACGTTCAATGAAGCCAACCACTACGGGCTCAAGTGTTTTGGCATAGGCATTATGGCTTCCCTTATCAAATAGGGTAGTCTCACCGAGGATTTCTCCTGGCCCGACAATCTTTAGGATCTGGCTCTTTGCCCGCATGCTCCGCTTGACCAATTTGACCATGCCTTCAAAGATAAGGTAAAAGCCAAAGGCAGGCGCCCCTTCTTGGAAAATGATTTCCCCGCGACCATAACTAATCTTGCGTACAGTCTCCCGAAGTTTTTGTAGGTCCTTATCTCTGAGATCAGAGAAGATACGAAAGTCCTTAATCTCGATCATGCCTACCTCCATGCTTGATACTATTCGTCTGTCACCTTTTGCTACCCCTCTTATCACCCCAAAAAAAGGGGCAAGCGTCTTTATTGTAACACATATTACTTAGGAAACCAAGATCCCGCATTGACTCAGTAGAAAGGCCAAGGAAGTACGACAGGGATGTTGTTGGCTATCCCATAATCGATGCGAGAGATACTCCAGCAACTGTCAGCAACATCCCGATAATTGAGTACGCTGAGGGTCGTTCGTGGAGGAGGAGTATGCTGAAAATGAATGCAAACAGGGTCATTGCGCCACCGCGGACCGGCGCTAATTGGCAGGCCAGGGCTAGATTGAGGCCGGAGAGCCAGAGCAGCCAGCCGAGAAAGAAACCGGTGAAGCTAGTGAATAATGCTACTCGCACACCGGGCCAGGGAAAATGGAGATGGTGCTTCTTCCTTCTCAGTATAGCAACAGAGCCCCAACTTACGGCAGCAGTGCATACCAAGATCAATTGGAATGTGATTGGAGTCATGCCGTGAGTAAGGCAATACTTGGCTGGAACAGTCTCTGCCAGTCCCCACAAGATTCCGGTGCCAAGGGCTGGTAGTGGTTCCCAAAATGAGTAGCTAGTTGATGTCGTTCCTCTACGGGTGACCAGGAAATACGCCCCCAAAGCCACCGAACCGCCCGCAATGAAGGTGGTTAACTGAGCCCTTTCACCGAGAAAGAGAACGGCGGCAACAACTCCCCAGAAAGGAGCAGTGTTGGCAAGGGAAGCTGCCTTGTGCGCGGAGCTTTTCCTGATGGCAAACATATAAAGCATGGTTCCAGCAAATGAATCAGTAAGGCCACCCAAAATGGCGATTCCTATAAGACCTGGAGATGGTAAGTAGAATCCTGATGTGAGCAGCCCATAAGGCACAATGAATAGGAGCGCAAGCAAAGGACGGATAAACAGATAGGGAACTAGATCCATCCGCTTGAGGCCAATCTTGGCAATAATTTGGGTTAAGGCCCAAGAAATAGCAGCCGCCAAGGCTAACAGAATAGCCAAACTATTCATAGGGATCTTTCCTTCTCATGTTCTAGTTTCAGCCATCAGCTCTCAGACCGTTTGTGGCGTCGGGTCTTGCGCTCGTCATTCCGGCGAACCCTGGATCGGGGTCCAGGGCAGGGCCCGGGAATCCAGTATGCATCGTCATTCCGGCGCAGGCCGGAATCCAGCGTAATAGTGGGTTTACGTTACCCATTACTCATCACTGTTCGTCGACATCTGGATGCCCCCGTATCAAGTACGGGGCAGGCCCTGTTAAATACAAAGCAGAATAAGATTTCACAGGGCAGGCTTATCAGGTCCGGCATGACAGTATGCGCCCTTCATTCCAACCTGCCTCTCACTGTTTTTCGACTATTCACTCCCGACTCTAGACTCTCAACTATCTTTTCAACCCAATGAACTCAACGAACCCAACGAACT
>JAUWPW010000034.1 GCA_030611415.1 Candidatus Bipolaricaulota bacterium
GCCCTCCGCATCAACTACAAACTCCACTCTTCCAGCGTTCTGATAGCCAATTGCCCGCGCGGTTGTAACAGCTGCTGCGCAAAGTTCTCGGCGTAGCTCGGGATCAAGAAAAGGGGCGGCCGTTTCTTCAATCAACTTCTGGTGCCGACGTTGAATGGAGCACTCTCTTTCTCCCAAGTGCACGATTTTTCCATAATTGTCGGCAAGGATCTGCACCTCCACATGACGTGGGTTTACAAGCGCATGTTCCAGATAAAGGCTGGCATCTCCACATACTGCACCAGCCTCACTGCCGGCTGCACGAACAGCGCTTCTTAGTTCCTGCGGCTCGTTCACTAAGCGCATTCCCCGTCCACCCCCACCAAAAACTGCCTTTACAAACAACGGATAACCTACCCGCCCTGCTGTCATCTCCAGCTGGTCATCTTGCTCCGGAACCGCCGCACCAGGAAGAACGGGCACACCGGCAGCAGCAACTACTTCCCTTGCGGCAAGTTTGTTTCCAACGAGCTCCATCACCTGATGATCTGGACCAACAAAAGTAATGTTGTGCCCCACACATACTTCAACAAAGTGGGGATTCTCAGCGAGAAATCCATACCCTGGATGAATTGCTTGAGCCCCCGTTAACTCGGCCGCGCTAATTACGGCAGGAATACTCAGGTAGCTCTTCTTCTGATTGGCGGGGCCAATGCAAACCGTTTCGCCAGCAAGCTTGAGATACGGCATTTCTCTATCGGCTTGCGAGAAAACCGCAACCGAGTCAAGGGAAAGCTCGCGACACGCTTCAATTACGCGTAAAGCAATCTCTCCTCGATTAGCAATCAGTACCTTGCCAAGTGTCACGTTCTCTCAAACAGAAACAGCGGGTCTCCGTATTCCGCCGTCTGTCCATCTTCAACCAGGATTCGCAGCAATCTCCCGGCTTCTGTAGCATTGATCTCATTTAGCACCTTCATTGCCTCCATAATGCACAAGGTGTCGCCAGGCTTAACCAAGGATCCTTCACTCACGAATGGCTCCTCTTCTAGTGAAGAACGACGGTAGAACGTTCCCACAAGGGGTGAGGTAAATATGAATTGCTTCTTCTTTTCCTCTTCAACCTGCGATGAAATATACCTGCTACGATTCTCCTTTCCAGAAACACTTTCCCTGCAAACGGTCATCCGTTTTTTTCCGTCCCAAATGGTGATTTCTGTCAAGTCCTCCGCTTTCAGTAATCGTATAATTCGCTCTAGTTCCTCGATATTCACCGCGCCTCCTTGGGTACCACATAATTCTATCTTAACCATCCTCTGCTGTACAATGTCCTTGCAAGTAAAGAATAGCCTTCTATAATTAGGATATTGAGGTGAGCCTAACTGTGGCAATTGGCGCACAAGCTGCGCTGCTGGTCTTTTTTGTTATTTGTTCTGCCTATTTCTCTAGCGCAGAAACCGCGATCACTTCTCTCGATGAAGGACGGCTAAGCTACCTGGTAAACGCATACAAGAAGAAGCGAAAAGCGCTCTCCGCTCTCCTTAAGGAGCCGAATAATCTTATCACCGCTCTACTCATCTTGAATAACTTGACCAATGTTGGGGCAAGTTCGCTGATGACACTAGTTGTGCTACGGTCCTTCCCCAAGGGAATCCCAAATTATCAAGTAGGCTTACTGGCAACCGGTATCATGACTATTTCTCTTCTCATATTCGGTGAGATTACCCCAAAGAACTTCGCCAAGAAGAACGCAGAGCGATACGCTCTAGCCACAATCAACCAAATCTACTTCTTCTCCCGTCTGTTGTGGCCACTGATCGTCGTCTTCCGTTGGTTAGCTTATGGAATCCTACGCTTGTTTGGACAAGACCTTTCACAGGAAGAGCCCATACCAGTTAGTGATGAACAGATCGAAACCCTGATCGATGCGAGCGAAGAACGTGGCCTCCTTGACGCAGAAGATGGAGAAATGATTCGCCGTATCCTCTCTTTCGACGAAATGACCGCCAATCAGGTTATGATTCCTCGACCTGACGTCCAATTGATCGAAGTAGAAACCTCCCTGGCAGAGGCAAGGGGAATAGTCATCAAAGACGGACACTCACGCTTCCCAGTGTACGAACAGACACCAGATAACATTGTCGGCACCCTATACGCAAAGGATCTACTAGCACCTGCCGTAGACGCTCATACTAGCTTGCGAGATATGCTACGCCCAGTCTACTATACGCCAACAAGCAAGCCGATCAATATTCTGTTGAGGGAGTTCCGACGGGAACGAGTACACATGGCAGTTGTAATAGACGAATTCAGTGGAATGGCCGGAATCATCACACTGGAAGATATCCTTGAAGAGATCGTGGGAGAGATCGAAGATGAGTACGACCACCCAACAATGTTGATCAAGCGTATCTCGGCCAACGAGGCACTCATAGATGGAGATACCTCGATCCATCACCTCAATCGAGCAATGGATCTTGATCTTCCCGAAGACAAGGGAGTAACCATCAATGGATTACTCTTTCACTACCTCGCAGCAATGCCTAAGAACGGAGAGGAAGTAACTATCGGTCCAGTGACAATCACTGTGGAAAAGGCAACGGAGCGGGAGATCACCTCGGTAAGAGTAAAAACTAGCAGGATGACTCAAGAAGAGGAAAGAACAAGTAACGAGAAATAAGCAACCAAGGACACTTGAATAATCCTTACGCGTTGCGCTTAGGGAAAAGAATGAACAACCTATTGAGAAACAAATTGATGGTTCTTGTCCTGCTAATCATTGGGATCATTAGCATCATCGATTTCACCGTCTCTGCAACAACTTACTCAATCGAGGTAACCTATGACCCCGAACAGAAGATCCTGGTAGGCGTAGAAGAAGTGACCTTCACAGTAGATTCCTCTACGGCCTACTTCTTCCTTCTTGCCAATCTAGGGCGAGAGGAGAACCCCTTTTCCAGCAGCCGAGCAATCGATAACCTCTATGCGCAAGGTTTTGAACCGGCATCAACAACTATTGATACAGTAGAGATGCTCCAGCCGCAAAGCGACAAAACGCTTCCGTTTCGGTTCCTCTCCCTCCCACACGCAATCCAGACTTTTTCCCTGCAACATACGGTCCTCGCAGTCGACCTTCCCCTGGCAGAGAACCAGACGATCACCTTGCGAATACGTTTTTCTACCCACATCCCAAGGATCACTACCGGTGATCAGGGAATCGAACAACAGATTCTTACTTGGCGCTTTGGATGGTACCCGCTGCTTGCTCACGACCAACCGCAGTGGAACGAGCAAAACGAAGTATTACTGTCTAAATCGACGGAAGGATTTCCCTTAGAATTCCCTGCCGCCGACTACTCAGTGACGATCACCCTTCCGACGAAGTACACGCTTGTCTGCGGAAGTGACCATATCAAAGAGATTGAACCCAAAGCGGAGAACTCCAGGCGCTACGTCGCATGGAACGATTCCCCTACTCGTACGTTTGCCATTACTATCGGTCCCAACTACGAGTACTTCGCGCTCGAAGGCCTTGCAATACCAATCAAGGTCTTCTTTCTCCCCGGCCATGAAGAAACGGCACGCCTTTTTTCCACCTACGCAATAGATATCTTAGCGGACTATCAACAAAGATTTGGTCCTTATCCACACTCCTGTCTTACTATTGTAGAGAATCCCAACCGCAATGGCCTCTCCATGGCCGCGGATGGTATCGTTTGGCTATCCAACCTATTCTTCAGCCATCGCAATGTCACCGTACCCGGAGTGCTGAATCGTTTCTGCGAGTTTACGCTGGCTCATGAGATCGCCCACCAATGGTGGGGTCTCGGTGTGGGAGTTGACCTAAACGCGGAAAACTGGCTCTCCGAAGGAATGGCACAGTACCTGGCGGTAAGCTATTTTGAACGCCAATATGGTGAGTTCGGGTCAAACATCTTTGTTTTGAAACAAGACGGCATTCTAGAAAATGTCATAAGCTCACAATTTGGCTTTCTCAACCTGAGGGAACACGAAATCGAGCTTCCCTATATCACAAACTATGAGTATGGTTTCGACGAGGCAATCATAAAGCCTGCCTCAAAGGTCCGTTACGAAAACGCCTCCGTTATCAGGCTATACGATAAGGGGTACTTAGTAGCGCGAACAATTGCTGCTGCCATGGGAAGGGAAAGATTCGAGATCGGGCTCCGCAGCGCAGGGCTACAGTTCCGAAACAAGATCATTGATGTAGATGAACTACGCATGATACTTGAGAAGGAAACAGGTTATTCCCTTGTGTATTTGTTTGAAACCTGGTTGGCGAACCCGGGAGGCGTTGACTACACAATACAGATAGTTTCCCGCAAGTCGGCCGAGACCTGCTATCAAACCACTGTACACGTAAGTCGCAACGGAGGCACCATACAGCCAGTAGTAATTGAACTAACCTTACTCTCAGGAAATACAGTACGCCAACAATGGGATGGGGACACCGAATCAGCCACCCTAACTTTTGAAACAGAAGAAGTAGTCCACCGAGCAACAATTGATCCTGATCATTTGCTTCCTGATTACAACCGGTTAAACAACAACTCACCTACAAAGTTCCTCACAGCAATAAGCGCCAATACATTGCCGCTTGATGCCTATTTGATCCAACCTGACCTGGCATCGAACGGACTAAGTATTAGCTACCTTAACCGACTACGCCTAACGATCGGTCAAGGAATGGTTTCTGCAAACATCTGGAAAGGACGCAACCACTATTCCTTTCTCTCAGCTGTCCTTAAGGAAGGAGAAATCACTGGAACAATAGGCTACACGCTCACTTCTTTTTCTCAAGCAAAGACTGGTTCTCCTGGGATCTTTTGGCATCCCACCCATACAATCAGCCTGAGCGGACACCGCATTATCGCCAACAAGGAAGCATTCTCCTACTTGCACCTTGAAGTAACAAAATATGGACCACCTGAAGATAATCGCATAACTACATTCGCACTCGATCTGAGTCCTGGCGCAGCAGGGAGGGCAACCCTTAGCGCATTCAACGAAATTCGTCTCTTTCCTCACATCTATCTTCAAGGAACTGTTACATTGGGAACAGGGATTGGCAGAGTTCCCTCCCCTCTTCTGTTTGACCTTGAGGAACTCATGAGCTTTGGAAGGAGGATCGGAGGTACCTGGTTCAAGGCAACGTTTCCAGGCGAGCATAAGCTCTATGGCCGCCTTGCGGTAGAGTTTTCCTCGCTTGGCAACGAGTCATATAGTCTGGCAAACCTGATGATGCTTGACAAGCTGGGTGGGCGTGTTTTTGTCGCTAGCGGAACAAGTTGGACAAATTTCGATGAATTTGGTAAAACTACCCCCAAAGTAGAAGCTGGCATAGAGGGAATGCTTGACCTTTCCGCAATTGGTGGCCTCCTGCCGATAAGGGCAACGGTTGGATTCGCTACCCCAATCCTAGGAAATGGAGAAGGCACCTTCTATTTTGAGCTTTCTATAGAATGATCCTAAGCGAGGTCAATAATGAAGGTACCATCTCGATGGCTGGCAGAATATGTAGACATAGACGTAACTGAAAGGTCGGTTCAACAACTTGCGAACCAGCTAACTCTGGCCGGTATTGAAGTTGAAGGAATTGTCCCTACTGGGGAATTGCACGGTGCTGTAATCGGACGTGTAGTCTCACACCGTCCTCACCCCAACTCCGATCATCTCTTGCTGTGTGTTGTTGACACAGGTACCAGCGAAACCCAGATTGTATGTGGAGCCTCCAATGTGGTTGACGGTGCAACCGTTCCTGTAAGCATGGTTGGCGGGAAACTGCCAGGCGGTCTAGGAATAAAGGAACGCAAGATTCGCGGAATTACCTCCCAAGGGATGATCTGTTCAAAAGCCGACCTAGGATTGGAAGAACATTCTCCTGGCATCTGGAATTTCGATCCCAAGCTCAATTTGCCCCTTGGGGTAGATCTAGCTGAGCTTCTAGAATTCGAGGACTACATTCTCGATATCTCGGTAACCTCAAATCGTCCAGACTGTTTGGGAATTTACGGAATCGCTCGTGAGGTTGCCGCAATCACTGGAAAGGAACTACATCCGCCCTTGCTCACATTTGATGAGTCTTCTCCGCCAACAAGAGACCAATTTTCGGTTGAAGTAGAAGACGCGATTGCTACACCACGTTATACCGCATCCCTCATGAGTAATGTCGCTGTCGGCTCTGCCCCGCCTCTCATGCAGCATCGTCTATCAAAAGCGGGAATGAGGCCGCTGGCTAACGTAATAGATGTGACAAACTATGTTATGTTAGAGCTTGGCCATCCCTTACATGCATTCGATGCCGATTTAATAAAAGATAAAATCATTGTTCGCCATGCCAAGAAAGGGGATTCCTTCTATACCTTGGACAAGGTTGAACGTAAGCTTGCGCCCGAAATCCTGATGATCAGTGATCCTGTTGGAGATCTGGCAATTGCTGGGGTAATGGGGGGGGAGCGAAGCGAAATCAGAAAAGAGACAACAAACGTTCTCCTAGAAGCAGCAATCTTTTCCCCGGCTACAATCCGCAAGGCAACCAGATTTCTTGGCCTTCACAGCGAAGCCTCGCAGCGCTTCGAACGTGGCGTTGATCCTGAAGGCGTATCCATGGCAGCAGCACGTGTGGCACACCTGCTACAGAAGACGACGGGGTGTTGTGTTCATTGCGGAATGGTTGATGTGTATCCGCACAAACGGGCTTTGCAGACGCTCACGCTCCGTCCCAGCTACACTACTAGCCTCCTAGGCGTTGAGATCGAGTACGCGGAAATGGCAGAGATTCTTACCCGATTAGAAATGAAGGTGAACAACGAAGGAGAAAACCTGTTAGTACAGGTCCCTTCCTTCCGTCCTGATCTCAACCGTGAGGTAGACTTGATTGAGGAGATCGGCCGAATCTATGGTTACAATCGCTTCCCCTCTACTCCGCCAGAGACAAAGCTACAAATAGGAAAAAAGCCCCCTATAGAATTGTACAAAGACCAGATACGAGCTGCCCTTACTGGGCTAGGGTTAGATGAAGTAGTAACAGATGGCTTTGACAAAAGGCACTACAGGGAAGTCCTTTCGCTGCCGGCTGAAAACCTGGTAGAAATCAAAAATCCAATGACTGTCGGACAACGAGCATTAAGGGGAAGTCTCCTTCCTGGACTTCTTTCTGTGGTTGAAACTAACTTAAAACGGAGCGTTGCCGGTGGGATGCTATTCGAGGTAGGCCGGGTATTCTCCAAGCCCCGAAATGAACACGAGTCTCTCGCGGGTCTCCTATTCGGCCGTACCGAGCTTCCCCTTTCCGGTAGAGGGAATATTGACCTCTTGGCGGCAAAAGGAATCATCCAGAATCTTTTTGCTTCCCTGAACGTGGGAAGACCGCGCTTTCTCGCGAATGAGATTCCGGCTTTTCTCCATCCTGGGCGTACGGCAAGAATCATGCTAGCGAAAGAAGAAATGGGACTGTTGGGTGAGCTCGCTCCTACCGTTTGCGACCAGCTTTCCAGCAGCACTACCTTGATCCTGTTTGAGATCGACATCCACAAGTTGCAGTACTTGGGCAGAACCAAGCACCTATTTGCACCTCCTGGACGTTTTCCCGCTTCCAAGCGAGACCTTTCTCTGCTCGCTCCAATTGAGCTTCCCGAGGAAAAGATCCGCCAGGCAATCACATCCGAGAAATTGATTGACAGCGTTTTGCTCTATGACCTTTATCAGGGAGAGCAAATCCCTGAACACGAAAAAAGCCTCACGTACGAAATCTCCTTGCGGGCGGGCGACCACACACTAACCGACCAAGAGGTAGACCGGAGTGTTCATCGTATCAAGAAACGCTTGGCTAAGCTCGATGCTCGCCTACGCGAATAGATGAATAAGACAATCATCGCTCACAACTCACTAGAAATGGAAGAGATCGGAATTGACCTTGCCAGTATGCTCACCGATGGGATAGTTGTTTCTCTAGTTGGGCCGCTTGGCGCAGGGAAAACAACCATGGTCAAGGGAATTGCCAAAGGGCTTTTGATTACAGACATCGTCGTTTCTCCTGGCTATTTGCTTGCTCGTGATTACTATGGGCGACTTGTCCTACATCATCTAGATGCCTACAGGATCAACTCCCTAGAGGAGCTTGTCGAAGTAGGGCTCGACCAGCTCCTCCCGCCAGCGGAAGGAGTAACCGTAATTGAATGGCCCAATAGAATCAAAGGCATAGTTGAGATCAGCGACATTGTGATAAGAATAGCCCTACTTGAAGATGGTAAACGAGAAGTAGCAATCGCTAGGGAGTAAACCAAACTCCATCAATCTGGGCGCCACAAGCTGGACATCGCCCCATTTGTAAACGATTTTCTTTCACCAGAAACCCGATTCTCTCAATCAGCAATTCTCCACAGACAGGGCAGTGAGTATCCTCTCCTTCACCGGGAATGTTTCCCATATATACGTAACGCAGGCCAACCTCGTAGCCAATCTTTCGTGCTTGCTCAAGCGTAGCCACCGGAGTGGGAGAAAGGTTCGCAAGCTTGTATGCAGGATAGAAGCCGCTCACATGCCATGGAATCGTATCTGAAATACCAAAGATCGCCTCAGCGATCCAACGAAGCGTCTCCGGGCTATCATTCATGCCAGGGATCACCAGGGTTGTCAGCTCTATCCATACGCCAGCCCCAAAAAAACGCTCGATCGAATGTAGCACTGGCCGCAGATTACCTCCCGCTATCTCACGATAGAACTTGTCTGAGATCCCTTTAAGATCAATATTAATACCGTCAAGATAAGGAATGATCACGTCAGTCGCTTCAGGGCTCATATAGCCATTTGAAACGAATACGTTTCGTAATCCTTCCTCATGCGCAAGACGTGCAATGTCGAGAGCATACTCAAAGAACACAGTTGGCTCAGTATAGGTATAAGCAATAGTCTGGCAGCCTTTTTGTTTAGCTTCCTTAATAATCTCGCTTGGGGAAACATCGTCTCCCATTGCGATGATCTGTCCTGAGTGTTCTCGTGGGTACTGCGAAATATAATGATTCTGACAATTCAAGCAGGTAAAATTGCAGCCGACTGTACTAATTGAATAGGCACGTGTACCAGGCAAGAAATGAAACAACGGCTTCTTCTCAATTGGATCGACATCGCAGGCGACCAGCTTACCATAAACCAAGCTATAAAGCGTGCCTCCCCGGTTCTCACGCACACCGCAGATCCCTCGTTTCCCGTCCTCTATCTGGCATCGGTGTGAGCAAAGAAGGCAACGAACACGCTCTCGGCTAAGTTTCTCATAAAGCATTGCTTCTTTCATTTGACGACACCTATTAATCATACCATACGCAGCAAGAAGAAGAAAAGAGCAGATTACCCACTTCCTTTTGCCTGGAGGTTACTTCTTGTACCATCTGTAAACGATATGTCATTGATACAACTAGAGCAGATAGAGAAGTCTTTTGGTACACAGCTCCTATTCTTACCATCCTCGACCCAAGTCTCACGCGGAGACAAGATTGCCCTTATAGGAGACAACGGAACGGGAAAATCAACCCTCCTTGAAATCATCGCTGGTATTCAGCAACCGACCTCGGGAAACGTACATCGCGCAAGAAGTATGCGCATTGGATATTTACCACAGCATGCACGACTCAAATCAGATGGGACACTCTACCAGTCACTGCAAGAAGCATTTTCCAGTCTACTCGACATGCAGGCAGAGCTTCGCCACATGGAATCACAGATGGCTGACACAACCAATGCCGAGCTTCTTCACTCTTACGACAACCTCCTACATACATTTGGGCAACAAGGAGGATACACTGTTGATGCCAGGATCAAAGCCGCCCTTATCGGCGTCGGCTTCACGCGTGAATCAATCAGTAAACCAGTAGATCGGTTATCCGGAGGAGAAGAAGCGCGGGCAGCACTTGCTCGTCTACTGGTCGATCCCCCCGATCTTCTCCTATTGGATGAGCCAACAAACCACCTAGATTTTTCGGCATTGGATTGGCTGGAGGAGACCCTTATTGCTTTCTCTGGTGCCATCATCCTGGTGTCACACGATCGGCATCTTCTGGATCGGGTGGCAAACCGCACCTGGGAAATCGCCTTTGGTGAGCTCTTGTTCTATCGCGGTGGTTATACCAGGTCCCGTGTCGCACGCAAAGCCAAGTTTGCTCAACAACAGCAAGCTTACACCGAGCAACAAGAATACATCAAGCGACAAGAAGAATTCATCCGTCGACACCATGCTGGACAGAAACATCGTCAGGCAAAGGATCGAGAGAAAAAGCTACAACGGATAACAGGAGAATTGATTGCACAGCCTCGGCAGTCAAAACATATGTCACTCACAATCCCCATAAAGACTCCGAGTGGAAAACAGGCCCTACAAACGAGAGGCCTACAAGTTGGCTTCACATCTGCTTTGTTCAGCTGCCCCGATCTCACACTCTACCGCGGAGAGAGAGTGGCAATCATCGGCCCAAACGGATGTGGAAAAACAACCCTTCTAGAAACACTAATCGGGAATGTTGCTCCCTTTGCCGGTACCGTTCATATGGGGTACAAGGTAATGCCGACAGGCTATAACCAGCAGCAAGAAGGGCTTTATAGGAACGAAACTGTGCTCGATATAATTCTGGCTCGTTCTTCCCTTACCATTGCCCAAGCACGAGGACTGCTTGGGCGCTTTCTGTTCAGCAAGGATGAAGTATCAAAACAGATGAAAACACTCTCGGGAGGAGAGCGGAGCAGGGTAGCTCTTGCCATCCTTTCTCTAATGGAAGGAAATCTCCTTCTGCTTGATGAACCAACGAATCATCTTGACCTGGCAAGTCAAGAAGTCTTGGAAGCAACCCTCCTAGCATACAAAGGAACCATCTTACTCGTCTCTCACGACCGCGCTCTGTTAGACACGGTTGCCACACAGGTGTGGGAAGTCGAGCGAGGACGTCTGCGTGTTTTTTCGGGCGGGTATGCCTACTACAAAGAACACCTCGCCACCAAAACCACTCACCCCCAGTCTAATCAGAAGAAGCAAACAAGAGAATTAAGAAACACCCGGAAAGATCCAGAAAGATCAACACGTAACAAATATCACCAGCAAAGACTTCTCCGGGACATCGAGCAACTTGAGGAAGAGATCGAACACCTGGAGAAAGAGTTGAACAAGATCGAAAGAGACCTTCTAATAGCCACCAATCATGCCGATACAGCAAAGGTCGCTGAACTTGGATCAAAATACGAGCGGTTCAAGGAAAGGCTTGATAGGTGCTATGCAGACTGGGAAAAAGCCACAGAAAAGACCAAACCATGGTCCAAAGTCCAAGGTCCAAAGTCGAAAAACAGTAACCACTAATGGGTAATGGGTGATAAGTAACGTACAACCACTATTACGCTGGATTCCGGCGCCTGCCCTGGACCCCGATCCGGGGTTCGCCGGAATGACGATGCATACCGTCATGCCGTCACTATTACACTGGCCTCTCGGGCCCTGCGCTGGATTCCGGCGCCTGCCCTGGACCCCGATCCGGGGTTCGCCGGAATGACGATGCATACCGTCATGCCGGACTTGATAAGCCTGCCCCGTACTTGATACGGGGGCATCCAGGAGTCGGCCTATGAACTAAGGGTTCCTCACGGTTAAGGTAACCCAGAGCAACTGATAAGAAAAGTGGTACAGGATTTCCACCTCATGTCCCAAGCAACAGAGGCCAAGGTTCTTGTCTCGCCCGTTCGTTTCACTCACTCTGTTAGCCCTATCTCTCAAGCTTGCAGTTGAAAAGGTGGTTGTAATAAAGGAAGATTTTTATCATCAAATTGCAAGGAGTGACCGGTTTGCAGCGTAAAGTTTTCTTACTCATCACAGTTTTGATGCTTCTCTCCTTCAGTGTAGTAGCCCAACAGGAGTCTACACCAAGTTCCTCTACAGATTATTCGATTGCAGCCATCGTAAACGGAGAGATCATTACAAGAGAGGCGTTGGCAACAAGCGCACAACTAACGCAAATTTTCCAAACAATCATCCAGCAGTTCCCCGCCTTTGGGCAGACCCTTTTGACCACTGCGGAAGGGGACGCACTCCTGCACACCTATCAGTTAAGCGTACTTGATACAATGATAAGTAGCCGTCTTCTTATTCAACAGGCAGAAAAACATGACATCACACCAGACGAGAAGGAACTTGAGAAACAGGTAGAAGAACAACTCGATCAGATCATTGAGCAAAATCAACTAACGATTGAAGAAATAGAGGCTATCTTGGCACAGCAAGGTTCTTCCTTGGATGAATACAAGGAGAAGATAAGAAAGTCCTTTGCCGAACAATCCATGGCGCAAGACTTGCATGCCTCGATCACTCAACCTGTAACCATAAGTAGTGAAGAGACCTCAACCTACTATCAAGA
>JAUWPW010000032.1 GCA_030611415.1 Candidatus Bipolaricaulota bacterium
GTTGCCTCACGTGAAAATGTACTCCAAATTAGCGTGTCGTTCCTCTCGCTTCAGCCTGCTCTTTGACCGTACAAGATCATCTAATCTCTCTTGCAGGATAGTGATCTTTTGTTTCAGCTTCACTGGGTTCAAGGTCGCGTATTCCTCGTTGAGCGCTTCCTTCGCCTGGTTGGAAACAAACTCTGATTGAAGCACCCTCTGCAAAGGCGTCCTTGCCCGATCATACTGCTTCTTTACCTTACTTCTGGTCCTTGTCTTCTCTATGAGCTTCATCACCGGTTGGAAGAAGTTGGTATACAGCCTAAGGTGATCGTAGAGCTCATTTAACACTTCAAGCTCTTCTTGTGTGTCGTAGCGTCGGTAGCCAACCGCTCTTCTTACCACGGAATAGTTCTTCTGCTCCACGAAGCAGTTATCATTCTTCCGGTAGGGCCTAGCACGGGTGAAGGTGATCCTGTTCTCACTACAGTAGCGTAATAGATGAGCGTTGATGAACTCACCCTATGGAATAGAAGATCTAAAGTCATTCCACAGGGCAGGCTCCCATTATCTGAATCGATCCCTAAGATCTCAAACGGGAATCTCTCCTTCGCCTTCTCAATTCCCTCAAACACCCACACCTGTGCCTTGTTCTTTACTGCCTGAGTTTCCGTCCATCCGCTACATACATCTGTCATATCCAGGGTCTGGATGTAGTCTCCCCTAGGGTTACCTCCTTCGTGAGATACAAGGTCCACTTCCACAAAGCCAGGGCGTAACTCATCCCAATCACTGAAGGTGCGAATTGGGATCTGGTGCTTTAGCAGTGTCCCTGGTTTAGTGTTCGATCTTGCTCTCAGCTGGTATCGCTTCCTCACCGGAGCGAGCAGTCGATCGATCGTTGCCGGACTGACCTCAATGAGTTTCTTTCTCACCTCATCAGCAATCTTTAGCTCGTCCAGCCGTTCCAGCAGCGGGACGATCTCTGCGAGGTATGGCCCTAACCTCTTCCTCTTTGTCCGTTCATCTTCGACCAGGGTAATCCGGACACCACCCTTCTTTAGCCTCCCTACTACCCTAGCCCTAGCCCGCTGTCGGAGCACCCTGGACGCGTAGGAGCGGTTGTAGCCTGTTAGCTCGATCACCGTGTCAAGGATCTCCCCTCCCCTTTCCTTTTCTTGGCAGCACGTTTGTACTCGAGTGCCAATTGCTTAGTAACTGCCTGCTTTTGTTTCATCGTCAGCGACATTGATCTCTCCTCTCTCACAGAACGTTTGTGTTAGGAGACAACTGTAGCCTTCACCCCGTGGAATATGCCCATCTCTACTTATTCCACGGGGTAAACCTCCTATTTCGAGTACATTTCTTAGCTGAGGCAACGATACGGTTTGGAGTACCTTTTAGATGAGGCAATGGTGCGCCAGGATAAGCCTGGTCGTTCTTGCAGTCTGAAAGGAGGCTGCCATGTAAATTGTCGGTTTGACATGTAGCCAACCAAGCGGCTGTATCCAGTAATGGCTCAGTCGAAGCCTTGGGAGGCGAAGCTGTGAGCCGTAGCGTAAGCGAACCCGATTCAGCCTCGTTACATCTCTCATGGGGAGTGGCCAACCTGTCATTGTGGGTGAAGCCAGCACGGGTTGTGGAGTAACTGACATAGGCAACGATCCGGCTCCTCGGGGTGGTTTCAGGCGGCGCGCAGCGACAGAACGATCAAGGAACCTGGGAGGTCCGGCATGCTAGGGTTCGTAACCTAGCGGTGGCATGGGAGACATAACCATGTCTGCCGGTATGTCGGGAGACGGAGGGGTTCGTAGTAGCTAAGAAGCGGAGTAATGTCCGTTTAGCCAAGGAGCCCTGCTGTTGTCACGCTTAGTTCTTAGAAGGGGGCTTTTCGCTTGCCGAACAAGATGATTCGAGCTACAACGGAACGACGGTGGATCCCATTACCAGACGCCTTTGCGGTGAATGGTCAAGCTCTACCAGCAAGGGTCTTCAGGCTGAGGAGGAAGCTTTACATCAAGGCGAAGCAGGAGCCGAGATTCCGGTTTTACACATTGTATGATCGGATATACCGGCGTGACGTTCTTGCGGCGGCGTGGAACTTGGTTTTCGCTAACGACGGAGCACCAGGGGTGGACGGTGTGCGTATCGCTGATATTGCCACATCTCCGGAACACGTTGCTAGCTTCTTGGATGAGATTTACGAGTCCTTGAAGGGGCGACGATACAAGCCGCAAGCGGTACGGCGAGTGACCATACCCAAGGCAAACGGTGGGGGGCGCCCGTTTAAGTATCCCCACTGTGCGTGATCGAGTGGTCCAGGGGGCAGCGAAATTGGTGCTGGAACCGATATTCGAGGCGGATTTCATGGAATGTTCCTATGGGTTCCGTCCTAATCGGTCGGCCTTTGATGCTCTTAGGGCCCTAAGCGATGTCTTGGAAGAAGGGTACACCGCCGTTTATGACGTCGATTTGAAAGGGTATTTTGACAGTATCCCGCACACACGTCTACTAGCGTGCGTGGAGAAGCGGATAGCTGATGGGTCCGTGTTGAAATTGATTCGCATGTGGCTCAAGGCACCGGTGTTGGAAACCCCGGATGATCGACATCGACCACCGAGGAAGGTGCGAGCCCGACAAGGGACCCCACAAGGTGGAGTTATCTCACCGCTGCTTGCTAACCTTTATCTCCACTGGATGGATAAACGATTCCATGCCAGCACTGGGCCAGCACGCTTAGCCGGTGCTTACCTGATCCGATACGCGGATGACTGTGTCATCCTTGCCCGGTACATGGGCACAAGCTAACGGACTGGGTAACGGCAACAGTGGAGAACTGGATGGGACTTGTTATCAACCGTGACAAGACACGTATAGTCAGATTCAAGAAGGAAGGTGCTAGCTTGGACTTTCTCGGCTACACGTTCCGGTATGAGCGCGACAAGTTTGGGCGTAACAAACGGTTCCTAAATATGGTCCCCAGTGCCAGCTCATGTGCCCGCGAGCGGGAAACAATCCGCGGTATCATCAACACACGAAGTTCGTTCGTGCCGATACCAAAGCTGATAGAGCGGGCCAACAGGCAACTACGTGGTTGGTCTGCCTACTACAGTAAAGGACGTAGTCGTTCGACTTTACAAGCCATGAATTGGTTTGTCTTTCGGCGGGTGGTCAAACATCTTAATCGTCGGAGCCAGCGCCCCTATCGTTCACCCGATGGGGTTACATGGTATGAGCATGTCTACAGGAAACTGGGACTGATTCAACTATGATGCCGCAATTCTACTGCGATAGCTGTTGATGTGAAGACAACAGGAAAGCCGGATGCGGGAAAACTGCACGTCCGGTTTGATGAGGGGGGAGGCGGTCGCGATCACAAGGCATGCGGATAGTGAGCCACGTACAGGGAAACCTTGACACAGATGTATGCCGAAGCTTAACTGGTCGCTGCTCCTCCTCCTCTACTCTACAGGGGTCCGTGTTGCCTCATTTAAAAAAGTACTCGAAATGACATTCGTTTCCTCACGTGAAAATGTACTCCAAATTAACATGTTGTTCCTCTCGCTTCAACCTGCTCTTTGACCGCACAAGGTTATCTAATCTCTCTTGCAGCCTGGTGATCTTTTGTTTCAGCTTCACCGGGTTTAGCTTCGCGTATTCCTCCCCGAGAACTTCCTTCGCCTGCTGGGGAACGAAGTTTGACTCAACGGTCCGCCTGTAAGGCGTCCTTGCCCGATCGTATCTCTTCTTCACCTTGCTTCCGATCCTTATCTTCTCTATGAGCTTCATCACCGGTTGGAAGAAGTTGGTATACAGCCTAAGGTAATCGTAGAGCTCGTTTAGCACCTCAAGCTCTTCTTCTGTGTCATAACGGCGGTAGCCAACCGCTCTTCTCACCACGGAGTAGTTCTTCTGCTCCACGAAGCAGTTGTCATTCTTCCTGTAGGGCCTAGCGCGGGTGAACGTGATCTTGTTCTCACTACAGTAGCGTAATAGATGACTGTTGATGAACTCACCCTATGGAATAGAAGATCTAAAGTCATTCCACAGGGCAGGCTCCCATTATCTGAATCGATCCCTAAGATCGCAAATGGGAACCTCTCTTTGGCCTTCTCAATCCCAGCAAATACCCATACCTGTGCCTTGTTCTTTACTGCCTGAGTCTCGGTCCATCCAGTACATACATCGGTCATATCTAAGGTCTGGATGTAGTCCCCTTTGGGATCACCCCCTTCGTGTGACACAAGGTCCACCTCGACAAAGCCAGGACGCAACTCATCCCAGTCGCTGAACGTCCTAATTGGGATCTGATGCTTTAGCAGTGTCCCGGGCTTGGTGTTTGATCTTGCTTTCAGTTGATATCTCTTCCTTAGCGGAGCCAGCAATCGATCAATTGTTGCCGGACTTATCTCAATGAGTTTCTCTCTTACCTCATCAGCAATCTTTAGCTCCTCTAGTCGTTCCAGCAGCGGGACGATCTCGGGAAGATAAGGGCCTAACCTCTTCCCACAGATGCAGTCACAGATCACCCACACCTTACGCAAGGCAACAACGACCTGTTTGTCGTACTTCCTTGGCCCGTGGAATATGTCCATCTTTCTTATTCCATGGGCCGAGGTCTTCTCCTTACGTTTGTTCTTCCTCTTCGTCCGTTCATCTTCTACCAGGGTGATCTTTACACCACCCTTCCTTAGCCTCCCTACTATCCTAGGCCTGGCTCGCTTGCGTAGTACCCTGGACGCATAGGAGCGGTTGTAGCCTGTTAGTTCGATCACTGTGTCAAGGATCTTTCCCTTCTCTTTCTTACTTCCTCGTTTGTAGCTCAGCGCTAATTGTTTAGTAACTGCCTGCTTTTGTTTCATCGTCAGCGACATCGTTGTCTCCTCTCTCACAGAATGTCTGTGTTAGGAGACAACTGTAGCGCCTCACCTCCTGTTTCGAGTACATTTCTTAGATGAGGCAACGATACGGTTTGGAGTACCTTTTTGGTGAGGCAATGCGGGGTCTTGACAAGGGGGGATGCCCGTAGTAAAATTATTTTTAGCACCTGTAATAGGGCAATAACCATTACAGAAGGGGGGATATTTATGCAAAGGCAAAACGGCCACAATTCATAATCCATAATCATTGGCAAGGAGGTAGAGATGGTGAGTAAGGAAAACGCGAAAGTGAGAGAACTCAAAGAAAAAGGGCTGTGGGATTACGCGTCGAACATTAGCCGGAGGCAATTCCTCAAGCTGATGGGCTACAGTGGGCTTGCAGCGGGGAGTATGGCTCTCGGTGGTAGCAAAGTGTTCGGGGCAACTAATCCGGTTGAAATACGCTATTGGGCATCGGGCACACAAAGCATCGAGGAACACTACAAACGCCTGGAAGAAGATCTCAACATCAAGATGCTCTTCACCGACAACGGTAATGCAACCGGACCGGTAATCAGCAAGATGATCGCCGGGGACGCAGCAAACGTGTATGACGTGCTCGGACTCCAAGGCGGTGCGGAGAAGGAGCTGGCCCAGGCCGAAACGATCCTTCCATGGGACATGAGCCTCATTCCCAATTGGGATGACGACATTTGGGAATGGGTGAGGGACATACCGTATCATTCTGTTAATGGATCGCGGTATGGGATTCCCAAAACGATCAACGCTGATTCCATGATCTACAACGCTGACAAGATCCCAGTGGTAGACACGTACGCCTATGTCTTCGATCCTGCATTGAAGGGGAAGACGTCGATGGAAGACTGGTGGACGAACAGCGTGATCTTCACCGCGATGTACTTGAAGGAGAACAATATCCAGGGGTTGGGAGAGATCAAAAATCCTGGAGACCTCGAAGTGGACGAATTGGAAGCGGTCATGGAATTCTTGATCGGCAAGAAGAAAGAGGGCCAGTTTAGAACCTTCTGGAGTGGCTGGGAACAGGGCGTCTCGCTGATCACAAGGGAAGAGGTCTGGGTGATGATGGGTTGGGAGCCGATTGTCTTGGCGGCCCAAAGAGCCGGCATCAACGCCAAATACGCTGTGCCGTTCGAGGGATACGAAGGATGGTCGAACGATTTCCTTCTTGCTCGGGGCGTGCAGAAGAAGGGCTTGTTTGAAGCAGCGCATCAGTTCGTGAACTGGGAACTCGCCGGATATCTCGGCTGCAAGGTCCTCGAAATGAGAGGATACGTGGTCCCGACCGAGAAGAATATCACCTATGCGGAGAGCCATCCCGATGAATTCGACCCCGAAGTGGTCAAGGCGGGGATGGAGAACGTTAGAGAGAAATTCATGATGAAGAAGGGCGCCACGTATTGGCAGAACGTTCGGCCAAAGAACTTTAAATTGTACGAAGAATGGTGGGAGAAGCTCAGGAGAGCATAGGAGCAAGAGTGGGAAAGCTTCCTAAATTGGCGACTGGGGAAGCGTAAAACAGGCATTGGGTAAGGTAATTCGGCCGACAAAGGTAACTCGTGCAGATGAGTTAAAGACTAAATCGATGGAGGGTGGTGAAACTCTCACTTAGATTACCGGGTTTAACCACCCTCTTTCTTTATCATTAAGGCACGGTAGGGACTCTTCCCCTCAAAGGAATCTGCAAGAGGCAACGGTGTAGCTTGCAGGCACAAGGTTAGAAGCTACGATACCTGATCCACTCACAAAAGAGATAAAGGAGAATCTATTCTGAACGTGAAGAATCATACTTTACATCAGAACAGGGCATTTCTGGCCCAAATGCTTATTCCGGTGTTATTTGTCTTCATGCTGGGAGTAGCGCCTCTCATTTTGACGGCTATGTGGAGCTTCTGGCCCGAAACAGAATATTGGATAAGACCTGGGTTCACCCTATTTGCATACCAGAAATTCTTCACGACGGGTCAATACATTACGTTTTTGAAGACGCTCAAGGTTGCCGCGATCGTCACTGCTTTAGCCCTTGTCATTACCTATCCAATTGCGTATTTCATCCAAAAAATTGTAAGCTTAAAATACCGACACATCCTGCTGACGGTGTTTATCGTACCTTTTTTCTTAAGTTACATCGTGAGAGTTTTTTCACTGAGATTGATTTTAGGAACTTATGGCATAATAAATAATATGCTTGTGGCGCTCAAGATCGTTCCTGAACCACTTCCATGGTTGCTGTTTAGCGAGTTTGCGGTCATAGTTGGCTTACTATCGTCTAGTCTTCCATTCATGATCTTTCCTATCGTGATGTCACTAACACGAGTTGAACGGTCAACGCTGGAAGCAAGCCAAGATTTGGGCGCATCATTTTTCAATACCTTTACACGGATTATCTTGCCATTAACAAAGCCCGGCATATTTGCCGGATGCATTTTTGTATTCATCATGTCGTTGGGTTCGACGGTGGAGTGGGATCTCTTGGGAGGCGTCGGAGAGTTGTCCGTTTCACAGATGCTCGTCTCGTTAATGTCCGCCCTGAGGTTGCCGTCAGTATTCGCTATTTCGACATTTATCCTTGTGATTATGGTTGGGCTGTTGTGGCTGGGTATCCGATACGCCCAGATTGACAAGCTCTTTGAATCGCTACAGAGGTGATCGGTCGGTGAGACGAGCGCAAGTTAGATCGAGCCTTGAAAGGAACGGGTTGCGCGTTTTAGTGGCGTTGACCATTGCGTTTATCTTCACGCCCTCTCTTTATCTTTTGATCATCTCCTTTGACCCCAGTTTGCTTCCCGGAATACCCGCGTGGAATGAAATCAGTCTGAAGTGGTACCGGGAATTATTCCAGCAGTGGAGGCTGCCCGGAGCGCTAAAACAAGCGGCGTTGGATGCCTCGTTGACCGCTGTCTTTACTGGAGTGCTGGCGCTGTTTGCTGGGCTGACGTATAGAGAACTGAAGAACAAAGCATACTTCTTGGCGCTTCTGATCTTTCCGATATTTATCCCCGGTGTAGTTATGGGACTGTCTCTCTCGGTCTTCTTCAAGCTCCTTCACTTACGGCCATCGCTTTGGACCGTTGTGCTTAGCCATACCCTGTATGCTCTTCCTTTTGCAACGATTGTCATCCTGGTTAGTTTTTCTTCTCTGAAAGAGAGCTTAATAGAAGCCTCTCACGATCTGGGGGCCGGCAAATTCAAAACCTTCAAGGACGTCATCTTCCCACTGACTCGAAACGGAATTCTCGGAGCAGCGCTTTTCGGTTTTCTCCTAGCACTCAATGAATTCATTCGAGCCTATATGGTGTCCGGTTGGCAAGAGACTCTATCGATATACATGTTTGGACAGATGAAGTCGGGTGCTGATCCCAGCATTTATGCGCTTGCGGGCCTCATCCTGTCCATATCAATACTCCTGATATTGCTGGCATTGCTATACTATGCATTTATCCGCAAACGCTCAGCAATTACAGAGGGATAAATTTTGGAAGGGGTTGACACATGGCCGATGGAATTGGTGATAAAAAGTCCAAACAGCAAAGCGAGGAACTGATGGGCAAAGAAGCAAGAGAAGTCAATGTACGGCTTGTTGACGTAAGCAAAAGATTCGGCAAGATCGTGGCCGTTGATAGCCTCTCTCTGGACATCGAAAACGGCGAGTTCTTGATACTGCTGGGGCCAAGTGGATCCGGGAAGACGACCACACTCCGCATGATCGGAGGATTCGAAGTCCCCTCGGGTGGAGAGATCTACATACGGGGCAAAATAGTGACCAACGTGCCTCCAAATCGCCGGGAAACAAGGATGGTTTTCCAGGATCTTGCTCTTTTTCCCCATATGTCCGTAGGGAAGAACGTAGAATACGGCCTCCAATTTACCGAACGCGATAAGAAAAAACGGCGATTGCTTGCAGGGAATTCCTTAGCGTCGGTCAGTTTGGATGGTTTTTACAATCGAAATGTCAATACCTTAAGCGGAGGAGAAAGGCAGCGAGTCGCTCTTGCCCGGGCACTAGTAACCCAACCTCCTATCCTTTTGCTTGATGAACCATTAGGAGCACTAGACGAGAAATTACGGGAGCAGACACAAGTGGAGCTGAAGATGATGCATCGAGAGCTCGGCATCACGTTCCTAATGGTTACTCATAACCAGGAGGAAGCCCTCTCAATGAGCACCCGGGTCGCCGTTGTGAATGAGGGACGCTTGGAGCAAGTGGCCTCTCCTGAGGTTCTATATGAAAACCCAGAAACGGTGTTTGTAGCAGGGTTTGTTGGAACTGCGAAGCTTTTTAAAGGCGAAATTATTGAGGATTCTGCCGAAAAGTCCAAACTTTTCTCAAACAGAATCGAGTTTTTTGTGCCAAGCGGGTTCCGGAAAGGAGAAGAAACAACGCTCGTAGTCCGGCCCGAGCGCATAAAATTAGGGGCTGAGGCAGAAGGTAAAGAAAACATGTTTGAAGCCAAGATTCAGGATATCCTTTACAAGGGACCTGCACTAGAATATGGCCTCATATTAAACAACGGCGAGAAAATCAGAGCACGGGTTGATTCCAAAAGCATTACCGAAACGAGTTCGATTGGGGATACAATATCTATTGGGTGGGACATAAAAGACTGCAAGTTGGTTAGATCCTAAGACATGTCTCCACAAATTTACTCCTTGCTTCTTCCCAGTTCATGCAATCAATTGACCATTAAGAAAGATGTCTATCCGGACGTCCCCCAAACATTGTCCTCTGATGCTCTTTGGTGGAGGCCCGGGCTTCTCCAAACACCTTTCCCTCAATCTTTGGACCCGATAACAGCGTCCGGGCGCAAGCCCCCTGTTGCCTCATCTAAGAATGTACTCGAAGTGACATTCGTTGCCTCACGTGAAATGTAGTCCAAATTGATGTAGTGTTCCTCATGCTTCGGTCTGTTCTTTGACCACAGAAGCTCATCCAATCTCTCTTGTAGTCTGATGATCTTCCGTTTCAGTTTCACTGGGTTCAGCCTCGCGTACTCCTCCCTGAGAGCCTCCTTCGCCTGTTCGGGAACGAAGTCTGACTCAAGCACCCTACAGAAGGGCGTCCTCGCTAGGGGGGTGCGGTGGGAAAGTTGCACCACCTGATGTGCTAAGTCGAGAGCGGCCAGTCTGGAAAGATCACCTCGCAAGGAGAGAGGTGATCGAAGTGGGTAAGAAGGGGAAGAGGTACTCGCCCCGGTTTCAGTTTCAGGTGGTTCTCGAGGTCCTTAAGGGTGATCGTGACGCGGTAGAAATTGCACGGGCATACAACATCCATCCCATAACCGTGACCCGGTGGAAGCAGGAGTTTCTGGAGAAGGGCGCGGAGGTGTTCGGGAGAGACAAGGCGGTGGCGCAGTACGAGAGGAGGCTCAGGGAGCTAGAGCAACTCCTGGGGAGAAAAGAGGTGGAGATCGCTCTGTTGCGAAATTTTGCGGACGGCAGCTCGTGACGGAGGAGGGAAAAGGTGAAGCTGGTGGAAGAACACTCTAGCCAATACGGATTGAACACCTGTCTTGCCACCCTCGGGCTGCCGAATGTTGGCAACGCTTAGAAATTGACCCTTTCACCGTTTAGTTTTTGACTCACCCCTTGGCTGTCCGCAGTGTACAGGGCATGTTCGTCACCTGTAAAATGTAATGGTAGACCCCATCTCCTTCGTAGCCCGGCCACGCTTCGCCCGCGCACCCACCCGATGCTCCCTCCGGACGTCCAGACACCAGTACATGGACAATCGCGTCTTCGAAGGCTCGCTCGGCGATGTCAGGCATCAGCTATTCCTCCTTGCGTTGCCACGGTCCACCGGGTGGCCACGTTCGATCAAATGGGTCATCGTCCCTTGCCGCGTGAAGAGCAGGTCCAACGAACGAAGCGATCCTCTCAACTACGCTCGTCAGATCCTCCGGGACTAACGGCTTGTCGAGCTTGTGACGGAAGCTTACCCACTGAGTCTGCTTCCCCGCCTCTTCCGCGAACTCCGTCGAACGCCTTCCGCTCCGCCAGGACAAAGATGTCGAAGTAGTCCCTCAAGCGACTGTTGAGAAGCCCGAGCGAGACCATCGTCTCGACCTTCTCGGCAATGCTTGTCTCAGGTGGGTAGCCAAGAAGACGGGGGCTTGGGAAATCGAGCAGCCTGGGAAGCTCCACCCACTCAGGATCCGGTGTGATCGCATCACCAATCCCGACGTCGACCTGCAGATGCAGTCTAGCGTTGCCAAGGCGGGCTTCGAGAGTGACTCGCCGTCCTCCATACGCGTTCTCTCTTCGGATCGCAGCTACTGAGAGGGTATCAGCAAGGTACTCCATCCCGTCGGGTTCGACGTCCAGTACACAAAGCCCTCGGAAGATCCGAACCAGCGAATCACCGGAGAGATCGCCCAAGCCCAGGAGATCGGCGTCGCGTGTCGGGCGCACGGTCTCACCCATCCACAGAAGCATCAACTGCGCTCCCTTGAGCACGAACCGTTCCGCATGGGCCGACTTCGACAACCGGTATAGCAGGCGCTGCAGCGCGAAACGCTCCAGCATCATCTGCGCTTCGATGCCGAGCTCCTTTGCATGGGCGACGAGGCGCACGTGAACCGAATGCGCCATGCCTGTCGTTCGATTCATGCCACGATCGCCTCCAGGTAGGGTCGCATGACGTTTCGAACCCTGCAGATGCGCGCGTAGTGCTCTACTTCGCTCATCTGGAATCGCCGATCCCGCCACGCGTCGTTGAGCGCTTCCAGCGCCACGTCAAGTCCGATCTTGTTGCGGTACTTGAAGCAATCCGCCAGGGTCTTGGCCACGTTGTAGACGCACACGGTCTGACCTTCCAGGGTATGTTCTTCCACACCAGCCGCGAGCGCCTCTCCGGAGAACCGAACCACCCGGAGCGGTGGGTATTCGATCGCCGGTTTCCGTACACCACGATCGAGCGCCATCCAGACCTGACGCGGGAGTTGGGTACCGATCACGTGAAACTGGAGCGCAGACAGAAGGCAGATAACCCCGCTCGGTGCAGCAGCTGACGCGAGGACAAGGCCGTGATGCTCGGTGAGCGCGTAGTCTGGATCTGGAAGGCGATAGCGGCCGCGCGCGACGCGTTCTAGCTTACCGGATTCGACAAGACGTTTGAGGGTCTGCGGATGGATTCCCATGGCTCGAACCTCACCGTCCGTAATCAAGCCTTGCTTCTTGGCTAGTTGCAGGATCATCTCGGCGCGCATCGTGGAAGCCATGTGACAAATTGTATACATTTATTGACAAGTGTCAACATTTTGTCACATCGTCCTTGCACGGAATTGACCCTTACCTCGACCGGCGTCTTGCATGTAGAGCCGCATTCACCGTCTGTGCGCCGTATTTCAATGCAAGACGGTTGTAGAAATCAGGCTCAACGTCAAGCACGAATGCGAGGAGCCCTCGAAGCTCGTTAGTTCTCTCCTCCTCGAACTTCGTGTGCCCTGCGAGATATTCCTGGTACCGATGAATCAGTCCGCGAATGTACCGCTTATGTGCGCGCCGAGTGACACCGCCGTGACGTCGGCTGAATGCGCTAGCATAGCCGGTACAAATTGCCTTGAAGCACGAACCCACAGGTACCGGCCCACCCTGCCACAGGTCTCACGCGTTGCACACCATGTGACCAATAGACCTGGAAGGTGCTGCCTAGAGGCATGTTCTCCTTGTCCTGGTTCTGCTCGAATCTGATGTTCGGCCCATCCTCAACAATAGCGTCCAGTACCACGCGCGAGTTCGAGCACAGTACGTCGCCTAGGAGCGTCGCCCTGTGAAGCGAGGCCTTCTCTGTCCTAGTGGGACAAAATCTGGGTCCCCCGAGGTCCGACTGCAGATCGTCGTGGAATCCCCTTGCATTCGTCATTCCGGCGAAGGCCGGAATCCAGGACAGGACCCGGGAATCCAGTGTAATAGTGGTTTTACGTTACTCATTCAGCTATCAGTGATCAGTTCTCAGTCATCAGCTTTCGG
>JAUWPW010000009.1 GCA_030611415.1 Candidatus Bipolaricaulota bacterium
TATCCAGATCTGTTGCTTGTTTGTCGTTGATTTCCAAGGCTGTTCGCATGTACGCATTACTTCCAAGTGAAACGCCAGAGTAGCAGGAAGAAGTCGTCTCCGTGGTTGATTCGGATCGCGCAAGATTAATGCTTCCGCCAAGAGCTCCGTAGGCAGCGGATAGGAAAGTTGTACTCTTCCCTGAATCCAGGGACAAGACCCCTCTGCATGAAAGTCCCTCGTATTCTGGAGGTACAAGTGAAATGGCGAACCCACTATCTTGAACCGTCAGCCCCATCTTGACGGTGCTTGAACTGAGAGAAGAACGAATGGTCCATCCTTTGTTAGTCAGATCCAGGTCAAGAGAAGAGTACTCCCATCTCCAAGAAAGGTTAAGTGATTTCTCTGTTGTTTCATGATGGAGTTTCAGGAAATAGGGGCAATCCGATGGAGCATACTCGTAATCAATGGTCACACTGTCCAGGGATATGGGTGCGGCCGAAGAAATACCACTAACGGTTATGCTTTGATCTGCCTCTCGATAGCCTATCCACCCCTGCTGAAGATCAAAGCGCTCAGTAATCCCAACATCAAACTGTCCACCAAGTGACAGAGACTGCCCAGGGGCAATTGTCCCTCCAATGCGAGCATTTCCTTTGATTGAAACACTTCCATTTGACCATGTGGTGGTTGTGCTCACTGCCCCAGGAACGATAGGGAAAAGTGTTCCACTTACCGCTTCGGGTAATGGTGGGCTAGCTTTCGTCCTTATGGTGCCTGTTGCGGTTTCGGTGGGATCGCTCTGTGAACGAACCGTAATGCGGCAGTAGTTACTGTCGCCAGGACTCACTACCTCTGGAACAGCAACGGTTAGAGTAATCTTAGCCTTGTTTCCGGCGGCAAGCTCTACTACATCCCGCGAAAGGACCGCGTGCCAACGCGACTGCACCTCCAGTTGAAAGGTGTCCGATTGATTCCCATGATTAACGATTGACAGTTTGTATATTAATTGACTTCCGGGCTGCGCCTGTTCGCCCTGTGGAATGGATAACTTCACAGCGGCCCTCTGCTCGATGGTCAGCGTGGCATACGCTTCGGCAGACTCAGTAGGTTCAATTGTACTAGTGGCACGAAACGTAGCCTCATAGCTATCTGCCGGCACAGTTGACTGAGCCAGCAGGCTCACAAGTATAACTTTACTTTCTCCAGAGGTTAGCGTTACACTTGCGCGACATACCAAAACGGTAAACTCTTTAGGCAAGGTGACCACTAGTTCAATGGTATCCGTGGTTGATTGCAGGTTTGTCACGCGGAAGGCCAACGTGGTTAAGCCGCGCGGGGAAAGGGTTCTAAGCGGAGACAAACACTTTACAGTAATTGCCGCTGCTCGGGCAAAGGCACATAAGAGTAGCAAGAAGAGAGGGGCTATAAGAAAACTTACAACCCTTCTTTGTGCCGCGCTTCTAGGGCGAAACATGACTCCCTGATACAAGTATTCTCTTCGCCTCGTTCCACATGCTGATCACAGTTTAGTCCTCTACTCCAGGTATTCATGCTGCACGGCTAATAAGATCTATTATGTGAGAATGTAAGACATTTAACAAATAGCTATCTCATACGAGGCACAGCAACAAGCAGTAGAACTTGAATGACTATCTCCTTGGTCATCACAGATGTGGTGACCAAGGCTAAGAGGGCAGGCCGTACTTGCTTGCGTCACAAATCTCACAGCTCAAGGGTGTACTGAGCACCCCACACATACTGGTCCCCATTGTCGAACACGACCAACGCCTCGTACTTTCCGGTGGGCACTCCGGAGAGTAGGATCCGATGTGTTACTGAACAACCTGGGTAGATACCCAGTTTAGAGCTTTCGAATCGACCAACGCTGGACCCGCTGTCATCATATAGTTCGGTCCACACCTCTGGGGCTACATATCGCTCTCCTATGTTCTCGATCTCGATCCGTAGCAGGGGACCCTCCTCCTCCTGCAGGAGTTTGGTATCGATGATGTTGATCTTACGTTCACCGCTATCACCGATATGGGTGATGATCTGGATCCCGTAGCGCATCACTTGACGAATAGCTATCTTACCTTCAGGGGATTCAACAGGTGGAAGGACAGGGGCCACCATCACTATACTCCAGTAGGTACCGACCAGGGATGGATCATCCGGTACCTCTATCGTGTATGGGATAGAAACCCTCTCTCCAGGAACAAGGACAAGGCGTGATGGGAGAACAAAGGTAATCCATGAACTGTTGGAGCGAGGAACGCTACCGGGTTCACCATAGGTGTTGGTTCCATCGGCAAAGAACATGTAGTCATTCTGGGTCACCTGTACCTCTATTGGTACGTCCCCAGAATGGTCGATGATGATCTCTGCACTGTAGGTACACCCGGGGTTGACTGTGAACTTGTGTGCCAGTTTTCCCGGTACCGAGATCTGAGCCAGCCCATAGATGGAGAAGACCAGACATAGCACAGTTACACCGACCCACACTAACAGCGCCTTCCTTTCATTGGAGAAAGAGACTAGAGGACCCTTGGAAGTTGAATATGCCATGAGCATTACCCCTAGAGTGTATCCACCACTGTATAGTATAGCGTGGTGGTATAGGTTCCCGGTGGGATCTGTATTGAAACCCCGCTAACCTTGAGCTGCACCTCTATCCCAGTTCTGTCCCCTCTCCCGCTAAAAAAGGTCTGGTCGCTAGCAGTTACTGTCATATACTGAGACCCACCAGAGATGGTACCGCTTCCAGAGCCATTGCTTGTTCTTTGAGCGTACAGACTAAGATCGTTGTGCCAGTCTGTATCAACCCTCTTGACATCCACTCGCCAGTTGTCTTCTCCACTAGTTGTCCCTGAAATATTGATGGATACCTGGTCAGACGTGCTTTCATAGGTACTTATCAAATCAGTTCCTGCGCCAGCAATCAAATCGCTCTTATCAATAATCTCAAGCCAACCATCGCTTACTAGCGTAATGGATATAGATGCATGGCTTGTTACACCAATGACAACAAGAGCGAGCAATAACACCAGCCAAATGTGCCTAATTATTCTCGTCATGCTACATACCCTACCTAATTAAGGGCACTACGGCAAGCTCTTTAAGAGCACGCCTCATAGCGCACCCAAACTCTTGTTAACGGCTACACTATGCGGCGGCTGCCAAAAGGGTCCACGTGACGGTCTTGGATTCTGTCTCAGTGATCGGTGCGATCATCGTACTCAGAGAAAACTTATAGGTAATAGTCGCTTCCGTGCAGTTCTCGTTTGCTATTCCGCTAAACATTTCTACAGCTTCGGTGTCAAGGGTTTGCTCGCCAGCACTTGTTCCGTTACTGCCAGCGGGTTCAGCTAAAGTAGCTTTTAGCACAACCCCAGTTGTATACGCAGCGCTGAGTGCAGCAGTGATCTTCCTGGTACCAGATGCAACGTTCGAAGTCCAAGACAAGCTCGTAGTGGCATCAGTCTGTTCAGTTGGCAATAGTCCTGCCGTGGTTTGCGCATTGGTAAGGGTAATAAGGCCGGGGTCACCACTTACCACAAGCTGAGCGATCTCTTCAAGTTGCATACCTACGCTTGCCGTATCACTATCGGTAGTTTCGCTCCAAGCAAGTAGTCCACAGATCATTACTACTGTTACTAACAAGCCTGACATTACTACCTTCCTCATTCTAGTTACCTCCTTTTGGTAACTGGGCTGCCTTCTCTAAGGTTTGGAGCTTCGATTTGGGATTTGAAAGCTTTCATGTTACCCCTTTAAGTAAGGCCCCTTGTTTTGCGCCCCGCCCTCTCGAACGGTTTGCCTTTGGCTCAGAGGTTTTTTTCTTTGGCCGCCTCTGTGATCGATCTAGCGATGCTATACTATACCTTAATATTGAGCATTCCTAGACACAGTTCGTTCCGAAAGACAACGCGAACAGGCTACTTGTTCTCTCGAGAGCAGGCTAGTCGAAAAGTAGCCAGTCCCTTTTTCTAGCGCTTTCACCTGTTTAGGAGCAGGATTTATATGGAACGGTTATTTGACTGGATTCCGGCCTTTGCCTGTCTGCGTCGCGGATGCGACAGGCACGCCGGAATGACGAATGCAAAGAGATTCCGGGACAATCTGCGTTTGAATCGTGATGGGTGAAAAACGCAGGATTAAGGATTATGGGGTATGGATTATGGGGGAAAAGATAAAGACAGTGACAAGTAAAGTGTGACGCGTAATGAGTGAAAGGACAGGAAATCAAAAACTGAAAGCTGAGACCCGAGAACTGAAAGCTGACAACTGATAACTGTAATGGGTGATGGGTAACACAAAGATAGTCTAGAGTCGGGAGTCAGCAGCCAAAACCAGTTGAATAGTTGAATGGGAAAAGCAAACAACCCAAAAGACCAGGGTTGTGCTTGTGTAGTTGCGTCTAGCGTCGGACACAGGTTTCGACGCTACGAACGGTCTGAGAACTGATGACTGATAGCTGTTTGCTGATGACTGAAAACTGAGAACTAACGTGAGTTTTGTTGCAGATCAGTAGATCTGGGAATCCTGTAGCGCTACAGAGGCGAAACCTTGTTTGTCGACTTTCTCAGGGAGGTGCTCCGTTACATAGGAAGAAAGAGCGAGGTTTAACTCCTCAAGGATTGAGTGATTATTTGTCTTAGCAACAATTGCTAATCCTACGAGGAGATTCTTGTTTATCACCTCATTGTTGCACAGCATTTGCTGATCTTCCATCACTATTGCGCCTCCTAGCTTCGGATATATTAAGGGAGTAACGCTCTGATTCGGATTTACAGCTGGTCACTTCCCGAGCTAATATACACCACCACCTTACGGTGAGTCAAGCGAATGAGAGCGCCACAAAACACCGTCTCTGAATACGCCTCAAAGCCTTATATCAACAGCGTTTACAAGCCCTGGCAACAATACACAATAACCCTAGAACTGGGAAGCCAAGGCCCTTGTTGGCGGTGTGAGAACTTAGTCACCCTAAAACGAGGGAAAAACGCTCTGCCGCGGATGTCCAGGTTGCTTGACCACAATTAAGGGTAATATGTTGAGTAGTCGCGCCTTCACTGCCGTGTCTCGCCAGCCCCCGGGAAGGCGATAATTCTTTTCACCCAACCAAAAACTTCGTAGATCACCTTAGCGGCAGCGACGGATGTAATATCGGCGTGATCAAGGGGTGGGGATACCTCAACTATGTCAAGCGCGCGGATCGGCAGCTTCGAGAAGACAATATGCAGGAGTTCCAGTACATCGCGAGTGGAAAGGCCAGCTGCCTCTGGTGTACCCGTTCCCGGAGCAAACGCAGGATCGAGAGCGTCGATATCGAGCGTTACATACACTGCGTCTGCGCTTCGTAGCTGCTTCACAACATCATACGCGACGTTCTTGATTCCGCGCATATAAACATTGTGTGCCGTATGTACCTCGATTTCCGGATGGTCTGCAAGGAACAGAAGCTCATCCTCCATAAAGGAGCGGATCCCAACCAGTGACATATGACGAGACTCTATGTTAGGAAGTTCCAAGACACGTCGTTCTGTGCACGCATGCGACCAGCGGTGTCCTTTGAACGTATCGGCAAGATCGAGATGCGCATCGATGTGGACCACTCCAAACTCTCCCTTTATCGATTTACTGAAGGCCCTTGTAAGTGGGATGGTCACAGAGTGGTCCCCGCCTAGGAATAGCGAGAAAGGATGCCGGAGGACCGTAGTTGCGCGTTTCTCAACTGTACTGAAGTACTGTTGCCAGTTCAGGTCAATAGGTACATCACCATAATCGTAGATGCGTAAGCCACTAAGAGGCATTCCCTCCTCAGTGGCTGGCGCGATGTGCGGTGTCAGTTCCCGGATTCTCTGTGGAGCGAATGAGGACCCTTTGCGAAAGCTACTACCTCCGTCAAATGGAACACCCAGCACGCCGATTTCCGCGGAAGGATCAGTGCTCTCAAGACCGCTCCACGCTCCTGGATGAGTGGGTTCAATTGTCCTAGAGGATGTGATCATGTCTTCATTCTAAACGATTTTGACAGGTTAGCAAACTCTCCTAATAGCTAGGACGAAATCACTAGGCGATTGGGCAGAGCCAAGCTACTGACGCGTCGAACTCTCACTTTTTCTGTTCCTTGTGTTTCTCAACTGCGCACAAATACTGCTCGCAGGTAGAGAAACACCGAATATGCGGGGCAAAGTCAAAATCCGTACCATACTGAGCGATACTACACTGAGCCGACTATGGTTGGACGAAATATAACCCTACATGCAGGACTTTGGTGATATTTCACTACGCTACCTTTCTATAGAAACCGCACAGGACTCACGCGGATGATGACTTCGTCGTGATCAGTAGGCAGTAAATTGAGACGGTTTATTGAGGCAGTTTGTTTACCGCAATAACAGCGTCTTCACTCAGGACATCGGCATAGACTTGTGTTGTCTGGATGGAGCGATGACCGAGCTGTTTTTGCACGAGGCGAATATTGTACTTTGAGGCACGGTAGAGGAGTGATGCATACGTGTGACGACACGAGTGAATCGAAAAGCGAGAAGGCAACCCAAGTATACGTGCATTGGTCTTGAAGACGCGGTAGATCGCGGTACGAGTGAGCGCGTGTCCGCCGCGGGAGGAGATGAATAAGCTAGCAGATGGGCCAATAGACTGCGCGGCCTTCTTTTTCCAGTCGATGAATCCGAGCAAGTGCTGGCGTAGTGGGTCTCCTACATTGACTCCCCTCTTCTTGTGACCCTTTCCGTCGCGTACAATTAGCGAGGCATGTTCTTGTTCTAGAATGATATCTCGTATCTTAAGGGAACAGATTTCGGATACACGCAGACCCGTATCTAAGGCAAGATGCAGGATAGCCCAGTCTCTGATGCCATTTCTCTCACCGCTGGCCGCGCGATCTCTACAATGGTTCTTTAGTTTGGTCACCTGTTCGATGGTAAGAAAATCCTCCTGGGTTATCTCAAGAGACATGCGTTCCTCCTTATTGTTACATGGCAAATGCTAGTAAGATTCAGAAATGTTTATGTGGACACGTGTCGCAACAAAAGATTACTTTTGTTGCGAACAGAGCACGCCAAGGCCTAGACACCCCTACTAAAGCACACTACACGGCTCCCGCTCAAACCCACACAAATGACGTCAAGGGCTAACCTATCTTCAGTCGAACTCACAGAAGGCATTTATGGGGCTCTCATTCGATTGGTGTATTCTTATGCGGGTCGCTCGCACTACCCGGTCAAACAAACAGGCGGAGCACATAGAAAACAAAGTATCTAATAAGCCTAGCTTTCTGGCACATCAGACGGATAAGTCACTATTGAATGTTCCAGCCAAGTTCCGCTGATCCCTTTACGATGCAATTAAGCTAGCCTAGATCGGTTTCGTGCTTTATCTCTTCCCACCATAAGTGAGGGTGTTCTGACCTGTCAACCACAACGTTACGCTCTTGCAATAACGCTACACGTTTTCGCAGGAATCCAATCTCGTCCCTCAGTATGGCGACTACTTGGTTTTGTTGCTCACGATTGACTGGGTTTTGTGTAGAACCGTAAGAGTTCTGAGGCGCAATAACTCCGTTCGCAGTGAGAGTGTGCTGTAAAACGTCGCTCGCCTCGCGAAGGGTTAATCCGGTATCGTACAAATCTTGAAGTTGCCGCAGCAGGGCCAAGCCTTCCTTCGTTAGAAGGATCTGGTTGTTTGGACCATGCCGCAAGGAACTAGTCAGAATACCTCTTATCGCACTAATGCGGTTGCGGACTTGGTTAGCCGTTTCAAGACCCAAGAGTTTTCGCAGATCACTAATCGTGTACATATCGACCTCTGAAGTTACAATAGGACATTAGAAAACATTATGCAAGTTGCTCGCAGAAGTTGGAGACGAGGCCAGGGCTCATGGATAGATGAACGAAGAATCGTGGATAAGAAGTGAGTAGAGAGGAGTACGGGTAGTGAAGATGTGGTTCAAATGTGGGTATTTAGTCGAATTTGTAAAGAAAAGTGAGAGTTGGGTAGTTGAACTAACTAGCAGGTGTCGAATGAAGTGCGCCTGGGAGTAGGTAGCTGATCAGTGAGAGCAAGAGGTGAAACAACGAATGTGGAGAGATGACCCTGAAAAGGTACTTCAACAGGCAGCTGACATCGTCCAGAGCGGTGCTATTTGCGATGAATGCTTCGGGCGTGCCTTCGCACAGCTGGGACACGATCTTACAAACAGCGAACGGGGCAAGTCACTACGAATCATGCTTTGTATGCTGGGGATAGAGGGCAAGGCAGGCTCATGTTGGATCTGTAAAGGTTTCTTCAAGAATATCAATGCCTGGGTGAGTCGTGCCGTTGCATTATCTACTGGAATCGAGTTTGACAGTTACCTATTTGGAGTGAAGCTTACCCCAAGGCTTATCGAGATGGAGAGGTTGTTTAGTGAGAGATTCCGTACGAACTGTGCTGAGTCACTGAAACACGCGATAAATCGTATGATCGGCAAGGCATTTGAAGCGCAAGTTAGACATGGGACACTTGATATTAGGGAACCTCATCTTTCCTTTGTAATTGACCTTGTTCGGAATACGATCGAGCTTCGGCTTCTTTCGCTATTTATTTATGGCCGGTATCAAAAACTGATACGGGGGATTCCTCAAACTCGCTGGCCCTGCCGTCACTGCAAGGGGAAAGGCTGCGATCATTGCAACTTCACCGGGAAGCAATATGACGAATCAGTGGAAGAGCTTATAGAGAAGGAATTTCTGAACGCAGCAGGGTCAAACAGTGGGCACTTACACGGAGCTGGACGAGAGGATATAGATGCTCGTATGCTTGGGTCTGGTCGGCCTTTTGTGCTCGAGATTTGTTCGCCGCGTAGACGTAAGTTGGATCTTGTGTCGCTTCAAGCTGAGGTTAACGAGGCACAAGGAGGCAAGGTAAGAATAGGCAGGTTGAAGTTTGTTCCGCGTATGATGGTATCGAGAATTAAGGAAATACACGCAGACAAGACGTATGAGGCGCTCGTGTCATTTGAAGGCGATGTTTCTCGTGTTAGGCTAGGTCAAGCATTGGTTGAGCTTGTTGGAGAGATCGAACAGCGAACTCCGCAACGAGTTGCTCATCGCCGGGCTGACCGGATCCGTACTCGCAGGATCCATGAAATCGAAGGAGAACCAGTATCTTGTCGTCAAGCGAAGATCAGAATAAAGAGCGAGGGAGGCTTGTACATCAAGGAACTTGTCTCAGGTGACAATGGTCGTACAGCGCCAAGTCTGGCTAGTGGCCTTGGAATTGCTGTCCATGTTATCAAATTAGATGTAGTCGAGGTAACCTCGTCTCTGTTTCCATTTTGAGCAGATCCTTGCAAGTTGGTGTTCTAATTGCGTAAGGTTTAGCGGTGAGACTAATGTCAAGAACAGGAACAGACACCAGTTGGAATTTAGGAACAGCAGATGTTTCTCGTATCCTGCAAATCTATTACCGTGAGATATCTCGCTTCCCTCTTCTGACCGCAGAGGAGGAACGCAAACTAGCTCAGTCTATGGCCAGCGGGTTAGATGGAGCACGACAACGGTTAATCACTTCTAATCTTCGTTTGGTCGTTAAGATAGCCCAAAGGTATGCTGATTCTGGTGTTGACCTTATTGACCTTATTCAGGAAGGCAACCTTGGCTTAATTGAGGCCATTGATCGGTTTGACGTTGAGCGGGGCTATAGGTTGAGCACATATGCGACTTGGTGGGTCCGCCGCGCTATTCTTTCGGCAATTACTGAATACTCGCGGATGATCCGTATACCTGATTACTTGTTCCGTGCTTTGCGTCGGCTGAAACAAATCCGAGATCTGTCTCAAGGTAAAGCAGAGAAGGATGAAGAAGAGATCACGAAGATTAGCGGTTTGTCGGTGGAACGCTTGGAACAAATTGAGAGAAAATTGAGGGATCTACGTTCCTTGGATGAGCTTGTTGGAACAGGCGGTGAAGAGACACTGGAAGAGGTATTAGAAGACACAAGTACACCAGCGACAGAAAGGGAAGCCCTGCGACTTCTCTTCCGGGAAGAGCTACGCGACATCATCGACTACATTCCAGCACGACAAGCCTCTGCGCTACGTTTGCACTACGGACTGGAAGATGGAACACCTTACACTTTGGCCGAAGTAGGTAGAATAATGGAAATAAGCCGCGAACGTGCGCGCCAACTTGTGCAAGAGGGATTAGATAAGGTTACCACAAAGTGGAGCTATCGCAGCTTGGAGTACTTCCGCAATCTGTTGCTAGACTGAGTAACTCCCTGGTCACTTACGCCTTAAAACCATATTCATCTCACCCTCACCCCTGATCAAGTCAGGGTCAGGCTCTGGTCTTTCCCTTCCTGCATTCCTGGGTTCCTAAAGAGAAAACTTCTGTGCTTCAATACTACTGTTCGGTAAGGGAGGAAAACTCCTCTTCACTAAGGATCTTGACTCCAAGGTTCCGTGCTTTCGCTCCCTTTGATCCCGGATTTACGCCTATTACTACATAGTCAGTCTGAGAGCTGACTGAAGTGGATACCCTTGCTCCGAGATGCCTAACCCGTTCGGTTGCTTCATCACGGGTCATCCTAGAAAGTGCGCCGGTAAAGACAAATCGTTTCTCCGCGAGGGGGCCAAGCCGGGTTCCCTCGCCCTTGATTTGTACCCTGCACGTAAGAAGTTCTTCAATTACAGCACGATTCTCCTGATTGGCGAAGTATTCAGTGATAGCAGTAGTGGTCGACGGTCCGATCTCTGGAATGCCGAGAAGCTCTTCCTTGCTTGCACTTCCCAATCGACTGAGAGTCCCAAAGCGCTTGGCAAGTATTCGAGCCGTTTGCTGACCAATTTCTGGGATTCCTATGGCAAAGAGAAGCCTCTCTAGAGTCATCGATCTACTGTTTCGAATTGCTGCAAGGAGGTTGTCCGCTGACCGCGGTCCCATCCTCTCGAGCGAAATCAAGGTCTCTCGATCCAAGCGAAAAAGCTGGCTTGGTCGCTTTATTATTTCTTTCTCGACTAATTGATTGACAACTTTTATTCCTAATCCAGCAATGTCAAATCCGGCTTTCCCGGCAAAATGAACGATTGATTGCTTGATGCGCGCCGGGCAAGAGATATTTACACAGCGATGGGCCACCATGCTTTGCCGGCGGATGATCCTGCTTCCGCAACTGGGACAGACAGAGGGCATCTTGAACGGGAACTCATCTCCTTTCCTGTATTTAGTCAACGACTTGACAACTTCCGGGATCACATCTCCGGCGCGTTGGACTATCACAGTATCTCCGGCACGGACATCCTTACGTTTTACCTCATCTTCGTTGTGCAGGGTAGCACGAGAGATTTCTACTCCATACAAGCGTACTGGTTCCAGGATTGCCACTGGAGTGAGAATTCCTGTACGGCCAACTTGAACGATAATCTCTCTTACTTTGGTGATGGCTTGCTCCGCTTGAAACTTGCCCGCGATTGCCCAACGAGGAGAATGTGATACCCTACCTAGGACCTTGCGTAATGCGAACTCATCAACCTTGATCACGACTCCATCGGCTTCGTAGAGAAGTGTTTTTCTCCTTACCTGAAAGTCGTTGTAAAAACTGATGCCTTCTTCAATTCCACCGCACAGCCGATGAAGTGGGTTGACGCGAAATCCTAGTAAAGAAAGTGTTCTTAGGAGTTGCTCTTGACAGCCAATTCTGATGCCTTCTACTCGGCCAATATCATAGCAGAACATCTTTAATGGCCGAGTTGTAGTAACTTGTGGATCTAGCTGGCGAAGTGAGCCTGCCGCCAGATTTCTTGTGTTGGAAAAAACAGGGAGGCCAGCAGCTTCTCTCTTTTCGTTAAGTTGGTGAAGGTCGTCTGTCTCAACGTACACTTCTCCTCGTACTTCAAGCACCGAAGGAATGGCCAGCTGAGTCCTCCTCAGACGGAGAGGAATGCTACGGATAGTGCGTAGGTTAGCAGTAACATCCTCGCCGTTTGTTCCATCCCCGCGGGTAGACCCACGCACAAAAGAACCATTCTCATAGACGAGTTCAACGGACAGACCATCAAGCTTTGGCTCAGCAATATAGACAACCCTATCTACATGAAGCAGCTTGCAAATTCGTCTATCAAATGCCTTGATTTCGTCGAGAGTAAATGCGTTCTCTAGGCTGAGCATAGGAATAGCATGCACTATTGTACGAAACCCTTCAGCCGGTGAAGCGCCAACACGTTGAGTGGGAGAATCTGTCGTAACGAATTGCGGATGTAAGCTCTCTAGCTTTTGCAGCTGTCGGAACAGAGAATCGTATTCGGCATCGCTTATTTCTGGTCGATCAAGCACATGATAAAGGTAGTTATGGTCCCAAATCCGCTCCCGTAGCCCTTCAATCTCTCTTTGTATCTCACCCGTCATCTTACATAAAGGGTGGCGTCTAAAGAGACGATTGTCAAGCCGGATAACGAGCACAGTAGCTTGAACAGCAAAGTGGCACATTTGCTTAGTTGAGAACAGGTTGCTTATTGTAATAGTATAAGCTTCGGATCTTGCATATCAGAAACGTTTAGGTGCTATAGTGTCTTGTTGAAGAGCTTGACTATAGAGAACACGCCTGATCGACAAAGGTGAATCAAAGTATTGCGAGGTGGATTCTGATGGAACTAGCTATACCGTTCTTAGCGATGTTTGTAGGAATAGCGATTGGTTTCCTTGCTTCATACATGCATAACGCCAGCGAAAGAACCCAACTGAAAGAGCGCCTTGCTATTGCCAAAGACAGACTTGCGAAAGATGAACAACTGCGTGAGGAAAACGAAACACTCAGAATCCAACGGGCTCAATTGCAGAAGGAACACGAAGTTGATGCAGAAAAGATGCAATGGGTAGAAGAGGCGCAAGAAAGGCTGCGAGAAGCATTCGAGGCCTTGGCAAGTAAGGCACTACGATCGAACGCTGATGCATTCTTGAAACGCACCTATGAGCAGCTCAACACCCTTCTTGCTAAGATAAAAGGTGATTGGGGCGTGCAAAGGGAGGAGGTAAGGAATCTTGTTCAGCCGCTCGAAAAGACATTAGCAACCATGGACATGCACGTACGGACGCTGGAGGAAAAACGCGAGGGAGCGTATAAAAGTCTGGAGCAACATCTTGCTTCCCTTTCCCAGGCTCATACCCAGCTTAGGGATACAACCGTTACCCTTGCGCAAGCCCTTCGATCACCTACTGTGCGAGGGCGGTGGGGAGAGTTCCAGCTTCGACGCGTAGTAGAGCTTGCTGGTATGACAGCACAGGTGGACTTCGCTGAACAAGTTACAACTGATAAAGGTAGGCCAGACATGATCGTGTACCTTCCCAATGAAGGAATCCTGCCAGTCGATGCCAAAACACCAATGCAGGCTTATTTCGACGCCGTAAAAGCTAAGACCGACGAAGAACGTAAGATGAAGCTAAGAGCTCACGTTCAAGCGATCCGACAGCGGGTACAGGAACTTGGGCGTAAGCAGTATTGGGCCCAGTTTGAGCGAGCGCCAGAGATGCTCATCATGTTTGTGCCAAGTGAGCCTTGCCTCGCAGCTGCTTTTGAGCTGGATGCCGAACTTCTGGAATCTGCTATTCGTAGACACGTACTCATCGCAACACCACTAAGTTTGCTCGGGCTTCTTCGAGCAGTGGCGTATGGATGGCAACAGCATGAGATCACTGACAATGCTCAACAGATTGCTAAACAAGGCCAGGAATTATACGAACGCATAGTCACTTTTGTCCACCACCTGCAGAACACGGGCAAGTACTTGGGACAAACAATCAATGCCTACGATGCCGCGGTAGGATCACTGCAGCAGCGACTACTCCCTGCCGCAAGACGCTTCAAAGAACTAAACGCACAAACAAAAGACCTGCCCGAACCCTTGCCCATAGAGCGGAAGGTACGTCATATTCCCTCCACAGACCCTGATGAGTGATCCTACAAGAGGAGTCAGGATATTGGGAGGTGGTATGACAAACTTCTTATGTCTTTGTGGCACGATCCAAACTGAGTTAGGACTGTTTTTCTCTTGCGGGTGAATATATGAAAAAGCTTCTCATACTTCTGCTCGTTGTCACGAATATTTCTGTCGTTCTTGTATCATGTGCAACAGGAGATGAAGCGGTACTTCATCCGTCGCTGCGCAACATTCTCCAACAACTAGCACAAGACAAAAACATTAATCTTGCCAGATTTGTCGGCCAACTACAGGTATTGCCATCGAAACGTGCGAGGAACAGTCATGTTGATCTAGATGAAGGGCAATTCGGGGTACTGGTACAAACGCGCCGGGGGTTGTTTGGGCAAACCTTCCTTGGTATTCCTATACTTGTAAACACGGGAACGATTATCGGTATGCGCGTTAGCGCAAGAGAACTGTTGCTCTTGGCTGATTCGCCTTATGTTGCCTATATTGAGCCCTCATGGAAGGTAGAACCAAAGCTCGATTACAGCGTTCCTGCAATAAGAGCTGATCGATTACACTCAGCCATACCACCGTTAACAGGAAAAGGGGTGATTATCGGCGCAGTAGACACAGGGATCGATTATTCTCACCTTGACTTCCGTTATGATTCAGACGGTGATGGCATCGAAGAATCGTCTCGCATCTTGTCTATCTGGGATCAAACTAGCGGTTCTCTAGGCGCATATTACAGCAATAACGAGATCGAAAGTGATATTGCCTTTGGGCTTGGCCCAGAGAGCGGACAGGTCCATGAAGCAGACACAAACGGTCACGGGACACATCTGATGGGAATTGCGGCGGGTGATGGATCGTCGTCTGATAGCAGCCTGATTGGAGTAGCTCCGGATGCGACCATCGTCATGGTCAAGACCTCTTTCTACACCTCGGATATTATCAGCGGGGTGAAGTATATCTTTGAACAAGCAAACACACTTGGTCTGCCAGCAGTGGTAAATCTGAGCTTAGGCGGACACGAAGGGCCGCACGATGGAACGAGCTTGTTTGAGCAAGGGCTATCCGAGCTAGCACAGCAGTATGGGCAGGCAATTGTTGTATCCGCGGGGAATGAAGGTGATAAGAAGATCCATGTAGGAGAGGAGCTCCACGGAGACTCTTTTACCTTTACTATCAATCCTATTTCCCTGTCGCTTGAGCTACAGCTGTGGTATCCGGGTGAATCCAGCTTCTCACTTACTGTTACCCCACCGGTCGGCCCCTCTCTAACAGTGGACAGAGGCAGCCACGCTAGCTCTCAGGCTGCGAATCTATACGTGGACAACGCTTCAAGTGGGACAAACCCAAATAACGGAGATAATGAGATCCTGGTATCCTTGATCGGTATCACTCCAGGAAGCAAGTGGTACTTCACCATAACTGATGAAGGCGGCGGCGGGCGGTTTGACGGATGGATTGTCACAAGCACGGGTGACACAATTCTTGAAGGAGATACGGACTATACGATTGACGAACCAGGAAACGCATACGGTGTAATCACTGTAGGGTCATTCAACACCAAGGCATTGCACAATTTCCCTACTCAGAATGGAATTGGTGAAATCTCTTACTTTTCCAGCCAGGGACTAACTCGGGATGGGCGACAAAAACCGGAACTTACCGCCCCTGGGGCGTGGATAGCTGCCGCTCTATCCAGTAACAGTTCTAGGGAAGGTCTGCCTGACCCTACGCATACCTTGCTTAGGGGAACCAGTGTTTCCGCTGCCCATGTGAGCGGGGTGATAGCATTGATGCTTTCGTGCAATTCAGAGTTAAGTAGCGAAGAGATGAAAATGAGACTAACACAGACTTCTATGAGTGACGCATTTACTGGGTTCACCCCTAACACTAGTTGGGGATATGGAAAGGCAAATGCCTACGAAGCGGTCGCCGCCATACGCCATCCCGGGGGAAGCGAAGCACATTCTCCCGCAGTGACAGTGCTAAGTAATCCTGTCAGCAACCGTGCTTTATTTAGTTACACGCTCCCCAAAGGAACAACACAGGCAACGCTACAAGTCTATAATGTTGCAGGAGCATTGCTTTTCCAAGAAGAGATTGACCCAGAACACAACCAATATGAATGGAATCTTACTGGCAACTTAGGCAAACTACTGGCGAATGGACTCTACTTGTATACGATTATCGCTGGGAATCACTGCTCGGAAGTAGGGCAATTGGTGATCATCAGATGATTTCGCGGCGAATACTATTGGTAGTACTCTTTGTCTTGTTTCTTGTCACAATAATGGTGCATGGAGACGATTTTGCTAACGTCGCGGCAATCTTCGAATTGGCAACAGGCACACGTTCCATAGGAATGAGTAAGACCCTTATCGCCCTAGCGGACGATGAGAATGCCATCTTTTGTAATCCAGCAGGCCTAGGCAGTGTCAAGGATATTCGCTTCACTTCCTTATTCTCGCGACCGTTTGGAGCCTTCAGCTATGGAGCAATCGGCATCGCTGTTCCTCATCTAGGAATACTGGGAATGCAGTTGGATTCGGGATTGATCACAACAGAAGGAGGGGCTTTTCGTTACCTAAGCCAGGCGGCAGCCATCTCGGTCGGTGTAGCAATTGGTGGCTTTAGCCTAGGTGGACGAGTAAAGTTCTATCATCTTTCACAGCCCTTGTCGGGAACAGGTTGGGCGATTGATCCCGCTTGTCTCATTACGATCAATCGTGTGAAAATTGGCGTTATTGTGGAGAACCTTATTTCAGGACAGATTTCTTTTGAGAACGGTCATAATGAACATTGGCCCACTAAGATTGACATTGGAGCTGCCTTGACCATGCAGCCGTTCCTTACAGCCTATTGGAACTTGGCAGCGAGTATTGCAGGGATCTTCACTGCCAACCCGCGGATAGCAGGAGGGGTTGAGGTATGGGTGAAAGACCTTGCCGCAAGGATTGGCTATAGCAAGAGCCAAGCCACAATTGGCCTAACGCTGCGTTTTGAAACTTATCAAGTCGATTGGGCTTACGTTTTACACGCGGATCTTCCTGATAGTCACTATCTGTCTCTCACATTCAGGTTCTAGAAGGAGAAAGTGAAACTGCTGCGCTATTTGGTGATCGTTACATTGCTTGTAATTGGGGTTTCCTTGCTGTCTCAGGGAGAGGAGGAAGCCTTCAAGGCTGACATCACTGGTGAGAAGACCTGGTGCCTACGCTATGGTTTCGGCTCCCCACAGGGATTAGCCCAGGCTGGCATGGCTCCGAATCAGCTATATCTTGATCAGTCACTTGCTGTAAACATCACAGGGAAAGCGCTTTCCTTCCTTACAATCAATGCTCAATTTGACGATCAGAAACCTATGAACATGCAATCGCTGACAATTGATCTAGACGCTGGTGACCTGCGGGGCAAATTCGGCGATTTCCCTATCGCTGAGCAGGACACTTTTCTGGCTTATAACAAAGAGCTCAAAGGAATGCGCCTAGATTATCAGATCGGCAAGGCACAACTAACCGGCATCGTCTCTCAAGTTGAAGGGATCTCAGAATCAAAGACATTTGTTGGTCGGACAGCGCATGAGGAGGTGATTTTCTCTTCGTATTCCCCTGAACAGCCGTGGGTTAAACAGACGTACTTGCTCAACCTTCAAGGGCTGTACTATTTTGAGCTGGAAGAACCTTTCATTGAAGGGTTCTCTATTGCGAGCATTAACTTAGTAGCGAATCAAGCCTTGCACTCCCTTCTTAGTGCCTACGGACTTGGCTATCTATTTGAAGACATCACTAAGTCTCCATCCCAGGACCTTTCCAAGGCAAGTTATGCTGTTGTCAGCAAAGAACGAGACTTCCTTATCGTGAAAAGCGAGCCGCAAGCCCTCTTGCGAACGTGGCTACTGAAGTACATCAGACAGTACAACGAACAGACAGAGCTTAGTGATTCAGAAGAGAAACGCTATCCATTCAATATTGGAACCGATTATGAACAAGCCTTTCTCAACCAACTTATGTCTTTTTGTTATCTGGGAGTTGAGGGAAGTGAATATCCGCTTCTAACAGGGAAACAGCAACGTTTCTATTATCTCGGCCACGCTGATCTGAAAGAGGGATCAATCGTGGTAGAAGTGAGCTTGCATGGCGGGACATTTCTGCCGATCACTGAGGCTGATCTTCCCGAATATGATGCATACCCATTTCTTAGTGAGGGAATCATCGAATTTGATTTCCCCAAACAGTTCTTTCAAGAAACGGGGAGCGCAGCAAGAGTCTCATTTGACTATGCCGTGTCCGGGGATGTATTCATGCTTGGCCTATCCATTGTGCAAGGAAGCGAAAAGGTCTACTTAAATGGAGAACTCCTCGAGCGTGACATGGATTACTCTATTGACTACGAACTTGGCATGCTGATATTGTTCCGTGAAGTAGGCGAGGAAGATACGATCCGAATTGATTACGAACGTTTCCGTGGTGGTCTAGGCAGTGGTGCTGAGTATTCACGTAACTTCTACGGGTTGAGCCTTGACCTTCCCGCCACTGAGTCGCTTAACTTCAAATTGAGCCTACTACAAGCCGCTGACAACCCTACCCCACTCAGCGATCCCGCAAAGGCTCATACTATGCCAAACACTCATACTATTTCGGGTGTGATTGGAGCAATTGACTTGGATGGCTTTCGCGCTAAGGTTGCGCTTGGATATAGCAATGATTGTTTCCCATTTGATGACAATCTGCGAGAAAATCTTCCCAATCTGGTAACTACGATCTTGGTCCTTGCTCAATATACCCTTGTTGGCAACTTGAATGGGATTAGCGTGTATAACAACGGCGTCTGGAGAAGCTATACCACTGGGGCTGGTCTTTGCGGAAATCGAGTTCGCAGCATGGTAAGCGATGGAAACACTGTGTTTATTGGTACGGACTCAGGGCTTACAGTACTTCATCTGAAAGGAGTATCTCCACTAGCCCACGTAGAGAACTGGCAGCGCTTTTACGAAAAAGATGGCCTACCAGATCCAGAAGTACGCGCGCTTGCACTTGTCGGCGAAAGCCTGTGGATCGGAACCACAGGTGGTCTAGCGCGAGTCAAGCCAGAAGAAATCGAAAGTGCTGAGGCCTGGAAGTCGTACACCCCTGATGTATTTCCAGAAATGAAAGGGATTCTCGCGCTTGCTGGAGATAACACCACCCTATATATCGGCACAGATCACGGTCTGTTTGCCTTTGACATAGCAAAGGAAGAAATGAGCGAACTTCACGGCATGAGTGGCGTTGCAGTGGGGAATTTGGTCTTGGTCGATGGAACCCTGTACGCTAGCTCAGAGATTGGACTTCGTTCTTTTCATAAGGGAATAGGATGCGGCTGGCTTGTATTTGGCAGAGCAGTTCGGGCCAGTGCCATAGTCAATGGGAGTACATGGTACGCAACCGATGACGGTCTCTACCGTATCTCGGACCAGGAACCGTTCATCGATGATTGGGCGATAACCGTACTGTCTGGCTCAGCAGTCGGGGGTTTATGGATAGGAAGCCGCGCAAATTCTAGCTATCAATTAAACGTGTGGCGAGCCGATAGTAAGCTGGAAACATTCACCAATTACGTAATGGGAATCGATGGGCGCGACAAGACCAGGTTTAGAGATATCTCGTCAGACGAGCACACAGACCGGGGGTTGTTCGCCAGAGCAAGTTTTAACCGCGACGTAGGCGTATTCAAGATCTCCGGAGACTTCGAGAGCATCGCTCCAGGTTTCTCATCCATAGGGCGCCTAGACCGCCGCGATGTAACCGGTTGGAATATTTCAGTAGCTGGCGCCTTGGCACAAGGGATCAATATCGTTGCTTCCCATGGTTATCATATGATTAACCAGAGAAGCGAGGAGAAAAGAGACATCATGGATAATCAACTATCCTTTGCATGGCAGTTTGGTCCCTTGTTCAGCTTTTCCCTGAGAAACGAAATGGTAGATGATAATTGGTTACACAGGGGACCTGATAGCACAGCTACTTCTTACAGCATTGGCCTGCAAAACGAATTCCTTGACCACGATCTTTCACTGGCTGTAGCTTGGAATGACGCGTTTGAGACAGCTATTTCCCATGAGCATTACTGGCGGGAGAGCGGACTTAGTTTTACGGGAACCTACCAGATAATCTCTGGATTCTCGATCTCGGGAAGCTGGGAATATCCGCTGATCTTTGATGCGAGCAGCACCCAGAGAAGCGAGAAAAGAAACCTCTCCATTAGTCTGTCCCGTAGCCTTGCCGCGGCTAACATAAGTGGAAAGTATGAACTGTTTACTAGTCGCTTCCTGCCTGATGGGAGTCTTTCTACGATTCATACCGCGTCTATTGACCTCCGCTTCAGCGAGTTCGCTCTTCTTGGTCTAGGATTTGTGCCCACATTGAACCTTGGTTTTGAGGCAAAGGAAGGGACTGTCGCCTGGGATGGACGAGCGAATGTACGCGTAAAGCTAAATGCAGTCTTTGCTCAAGTTACCTATCAGAAGAAGATGCTACAAGTTCAGGAAGAGCAGTCGCAACACGACGATCGCTTTCTCCTAAGCCTCGGGTATACAGGTACTCCATACCTCAGGCCGAGCATTTCATATACTAGACGTACCAGCGTTGTTGCTTACAAGGAGGAAATACGTTCTGTTGTGGACCATGTTCTTAGTGGGCGGCTTTCGTGGGCGCCACAAGGGAGCTACCGCAATGATCTTTCCTTAGTGGTTAGGGCCGATGACAGTGATGAAATCACCGTTTCTGTACAGAACGATTTTTCCTACATCGTTTCCCAGCACATTTCCGCACGGTTTAACATTGATGGAAGCTACAAGATTGTTGGGGCTACGACTGGGAACGATCTTAGCCTTACGCTTGGCGGAACTGTTAACTACAGACTTTCCGATTCTTGGCGTGGGTCGCTTGCTATTTCCTACATCGCAGGAGAGACGGATACAACCACGCTCTATCACAGCACGTTGTTTGAGCTTTTCATCGCAGCAAAGTTCTAGCCACGAAAAACAAGGACTACGCGTCTAAGGGAAGGTGCTTGGCCACGCGAGTTAATCGGGCCAGATCCTGGTTAACAAGTGTTCAAGTGGCGGTCTCATTCACCGATAAGTATAATAGACCCTTATCTATAAGGTTATAAAGAGGACAACAACGTGAACAAGAAGAAGGTGCTCGTTTGTAGTGCCTGGCCATATGCTTCTGGAGTTCCCCATTTGGGAAACTTAGTTTCTTCGTTGCTTTCAGGCGATGTGTTCGCTCGGTATTATCGACTGCGCGGGCACGAGGTTCTCTACGTATCAGGAACCGACACACATGGGGCGCGAATTGAGTACGAAGCGAAGAGACTCGGTATGTCTCCACCCCAGCTATCTCTGCAGCAGCATAAAGAGATAGTCTCCATAATTGACGCATTTGGCATAGAGTTTGACAACTATACCACTACAGAGTCGCCAACGCATAAACGCTTTGTGCACAACATCTATCTTCAGATGGAACAAAAGGGCTACATCACTCGTGCAGTGGAAAACAGAGCCTACTGTAGCAGGTGTCAGATGTTTCTGGCCGATCGGTTCATTACCGGCATATGCCCCCGTTGTGGCGCGAACAGAGCAATGGGAAACCAGTGTAGCTTATGTGGGGCAATACTTGAACCGGAAGAGTTGATTAACCCTACTTGCAGTATTTGTGGAGAGAGCAACATCGAGTTTCGCGCGAGTCAGCATTGGTACCTTGATCTCACAAAACTGACACCTCGATTGACTGATTACGTCAATGGAAGGAAATTTCGGAAGAACGTTTACCGATTCACGAAACAGATGTTGGATGAAGGTCTACGACCCAGGGCAATGACCCGGGATATTTCCTGGGGAATTCCGGCGCCATTCGCAGGAGCGGAGGGCAAGGTTATCTATGTATGGGGCGAAGCTGCTCTAGGCTATGTTTCAGCAACAATCGAGCACTTTGGAGGAGAAGATAAGTGGAGGGAGTTTTGGTTTGGCGATGATGTCTGGCAGATCTATACCATTGGTAAGGATAACATTCCATTTCATACTCTGATTTTCCCAGGGCAACTACTTGCCTCCGGCGAGGCATATCATCTTCCGGATCAAATTGCTGCTACAGAATACTTGAACTGGATTGACGGAAGCAGGTTTTCCAAGAGTCGCGGGGTTGGGCTTTACTGCGATCAGGCAGCTCAGGTAATGGACCCTGAGCTATGGCGCTTCTATCTGCTTTACAACCGACCAGAGGAACGTGACGTTAATTTCTCGTGGCAGGAACTAGGAAAGGCTATCAATGGAGTCTTCATCTCCAATGTGGCTAATCTTGCAAATCGTGTGCTGTCCTTTATTCAAACTCGCTACAAGGGAGAAGTCCCTTCCAATGCTGTCGACCTCGAAGTAATTGCACATATAACAAAAGCAATTTCGAACTATGAAGCGGCAATGAATGCAGGAAATCTGAGCCATGCCTTGCGTACTACCTGTGCTTTAGCGGTTTTTGGAAATGAGTATTTTCAGCGTAAGGAGCCCTGGTCATCCGGTGATCAGCGTGCAGTAACAAGTGCTTTCCATCTCGTAAAGGCAATAACAGTGATACTCTTGCCTTTTGTTCCTCAATTTGCTAGTTCCGTTCTTGAAGTTATTGGGATTTCTTGCCCGTCTTGGGAAACAATAACAGGGCTAGCCGAGAAAAACGTACTCACTAACGGACGCGTCCTTATCCCTCGCATTGACATAGATGAGATCAAAGAACGTGCTAGGCCAGCAAAAGCAGAAGAGAATATCACTTGAGGGGTTATCAACGCCTGATCTCAGTGTGAGAACAGTCTCGCGGGTAGGCTTTGCTAGTTGTGATGGATGTGGAAAACGATCTCTTGATCTACCGGTAGAAGCACCTAGTACTCGTTGTTGATGAGAAATAATGGCTAGATGTATTGAAAAACAAGCAGTAGCTTGCTAAAATCTATCTTACTTGAGGTGCTGGAAATGTATGCTGTAATTGAAACAGGTGGAAAACAATATCGAGTTGAAGAAGGGATAGTCTTGGAGCACGAGCTGATTCAGGGCCTTGACTCCGGAAAGCCAGTAGAATTTAACAACGTTGTTCTTCTGGTTGACGGTAGCGGTGCCCATGTAGGAGCTCCCTACCTTGATGGTGCAGTCGTCAAAGGAAAGGTGCAAGCACAAGCGAAGTCGAAAAAGATAGTTGTCTACAAGTATAAGAGCAAGACGGGATATCGGCGCAAGCGTGGTCACCGTCAACTATTCATGACAACACTAATCACTAAGATACAGGCGTAGAGGAGACAAAGTGGGCGAAGTTCTTGTGAAACGCGATGAAGATAACAGGCTCGCTGGCTTCACGCTACAAGGAATGCAAGCGGACACAACTGCTTCAGCAAGTGCAATTCACTTGTTGCGAGCGACGGTTGCCTCGGTGAGCGGTTATTTACATATTAGAGCAAATTTCTCAACAGGAAAGGAATTTCTTCTGACGATTGACCGAAGTGATCCCCATTTGAACAGGGAAATAGATGCAATTATGGAGACTTTGTTGATTGGGCTTAAGATGTTGGCGGAAGAATACCCCGATGATCTTGTGGTACGTGAAGCTAGGGCGGAAGTACGTGTATAGGCGAAGTACGTGTATAGGTAAGGAGTACTATGGCACATAAGACGAGTACTGGTTCGTCCAGTAATTTTAAGGATAGCCCTGGTCAACGTCTAGGAGTAAAGCGCTATGGAGGCCAGTGGGTAAACGCGGGAACCATCATCATTCGTCAGCATGGAACTAAGTATGGTTTAGGAAAAAACGTTGGCCTAGGCCGAGACTACACGATTTATGCTACCTCCCCAGGCTATGTCCAATTTGAGGGACGTAGCAAGAAATACGTTAGCGTGCGTCCAGCCGAGAAGGTCTAATTCTCCTCATCATGTTTCCCTCCTTACGTTTCCATGTTCATTGACCAAGCAGATATCCATGTGCATGGAGGGCGTGGAGGCAATGGCATAATTAGTTTTGTCTCTAACCGTCATCACATGAAAGGAGGTACAGACGGAGGAAGTGGAGGAAGTGGCGGAGCCATAATACTGCGTGCTAAAGCAGGTATGTCTACTTTGTATCGGTTTCAGAGTGACTCCATATTTCGTGGCCGACCTGGTAGCAATGGGGGCAATAATAATAAGAAAGGCGCGCGGGGCAAGGATACTATTATCTTTGTCCCTATAGGAACAATGGTCTTCGATCGAAAGAGTGGCGGGCAGATTGCGGATCTCTTGTCCGCGGGGGATGAAGTAGTAGTTGCGCGTGGTGGAGAAGGAGGAAGGGGCAACAAGAGCTTTACCAATTCTACTCGGCAGGCACCACGAATCTGCGAACGCGGAGCAAAAGTCCAGAGCCATGCCCTACGTCTTGAATTGAAGATTCTCGCGGACGTAGGAATAATTGGCCGACCCAATGCTGGGAAATCAAGCCTTATCTCGCTTATCTCGGGAAAGCAAGCCAAGGTAGCTGATTACCCATTTACTACCATTATCCCTAACATAGGCGTGGTGAATTTCGATGACGTACATCAGTTTGTGGTAGTCGACATTCCAGGCTTGATCGAGGGAGCCCATGCCGGTAAGGGTCTTGGCGACCGCTTCCTGAAACATATTGAGCGGACGCGGATGCTTGTTCATATGGTAGACCTGGCAGAAGCTCAAGTGCGAGATCCACTTAGGGCTTACCAAGAGATTAACAGAGAACTGGCCGCCTTTAATCCCTGTTTGACTAAGCGGCGACAGCTTGTCGTAGGGAACAAGATCGATCTGGTTGAGGAAAATGAAGTAGAGCGGCTAAGGGCTCGATTTGCTGAGAGTGCTATTCAGTTGCTGCCGGTATCTGTTGTTACAGGAAGAGGAATCCCTCAGTTGATAACGAAGATTTATCACGTCTTGCAGGAAACGACAATAGACAAGGGCAAGACTACGGTACCATGGCGTGTATATCGATATTCAGACAAAGCGGGCTTCTCTGTAAGGCGAGAAGGTAACGTTTTCATTCTAAGAGGAGAGGCTATTGAACAGCTAGTCCAGAAACTGGTGCTTGATAGCCGGGACGCGCGGGAATACCTGGGCGGTCGTCTCAAGAAGATGGGGATAGTGCGTGAACTAGTACGCCGCGGCATTGTTGAAGGCGACCTTTTACGCATAGGAGATGTCGAACTTGAGTTTCACAACTAGAATCGGGCTATTTGGAGGAACATTTAATCCCTTACACAATGCGCATTTGCTGGTGGCGCAGCAAGCGCTTCGCGAGCTGTCGTTATCTAGAATAGTGTTTATCCCTAGCGGCATTCCGCCACACAAGAAGGTAGAATTTGGGATTAGTAAAGAGATGCGCTATGAGATGGTAAGAGAAGCAATTACATGTTACCCAAAGTTTTCTCTTTCGCGGATTGAGATCGATCGTGCTGGACCAGCGTATACTGTTGACACAATCCGCGCTATGAAGAAGATTTGTCCAGAGAGGCTCTGTTTTATTGTGGGAGCGGATCTCCTCGCGCAAATTGACACATGGAAGGAACCGGAAGCCTTGCTGAGAACTGTTCCGTTTGTAGTTGCGCCGCGAGATGATATCAAGCGAGAAGTATTTTCGCGACCACCATTTCACCGAGCAGAGATACATTTCCTTGAAATGCAAGAAATAGACCTTTCCTCGACTTGGATACGTGAACGAGTACTTCATGGAGAATCTATCACTGAATGCGTGCCGCGGATCGTGGCCAGCTACATTATAGAACGCGGCTTGTACCGGAATAAGGAGCTGGCTAAGCTATGTTAGAAAGGGCTACAGAATAATTGATAGACAGAGGAGGTAGAGATAGAAGTAAGCATGAGAGTGAACGAGCAGATCAGAGAGAAAGAGATTCGGCTCATCGGTGAGAATGGTGAGAACCTTGGGATAGTGTCGATAGAGACAGCTTTAGCCCAAGCAAAGGATAGGCGGCTTGATTTGGTCGAGATCGCTTCTACCACTAAGCCCAGCGTATGCAAGATTATTGATTATGGCAAACACCAGTACCGTCAGGAAAAACGCCAACGCAAACAGAAGCGGCAAACCCGCCTAAAGGAAATAAAGTTCACCATCAAGATAGGAAATCACGATTTTGAGACCAAAATGCGTCGTGTACACACATTTCTATCTGCTGGGAACCAGGTGCGGGTAACCATTTTCTTCCGTGGAAGAGAAATCGTACATGCTAATCGAGGACATGCATTGATGGACAAGGTGGCAGAGAGAGTAAGTGATATCGCTAAAGTTGATCATAAACCTACACAAAAAGGGAAAGTGCTGCAAATGCTGCTTGTTCCCACTGCCCAAGAAAATTAAGGAGAAGGCAAAATGCCAAAACAGAAGACACACAGTGGAGCAAGCAAGCGTTTCAAGCTGTCGAAAAAAGGTAGGATATTTCACCATATGTCCAATTACTTTCACAAGAACACGAAGAAGAGATCAAAGGCTATACGGCAAGCAAGGCAAGCCAAGGAGCTTGAAGGTGGACAGACAAAAGTGATCAGGAAGATGATCGGTAACTAGAATAGTCGCAGGAGGATATGATGCCACGAGTGCGTCGAGGTAATAAACGCACGGAAAGCCGTAAGAAAATAATGGCCCGTGCCAGAGGATTCAAGGGGAAAAGAGGAACGTCTCATCGTATTGCTAAACAAGCAGTAATGAAAGCCCTTCGTAACAGCTATGTTGATCGGCGTCGGCGTAAGCGTGATTTCCGGCGACTATGGATCGCACGAATTAGTGCTGCCGCTAAGCTGAATGGTGTTTCCTATTCAACACTTATCGGTGGCCTTAGGAAGAGGGGCATACAGCTTAACCGTAAGATGCTTGCTGATATCGCGGTGCGGGACGCAAAAGTATTTGCAACTCTAGCGGAACTGAGCAAACAAGAGGTAAGCGAGAACTAAGATGGATTTCCAGGAAATTGTGCTTCGTTTGCACAGCTTCTGGCGCGGTCGTGACTGTCTCATCCTACAACCCTACGACGTGGAGACCGGCGCCGGAACATTCAACCCTGCCACTTTTTTTGGCACACTTGGACGCAATCCATGGAGGGTTGGATATTTGGAGCCAAGTCGACGGCCAACAGATGGACGGTATGGGAAAAACCCGATCCGCCTACGATTGCATCACCAATACCAGGTAGTTCTTAAACCACCTCCGACCAATATTCAGGGGATGTATTTGGATAGCCTGAAAGCGTTGGGGCTGAACTTGCTTGAACATGATGTGAAGTTCGCCGAAGATGACTGGGAATCACCAACACTTGCAGCATGGGGTGTCGGGTGGCAAGTCTGGCTAGATGAGATGGAGATCAGCCAGTTTACCTACTTTCAGCAGATGGGTGGAATCAACCTCGATCCTGTCTCAGTGGAGTTAACCTATGGATTGGAAAGGATTGCCATGGTTTTGCAGCACGTAGAAAGTGCTTATGACGTCAGTTGGAATGATAAGGTGACCTATGGAGCCCTATGGTGGGAAAAAGAGAGACAGTTTTCCATCTACAATTTTGAGTCGGCAGTAGTAGAACGTATCCAGAAGATGTTCATCCTTTGTGAAGAAGAGTGCCGAACCAGTCTGATGGCTGGGCTGGTTTTCCCCGCTTATGACTACGCACTGAAGTGTTCACACCTATTCAACATTCTAGACGCTCGCCGCGCAATTAGCATTACCGAAAGAGAGAGCTTTATTGCCCGGATTCGTGAACTAGCCAAAGCATGCGCACAGGGTTACTTGGGAACGGGAGGAATTGATGCCTGCACTACTGCTTGAGATTGGCACTGAAGAGATGCCTGCACTAGATATTCCTTGTCTTGCCCAGGAACTTCGAGCTACAACAAGCAGGGTATTCACTCAGGAGGCTTTGACGTATCGACAGATTGATGTGTACTACACGCCGCGACGTCTTGCCATGCTTGTGTGTGACCTTGAAACACAACAAGAAGAACGGGTGAGGAGTATAAAAGGGCCACCAGCAGCTGTTGCATTCGACTCTAATGGATGCGCTACTCAGGCAGGAATTGGTTTCGCACAGAATCAAGGAGTAACAGTAGGAGAACTGGGGCAAGTCAAGCATGGTGATAAGATCTATACCTCTGTCAAACGGTCGATCCCTGGCAAGGAAACGGCTGAGGTGCTACTTACTATCCTTCCTGGGATTATCACTGGTTTGCACCCCAAGAAGACAATGCGATGGGATTCCTCTGGCCTGTCTTTCATCCGTCCAATTCGCTGGCTTGTTTGTCTTTTTGACGACAAGCTCATCCCGATAGAGCTGGGTTCCCTTCGCGCTGGTACCAAAACCCATGGTCATCGGTTCTTGGAACAAGAGGAGGTCGTTCTAGATAGAGCTACAAGCTACGTGCAAGCCCTAGCGAGTTCCTTAGTTGTAGTGGATCCAGGGGTGAGAGAGAGCATGGTTCTAGACGCGCTCAAGGAACAAGCAGATAGGCTCGGCGCAGATTACCTTGTTGATGACGAGCTTCTCAGCCGTATTGTCAACGGAACAGAATATCCTACTCCGATCTTTGGCAGCATCCCAGAGGGGTTTCTCGACTTACCAACGGAGATCGTACACGCTACCTTGCGCGAAGAGGGAAAGTTTGTTCCATTTGCTCTTGCGGATGGTACCTCGCCATACTTCATGGGGTTTCGCGATGGGATGCCTGATAGAAAGGGAATTGTACGCGCTGGCTACGAACAAGTTGTACGGGCTAGGCTGCGTGACTCTCGTTTCTTCTTTGATAAGGATCGCCAAGGTATGCTAGCAGAAAAGGTGGGAGACCTACGCAATATGGTCTATGATGCACGGCTTGGGTCCCTATGGGAAAAGGTAGAGAGGGTTCGTGCTCTAGCAGGTGCAATAGCCGATCATAATGGAGATGGCTTAGGCCAGGAAGTTGATCGCGCTGCTTTCTTATGCAAGGCCGATCTTGTTACTGAGTTGGTGCAAGCATTTCCCAAATTGCAGGGAATAGCCGGAGGGATTTACGCACGACTTGACGGTGAATCGAATGCTGTTGCAGATGCAATCTCTGAGCACTACTTCCCGATATCTAACGAAGCCAGTTTGCCGAAAAGTAGAGTGGGAACTATAGTTGGTCTGGCTGACAAACTAGATACTGTTATAGGCGCAGTTCTTGTTGGAGAGGAGCCAACTGGCTCTCGCGATCCCTACGGAATTAGGCGGCAAGCAAATGGCCTGATTCGGTTGGCGATCGAGAGCAAAGTGGACCTTGACTTCTTTGAGTTGATTGAAAGCCTCAAGGAAACGTATCTAGTAATTGAACGGAAGGGCACTATGTCCGATGTAAGGCGGTTTATCAGTGGAAGAGTGTCACGGCTTCTGCGGCAGAGGTATGGAATTGGGCCCGATGTAATTGCATGTGTCGCTGCAGTAAAAGGTGGGAATTTCTATCACGTGTTTCTACGGGCCCGAGCTGTCACAACCTGGCAGGAAAGCAAGGAATTCCATTCATTGATTACCGCCTTTTCTCGTGTACGTAACATAACAAAGGATAGCACTGAGAAGGGATTCAACCCGGCCTTGTTCAAATCTGAGGCCGAGAAAGTATTGTGGAGAGAATATCTGAAGGTAGAAGGTTCGCTAACCAATCTTCTTGAGAAAGGGAATTATGAAGAGGGAATCAAGCGACTACTATCCCTCAAAGACCCAATCAATTGCTACTTTGAGGATGTACTGGTTATGGCAAAAGAAGTGAGTGTTAGGCAAAACCGACTTGGTTTCCTAGGTGCACTTGCAGGGCTCTTCTACCGCATAGGAGATCTCGACAAGGTGATCACCACGAGCGAGTCTCCCGAAACCAAGCCTGCTCTTGCACAAGAGAAATGGTGACGAAAATCGAAGATCAAGCTCGCATCATACTTACGGGAATAGAGATCTTTGGATTCCATGGTTACACTGCTCGGGAGAAAAAGAAAGGCAATAGCTTCCGAATTGATCTTAAGATTGAAGGCAGCTTCGAGGATGCGCTCAAGAGCGATCTGCTCCGCGATAGCATTGACTACCGTCAAGTGGTAGAAACCATTCACAAGATTAACAAGACAGAGCGATATGCGTTGATCGAGACCTTTGCCAGTGCAATTGTCAATGAACTGCTGAAGCGATTTCCGAAGATTACGAAGCTCTCTATTCACCTCGCTAAGCTCAGTCCTCCTGGAATGGGAGCCGTATCAACGGCAGCGATAGAGCTAGTAAGAGTAAGACAATGAAGGAAGATTTGGTATTTCTTTGCCTGGGATCTAATCTGGGGAGAAGGGAATGGCAGATAGATAGAGCTATTAGCGCGTTACGCGGTAATGGTTTGAAAATCGTGCGATGTTCTTCGCTCTACGAAACACAACCTGTTGGTATTGAGGAGCAGCCTTATTTTCTGAATGTTGTCCTTGCGGCCAAGACCGCTCTTGAAGCCCGTAAGTTGCTCGCGGTTTGCAAGCAGATCGAACAGACACTCGGTCGTAAGGAGAGTAAACTTAGGTTTGGGCCACGAACAATCGATATTGACATTTTGTTATACAAGGGACTGGTCATTGAAGAAGCCAACCTTGTAATTCCCCACCCACTCATGAGCAAGCGGAGATTTGTTTTGGTACCACTTGTCGAAATAGCCCCTATGGTTAAGGATCCAAGGCATAAGAGGACATACAGAGAAATACTAGCGCAAGTCAACAACACAAGGAGGGTCACAAAATTAAAGGCAAAAGAATTCTGATTTCACTTGACTCAAATAACGATAACAACAAACGCACGCGTGTAGCGATCCTTGAAGATGATCGCTTAATGGAGATCGATTATGGTCATCAATGGAAAGAGAAGATCCTTGGGAATATCTACAAGGGACGAGTAGAGGATGTTCTTCCTGGGCTAGGATCAGCATTCGTTGATGTTGGCATTAATGAAAGCCTTTTCCTTTCGCAGGGGGAAATTAACAGTGCTATACTGCTAAGCCGTGGAGTTAAGGCACGCCATCGGGAAGTTCCGATTAACAAGGTTTTGCAACCCAATCAATCACTAATTCTGCAAGTAAGACGAGCTGGAATCGGCTCCAAGAATCCACAAGGAACAACCAAAATTAGTCTCCCGGGACGCTTTTGGGTCCTTTTACCTAAGGAAGACCGAATTGGTGTCTCTAGACGAGTTGAGTCCGTAGAGTTACATGACCGCTTACGACGGCTTGCGCAAAATCTGAAACAACAAGGCCAGGGGATGATTGCTCGCACCGCCGCTCAATGGGCAAGCAAAGCGGAGCTAGAACGCGATTATCTATGGCTTGCGGAGAGATGGGAGGCGATTGAAGCAGCAGCTCAGGATTCGTCTGCCCCTAAGCTCCTATACAAGGCTATGGGGCTGGTACAATCAGTCCTTCGTGACAGGCTTCTTCCTGATGTGTGTGAAGTAATTGTAGATTCACCATTCTTCCGCGAGAAGATACTCTCGTTCCTTGAGTATCTATATATGGAGGAGTATCGGGGTCGTATCCGTTTGTACAAAGGTAAGACCCCTTTGTTCGAGCACTATCATGTACAAGAGCAAATTCGGGAAACACAATCGTCGCGCGTTGACCTAACTGGGGGTGGCTTCGTAGTAATTGATGAAACGGAAGCACTAACCGTAATCGATGTCAACAGTGGGGCCGACGTGAAGCATCGAAATCAGCAGACTGCGATACTTAATGCGAATCTCGAAGCGGCGGAGGAAATCGCCAGACAATTGCGGTTGCGCAAGATTAGCGGAATAATCATCATTGACTTCATTGACATGGAAGACCCCAGTGCTGTACAGAAATTGATCGACAGAGTAAAAGAAGTACTAAACAGGGATCGAGTCTCCGCTGATTTCATCGACCTTACCCCTCTTAGTCTGATGGAGATTACCCGTAAGTGTGAAGGCGAGAGTCTAGCTGGCATGTTGGAGAACGCTGATTTTGACCCTTGATCCGTTAGAGTATCGCTGCTAGAATGATAGACTGAGAATATTGGGCGAATAGCTCAGCTGGAAGAGCGTTCGGGTCACATCCGAAAGGTCGCAGGTTCGAGCCCTGCTTCGCCCATTTTCTTTATTTCTCGCTAACCCGCTAAGACCCGAAGCGGTTGTCAGCTATCAGTCATCAGCAAAGAGCTATCAGTTGTCAGGAAAGGAAGCTTTCAGCGGTCAGCTCTCAGTCATTGTTTTTTAGTTCCTGGCTTTTCACTTGTTACTCATCACCGCTTTTCGTGTCTTCTCTTGGACTCTGGACCATTTTTTCTCCCTTGATCCATAATCCATAATCCTTTATCCTGTGTTTCTTATTCATCACCCATCACTTGTCACTCATTACCGTCCCTTCACTGCTTCACCGTCTCCGCGAGAGCCATTATTACTCACTTTGCTAGCTGTTCTTCTCGCAAAAAAGCAGCATCGCTGTAAGGAACAAACTCATGTCCAATAATCTGATAGGGTTCGTGCCCTTTACCGGCAAGCAGGACCACATCGTTTGATGCAGCAATAGTAATGGCGCGTCGAATGGCTTGACGGCGGCTCACAATCTTTTCATATGCACCAGCAGTTGTCTGTATGCCTTTCTCGATCTGAGTAATGATTTGTTCTCTGTCTTCTGTCTTTGGATTATCATTTGTAAGAATAGTAAAATCAGCAAGTTCTCCACTGATCCTCCCCATTATGGGGCGTTTCTCCGCATCGCACTCGCCACCACAACCAAAGACACATATGATTTTCCTGTGAAACCGACGAAGTGATCGGAGCATCTTCTCTAGAGAATCAGGGCTATGCGCAAAATCGACAACTACTGTTGCCCCATTGTTAGCTCGAAAGAACTGATAGCGACCGGGAACACTCTGAGCTTTTCCAAGCGCATGAGAAATCGCCTGTAGGGACATCCCTTGAGAATTGCCAACTGCTGCTGCTGCAACAGCATTGTACACGTTATGTTCTCCAGGAAGATGCAATTCTGTCATTACTTCGTTGTCGTTGGCTTGGAGTGTAAATGCTGTTCGTTGGGCGTCATACGTGATATTTCTCGCTTGAAAATCGGCGCTACGGTGAACCGCGTAGGTTACCACCTTGGCATTTGTAGCGGCTATTACTTCCTTTGATGCGGGATCGTCTATGTTGACAATAGCACAGGCACCTGCTTTCAAGTTCCGGAACAACAGGAGCTTTGCATCTAGGTAACGCCTTCTATCGACATGGAAGTCAAGGTGGTCATGGGTAAGATTGGTGAACACGGTGACATCAAAATCTACTCCTGCAACGCGTTTGAGCACAAGACCAGCCGAGGAAACCTCCAATACAAAGTTTGTCTTGCCTTCTAGTAACGCGTTCTGCGCAAGTTGTTGGATAATTGGGCTTCCCGGAGTGGTCACCGCATGTAGATTTCGCTGTTCGTTAGCAACGGTACTGACAAGGGCGGTCTTTGCCTCTCCCAACAAGTGTGCAATAAGGTGACATACTGTGGTCTTTCCATTTGTTCCGGTAACGCCAACAGTGAACAATCTTTGAGTTGGATCTCCGGCAAGCGCAGCGGAAAGCTGTGCTAAGGCTAGCCTCGCATCGTGAACGCTAATTAGTGGAACTGAACAGGTAATACCCCGCTCTACGACAACGGCACGCGCTCCACGCGCAATTGCTTCGTCTATGTACCTGTGGCCATCGTCGAGATAACCTGTAATTGCAACAAACAGATAACCCGGTCGGACACAGCGCGAATCCTCTGTAATTCCTGAGATGATCACTTCGTCCCAGGCTGAACAAGGTGCCTGCGCAATAGATCTCGACAGTTCACTGAGTGTCGGCATTGATTGCAACCTCAGTAAAGCACTTTACAACGCTTTTGAGGATAACCACTACATTGTGTCAGATATCAAGGCGTGTTATCTTGTCGCTGTTTTCCTTGATGAAATCTCGACGCAAGGCAACATCATTTCCCATCAACGTAGAGAATATCTGATCGGCTTCCAGCGCTTCCCGAATCTCCACTTTCTTTAGGATACGATTATCAGGATTCATGGTGGTGTGCCATAACTCGTCAGGATTCATCTCTCCCAGGCCCTTGAAGCGTTTTACAGAAAAACCGCCATTGTTCCCGGCTCGGAAACGCCCCATCTCACTCTCTGTGTACAAATAGATCTTTCTTTTCCCCTTCTTGACTTGGTACAGAGGTGGTTGTGCAATATACACGTACCCTGCTTCAATCAGTGAACGGAAGTAACGGTAGAAGAAGGTAAGCAGTAGCGTACAGATATGCGCACCGTCGATATCTGCGTCAGCCATGATAATCAGTTTATGGTACCGAAGTTTGTTGGCGTTGAACCCTTCACGAATTCCTGTGCCCAAAGCTGTAATAATTGCTTTCAGTTCCGTGTTATCAAGAAGCTTCGACAAACGTGCTTTCTCCACATTCAACACCTTTCCACGCAAAGGAAGAATTGCCTGGAATGATCTATCACGACCTTGCTTCGCGCTGCCACCCGCGGAGTCCCCTTCCACAATGTACAGTTCGCTTTGAGCTGGGTCAGAGTTGGAACAATCGGCAAGTTTTCCAGGTAGTGTTGTGGAGAAGAGCGCGTTTTTCCGGCGAGCTATCTTTCTAGCTTTGGCAGCCGCTATTCGCGCCCTACTAGCCCCAAGCGATTTTTCAATAATTGTACGAGCGAGTTTGGGATTTTTCGCAAAGTAAAGAGCCAGTTGCTCTTGCACGACAGCTGCTACTTGACTTGCCACCTCTGGATTACCTAGCTTGGTCTTAGTCTGTCCTTCGAACTCGGGATTGTGAAGTCTTATACTTATTATCGCAACTAATCCTTCTCGAATATCTGATCCGCGTAGGTTTGCCTCTTTCTTGCGTAGGATCTTCTTCTCACGACCGTATTCGTTTAGAAACTTTGTCAAGGCTGTCTTGAATCCCGTTAGGTGTGTTCCACCGTCAACGGTGTTTATATTGTTGGCAAAAGCAAAGATTGATTCATCGTAGCTTTCCGTAAACTGCATCGCAATCTCTATGATTGACCCTGCTTCTCGGCCCGAAATATAAACCGGTTTCTTGTGAAGAGGTCCTTTGCTGGCAGCAAGCTCTTTCGCAAAAGAAGCAATCCCTCCTTTTGCCTGAAACCGACGACTGACTCCGGCTTCCTTGTTTTCCAGCACCATTAGGAGTCCCCCATTCAGATAAGAGAGCTCCCGCATGCGGTGCGAAAGCTTCGGAAAGTTGTACTTGATTTCCCCGAATATCTCACTATCGGGAAGAAAGGTAATGCTTGTCCCAGTTCCACTACTCTTCCCCACCACCCTACACTCATACAGCTTCTCGCCTCGGCAGAATTCCTGGCGGTATAGTTTTCCGTCTCGTGCTACTTCTACACAGAGGTGTTCAGAGAGAGCATTTACAACAGAGATACCGACTCCATGCAGTCCACCACTCACCTTATAGCTCTTGTTATCGAATTTCCCGCCGGCATGCAGGGTGGTCATTACCAATTCTACTGCTCCGATACCGGCCTCAGGGTGGATTCCCACAGGCATCCCGCGACCGTTGTCAACTACGTTCACAGAATTGTCTTTATGAACGGTAACTTTGATCTCGGTACAATAGCCAGCAAGCGCTTCATCGATGCTGTTATCAAGAACTTCTTGGATCAGATGCATTAACCCGGGTTGGCCCGTGCTTCCAACATACATACTCGGGCGAGTCCGGACCGCTTCCAAATCCTCCAATACTTTGATCTGCTCAGCTTCGTAAGACATCTCACCACCCATTAAATTATACTCAAATCCGCTTCACATGTCAAAAAACCATGAATTGAACTGTTCCCGAACAGTGATCTAACAGCAAACGTTATCTATCACATGTAAATACAACCTATCCCACTAATTTAGAACTGTTTGCGCTACTGCGACAAGCCGAAATATGGGTTATAGAAGAAAAGATATCTTACCGCACAGTGCGCAGAGGGCGCAGAGAAGACCAGGGTCCAAAGTCCAGGGTCCAAAGTCCAGAGTCCAACCAGAAAAGGGAAAACAATGGCCATTAAGCGGTTTGAAGATATCGAGGCCTAAAATAGTCAACAGTTGCCAGTCATGAGTCTGGAGTCAAAGAACGATGAGGAGAATTAAGAGTGTTCTAGGGGACCCGCGGTGGGAAAGTTGCACCACCTACAGTACTAAGCCAATAGTAGCCAATATGGTAAGATTACCTCGCAAGGAAGGGGATAGAAATAGGGTTTCATCCCCCAGGGAGGTGATCACAGTGGGTAATAGTAAGAAGGGTAACCGCTACAACCCTAAGTTCAGGTTCCAGGTAGTACTAGAGGTACTAAAAGGAGACCGGGAAGCGGTAGAGATTGCACGGGCATACGGTATTCACCCCGGGACCGGGTCTTGTTGGAAACAGGAGTTCTTAAACAAAGGGCCTGAGCTATTTGGAAAGGCCACCACAGTAGCGCAGTACGAGAAAAGGATCAGGGAGTTAGAGCGACTCCTGGGAAGAAAAGAGGTGGAGATCGCTCTACTTAAGAATTTTACGGACGGCAGCTTGTAACGGAGGATAAGGTGAAGCTAGTAGAGAAACACAAGCACAAATATGGCTTAAATACCTGCCTTGCCGCGATCGGGCTGCCTAAGAGTACCTGGTACTACCAGAACAAGGAGAAGGTATCCTACGAGACCAAGTACAGGAACCTACGGGAACCGATAATGCGAGTAGTGAGAGAACATCCAGCGTATGGATACCGGCGTATCCTACCTGATCTACAAGAGAACAGGTATCGGGTAGGTGAGTTCGTCCTGCGTCGGTCACTGAACCGCCTTAACCTTAAGTTGTTACGATCAGTTAGCAAACCAAAGCCCTCTTTACCACGTAGCTATCTCAAGCAGAGTAGCAGGGGATTAAACCTGGTGAAGGATATGAAGGATCCAGCACCATTCCAGGTGTTGTATACCGACTTCACCGAGATCCCCTACGCCAATGGAAGGAACAAGGCTTACCTGATGCCGATCCTTGACCATAAGACAAAGTGGGTTGCTGGCTGGGCGCTGGGCGAACACAAGAATACATCCCTCGCCCTAGAGGCACTCAACATGACCCATGACAACCTGGAAGAGATAGGGCTAACCCTAGAGGACCGATTCCTCCATCACGATCAAGATTCGGTATACACCGGATACAGATGGTTACAGGCCGTACTCATAAGAGAGAAAGCAA
>JAUWPW010000045.1 GCA_030611415.1 Candidatus Bipolaricaulota bacterium
TGAGCGATTAGAGATGAAAGGCTTTCCAAGCGCTCAAGGCGGGAATGAATGTCATTGGTATAGAGAATTGTCAATGATGTGGCGAAGATGTTTGACGTGAACAGAAAGATTGCTAAGAAGAAAACGGCCAATGCGCGAATCGAAAGTAGCCTCCAAAAGAAAGTTCGAGCTGTCGGTGGTGAAACAGAGCGGATCCTCCCCAAGAGCCGTCTGTTGAGAATAGGCGGAGCCCACCAAGGAAGGAGATGGTTTTCTTTATTGCTTCCAAGCCGATAATGACACTAAGGCGCTGTTCGAGTGAAAGGGTGAGCGCTACCCATTTTTCTTCCTCATGGCCGATGGTTCTTCCCCAGTCAATGCGCACCGGCCCGAAGAAGAGACCTACCATTGCACAGACTCCATCGTAGTCAAGATCTATGGCAACGCTTAATGGCCCAAGGTCCTTCAGCAACACTGCATGTAACAGTGGAGAGAAAGGCGCTTGCGCAGAGATACGTACTACAACGTCAATCGAAGGTGTAACTGCTCGTCCAATACTAAGAGCAGGACCTTCTCTTAGCGCTCTAATTTGGATGTAGGAACGACCAGGATTGCCTAGACTAACAGCGACAGGAAGGTCGAGAAAAGCGTGTTTGGGATAGGAAAATGCTACCGTAGACAATGCTAGAAGGATGATCATAACACCGACACATAGTTTCATGCTATAGTTATAACGCTTTCTATCCGGATGACCAAGCCCCCGTGGATCAAAGAACCCCCCAGCAAGCTGCAGATCACCTTGCTTTCGTAGTGTCGGAACCTGCACCCGTCATTCCGGCGAACCCCGGATCGGGGTCCGGGGCAGGCGCCGGAATCCAGTCAAATAATGGTTGTATACAAATCCTGCCAATCCTCTGGATGCCCCCGTATCAAGTACGGGGCGGGCTTATCAGGTCCGGCATGACAGTATGCGCCCGTCATTCCAACCTGCCTCTCAGAATGCTACGGCAGACAAGACCCGGAGGTTAAGCACAAGAATACATAGACCGTTCGTTGGCGTCGGAACCTGCGTCCGACGTTAAAGACAACAGGGCAGGCATTGATTTGTCGAGGATTTGCCCCCACAATTGGTTCATGTTGCTATCTAGGGTTAGAGAGACCATAGAGCGGTATGACTTGATCAAGCCAGGGGACAAGATCCTTGTTGCTGTCTCTGGAGGCGTAGACTCGGTTGTCCTCCTCGAGATTCTGTGTCTGTTGACACAGGAGAACAGGCTTGAGCTTGTCATTGCGCATCTTAATCATGACTTGCGTGGCATTGAAGCAGAAGCGGATGCACAATTTGTTGCTTCTTTGGGAAGAAAGAAAAAGATCAGAGTAGAAAGTGCATTGATCGATGTTCGTGCCGTAAGTGAAGAAAAAAGGGTGGGAATAGAAGAAGCTGGCCGAATGGTGCGACAGCGCTTTCTTGCGGAGACTGCGTGTGCAGTTGGTGCCCGGGTCATTGCGCTTGGGCATACACGAAACGACCGCGTAGAAACGCTGCTATTCAACCTAATTCGTGGCGCTGGCCCAACTGGGTTACAGGGGATACGCCCGGCGAACAAGCCTTATATCCGTCCATTGATTGATGCATCGCGAGAGGAGGTATTGACCTTTGCGCGTGATAGAGCCTTGGCATGGCGTGAAGATAGAACAAACAAGGATACAACGTATTCGCGGAATTGGATTCGCTGCAAGGTTCTTCCCTTACTGGAGCAACATAATCCACGTGTCGTTGCTGCTTTAGGACGAACCGCCGATCTTATTCTGGAAGAACAGGAAGCCCTTGGAATGCTTCTTGATCGCCCCTGGAAAGAAGTTCTCATGTCGGAGAAAGAGGGGGAGCTAACGTTTTTTCGGAGTGAACTTGCCGGGTTTTCCCCTTCAATTTGTGCTCTGCTTGTCCGGCGTGGGATCGCTTCTCTGCGTGGGGACTTGCAGGACATCGAAAGATCCCATATCGAGTCTCTCTGCCGGCTTGTTTCTTCTTCTCATGCTCATGGAGAAGTGAACCTTCCCAGAATCAACGCGCGGGTTCAGGGTGATCAGTTATCCCTTAGCACACAACCTCCGAAAATGCTGCCGCCATATGAGTTTCCGCTGGAGCTTGGAAAGACGGAGCTCCCTTCTCTTGAGATCAGCGTGACCTTATCTATTGAACGGAGGGATAAGGCTCAAGTATCGTCAACCGATCAAACGGTAGAGGTGGCTGATGCAGCGTGTGTGCGTTTCCCTCTTTGTCTTCGCAGCCGTCGGCCTGGCGATCGGTTCTGTCCATTTGGGATGAAAGAGGAGAAGAAACTTAAGGATTTCTTAATCGATGAACACATTCCGTTCTATGAACGTAGTAGATTGCCAATCTTGTGTGATAAGGAGAAGATTCTGTGGGTGGTAGGGGTACGCTTATCCAATGCGGTGCGAGTTAGCTCAGAAACGGACAAGGTCTTGATTATGCGGGTAGAAAGGCTTAAATGATTACATTTCTGCTTCTTGTTGGAACACTTCTTGTGTTAGTTGGGGTACATGAAGGTGGGCACTTTCTAGTGGCTAAACTTACCGGAGTGTACGTTAAAGAGTTTGCCATCGGGTTTGGTCCAAAACTTGCCTCACTTAGGATTGGCGAGACACTCTACTCAATTCGTGCGCTTCCGTTTGGCGGCTATGTACGAATGGCCGGAGAAGATCGCGAGGAAACAGATCCCGAGATTCCCAAGGGGCGCCTTCTTTACAACAGGCCACCGCTTGTTCGTATCTTGATCAGCCTGGCCGGTCCAGCTGCTAACCTATTGATGACTCTCCTCGTTCTTGTTTTCGCGCTGTGGATGTTTGGGGTTCCGCTGCTGCAGGTAGCTGCCCTGATTCCCGGCAAGCCAGCCGAGGTTAAGCTCATTCCCGGCGATCGGATCATTTCTATTACAGGAGTCCCAACTTATACGGTCGAGGATTTGGACCGTGCGGTTCAGGGATGCGAAGGTGCACCAATCGAGGTGCTGGTTGAACGAGATGGCAGTCATCGCAGCTTCGCGATGACCCCCAAGTTTGACGAGAAAGAAGGGCGCTACCTCATTGGGATCTATCCGAGCCCGATCACTTACACGAATATACTAACTGCCCTTGATCCATCATCAGTGCTCCTTGCCTCTGGGTTGAGAGCAGGAGACACGATTGTTTCGGTAGGTGACGTGCCCACAAGAACAGGCATCGATCTCCTTCTGGGGATGAACGAGCATCTCCCGGCTGAGTCAATTGAGGTCAGCATTCTTCGTATGGGCGTGGAAGAAATATGTGTTATACAGACAGGCGGATTGGAGCTTGATCAGGTCTTCTCAGGAATAACACTTGCCGATCTTGGGACCACCTACCGTCGCCCTGATTTCGCCAAGGGGATTATCATCGGCGCAGGAGAGTTTGCAAATTACGTGCGGTTAATGATTGACTGGATCCACGGTATCATCGCTGGACAGATTGCTGTGAGCGAGACAGTGGCTGGCCCGATCGGGATTGCACGCATGCTTACGGATTGGGCAGAACAAGGGGCAAGTGTCTTTCTACAGCTTTTCGCCTACTTGAGCTTGAGCCTGGGACTGCTCAATTTGGTTCCGTTCCCTGCTCTTGACGGGAGTCGCGCTGCCTTTGCCTTGTACGAAGCCATCCGGCGAAGACCAATCCCACCCGAGCGGGAAGGGATGATTCACGCAATCGGCTTCCTCATCCTGATTGCCCTGATGCTCGTTGTCACTTATCAGGATATCCTCAAGCTTTTTCGATAAGGCATACACACGTTGCGGCGATTCCTTCTCCATGGCCAAGTGCCCCCATTCCCTCACTTGTTGTCGCCTTGAGGCCGATACATTCAGATGAGAGGTGAATCACATTTCCCAGCTGTCTTTTCATTTCAGGGAAATAGGGGGTTAGCTTTGGCTCTTGCGCGATGAGCGAACAATCAGCATTCACAGTATGGTACCCTGCCTTAGCAAGGATTGCGGTTACCTGTTTGAGTAGCTTTAGGCTGTCGATTCCATGATAGCGCTCGTCGGAGTCGGGAAAGTGTGTTCCAATATCACCTAGCCCGGCCGCGCCGAGAAGTGCGTCACAGATGGAATGGGTAAGGACATCGGCATCAGAGTGTCCAACAAGTCCTTTGGAATACGGAATGTTTACCCCACCGATAATGAGCGGTCTTCCTTTGACTAATCTGTGAAAATCTATTCCTGTGCCAACTCGTATCTTAGTCATCAGTTCACCCTTGGCAAACAAAAGTACTTTTATTCATTATTGCACTGAACTTCCAAGGAACGAACTATCTCTAGTGCAAGAGGAAAGGAAAAGCCACGCCGGGTGAGGTAAGATATCATCCGGCGGGTACGCCGTTTCTCATCTAACCCCCGATAGCGCTCGAAACGTTCCTGGGCCAGTTTTAGGGCAAGCCATCGCTCTTTCTCATGGGGGTAGAGTTCTTCCACTACTTGTGTAACTGTCTCTTTAGCGATACCCTTCTTGAGGAGTTCTCGCTTGATAGCTTGTTGTGAAAGGGGACGATTTAAAAGCCTCTCTTCTACCCACAACCGGGCAAACAAACGATCATTCAACAAATTCGCTGTCTCAGCCCGTTGCAGTGTTTCTTCAATCGCCTCATCGGAGAATCCCTGTGATTGCAGCCTTTTGCGGGACTCTGCTATGCTACGTGGCTGATAGCGAAGTAGGCGAATCAAGCTTTGCCAAGGGTTAGTCAGCGTCTGCAACCTCCTCTATAGGGGTGTTGGGAAAACCGGCTTTGTCTCGAATAGCTGTTTCAATCTCATTGGCAAGTTGTGGGTCTTCCTCTAACGCACGGGCGCTGTTCCCAATACCCTGGCCAAGGCGTGTGTCGCCAAAGGAGTACCAGGAGCCACTACGTGCAACGAGTTCAAGTGATTCTGCTGTATGTAATAGATCACGTGAGCGCACGATTCCCTTGCCATAAATGATGTCAAAGGTTGCTTCCTTGAATGGTGGAGCGACCTTGTTTTTTACCACACGCACGTTGATAGTTCTTCCAATTTCCGATGAACCTTCTTCGATTCTGCTGGATGGCCATAAGCTCAGTCGCAGGGAGGCATAGAACTTGAGGGCACGTCCTCCTGAAGTAGTGGTTGAAGGACCAAAGCGCGATCCACTGATTACCGAACGAAGCTGGTTTGTAAAGACAACGATTGTTCTTGACTGAGAGATTGCGCCTGAGAGCTTGCGCATCGCTTGACTCATCAATCGTGCTTGCAGTCCCACCTGTGAATCACCCATCTGTCCTTCGATCTCAGCGATGGGAACAAGTGCGGCCACAGAATCAATTACGATAATGTCAATTGCTCCACTGCGTGTAAGCTGTTCGGTAATCTCGAGCCCTTGTTCTCCTGAGTTTGGCTGTGCAAGGAGCATGTGGTCAAGGTCTACTCCTAATGCGCGTGTATAAGTTGGGTCAAGGGCGTGTTCCGCGTCAACAAATGCTGCTATTCCTCCTCTTTTCTGGGCTTCTGCAATTATGTGTAGAGCAAGCGTCGTTTTCCCACTTGATTCCGAGCCGAAGATCTCAGCGACTCTTCCACGCGGTATACCACCAACACCAGTTGCAATATCAAGCGCAAGAGACCCAGTAGGGATTGTTTCCATCTGCAATACCTGTGCTCCGTCGCCAAGCCACATAATTGCCCCTTCACCATAGACTTTCTTGATCTGTTTTAGAGTGCTATCAAGTACTTCTTGTTTTCCCATGCTTTGCCCCCTCTGATCTTTCTCTTATTTTAGAAGGGTAACATGAGAAGATCAAAGAACTAGGCAAAGAGTAGGAGTAAGAACACAAGGAAAAAGCCAGAAAGAATAACGACTGCCGCTTCTTCTAGCCGAAAAAAGCGTTTCTCCAAATGAGGGAAGTGATTGGCAATTGGCCGGGCTAAGAGAATTCCCATGCCGATGACGACCAAGTTCTTTATAAATACGGAGATATTTAAGCTTGTTTGCCATTGCCAGGCAGGAACGAAAAGATGAGTCAGGGGAAAGAATAGCACTATTGGTAGGGCCAGAATAAGAAAAGATAGACTCTTTGTACGAGGCAGATAGCCGCCGCCTTTAAACCGAAAGAGAGGGATAAGTTTAGCAAAAGAGACCACGGTTCCAAATGACAACAGAGCAAGGACTATTTGCGTTACATATGATTGGGTTCCCGCATTGAGCAGCGCTTTCCCACAGAACCCAGCAAATGGAGGAAGGCCGATGATTCCCAGTGTCCCAATAAGAAGGGCCGCACGCGTTACTAAGGAGATATTTGATCTTTCCATAATCAATTCACGAATATCTTTCTTTCCTGTCGCTTGAATGGCTGATCCAGCGGCGAGGAACAAAAGGCCCTTAAATAAGCCATGAGCAAAAGCATAGCAAAGGGTTCCTGAAAGAGCGACTTTGGAGCCTGTACCAATGCCGATCAACAGGTATCCGATTTGAGATAGGGTATGGAATGCTAGCATGTATTTCAGTTCATAGGCAGTTATGGCATAGATGATTCCTAGGATACCGGTTAGTGATCCGAGAACGAGCAGCGAGCCCGACAGGGGAAAAATTGCAGCTAGCTTGAGTAGCACTACAACCCCCATTTTGATCACTAGCCCCGATAGTAGGGCTGATACTGCTGGAGAAGCGCTGGCATGTGCTGCCGGTAACCACAATGAGAAAACAAAGATTCCGGCCTTTACGGCTATTCCTGTGACCAGCAATGAGGAAGCAAGAAGTACCCATGTGGTGTCTTGCTGTTCAGTGAGCTGGGTGGCGATAAGCCCAAGGTTCATGGTTCCGGCATGGTAATAGACAACTGCTACACCAAGTAGATAGATACCCATTCCTAGAGAGGCGAGAAAAAGGTATTTCAGGCTTGCCCAGATTTGATAAGGGCGCTTTCCATAGCCCACGAGTAGGAAGCTAACAAGGGTAAGAAGCTCCATGATCACATAAATGTTGAACAGATCTTGCGCAAACAGAACTGCAAAGACAGCGCCAAGAAGAAGGTGAAGCAGCATGAAAAAGTAAGGTTGAAGATGCTCTCGCCATAAGTAAAGGAGAATGCTCCCTTCAAGAAAAAGGGTAAGAAAGGCAAAGACCAAGCTGGTACGGTCAGCGACAAGTTCAATTCCTACATTTCTCCCCCACCCGCCAAGTGTAATGGAGATGGATCCAGCCTGATCGAGTACCGCAAACAGTGCCCCTAGCAGAATTGTATCGATAAGTAATGCGGCAACGATGATCCCACGAGTTCCACGTTGCCACGAGAGACAGAGGACAGCAAACACAAAGTGCAGTAGTGGGAGAAGAACGATAATGGTCACAATTCTTTCTCCCGCTTGATTTCGTGCTCGATTCGCTGTGAATCAGTGCTGTGATAGTGTTCTACAAGTAGCATAACAAACACAAGCGCCAAGGCTAGGATGGCAAAGTTGATGACAATAGCGGACAGCACAAGTGCCTGTGGTAGTGGATTGACATAACTAGTATTCCCTGGCCCGCGGATGATCGGGGCAGTTCCGTTTGCTCGAGAGCCAAGTGAAACCAGGCACAGCATTACGCTTCCATTTACTAAACCAAGAGAAAGGAGCTTAATGATAAGGTCGCGACGAAAGATCATTCCGAGAAGACCGATGCCAAATAGAATCACCGCAACAGTGACCCCAGCAATCATTAACATTAGACTTCCCCCCGATGACGCATGAAGTAATGGATAATCACCCAGGTCCCAATGAACACCCTGATTCCGATCAAGAGATTATCGATTGGTATGGAGCCTCCGCTTATTACCTTTCCCATCGTTCCGGGGGGTAATAATGCAGTAAAAGGAAGTCGGCCAACAACAATGGGAAGAAGGGGAAGGCTGAGCACTACGAGGAGTACTCCCCACTCGAGCCATCTGAGGGTTGGCTCATGGAATCTCTTTCCTACCGTATTTGCTCCGAGAGCAACAGCACACAGCAGTAAGGCTGTCCCAGCGACGACACCGCCACTGAATCCTCCGCCGGGTGAGAGATGTCCAAACAGAGTAAGGTAGATCCCGATGAGAAAGATTGGAGGAAAGAAGAGGTCTGCCGAAGTGCGCACAACCTGTGACTCTGGAATCTTTTCCACGATTTCCTTTTCTCTGTAGTCTGATAGGTAGAAACGAACCCCAAGGACTGCAACAGAGAAGATCAGGATTTCAAACAAGGTATCATAGAGACGGTAATTGAGATAGATCGCAGTTACGATATTCGCCGCGCCGGTTTCACTTGGCGCCCGAGAGAGATAGATCGCTCCAAGCTCTCTTGTTGGTTCCTGGTAAGAGAAGAATGCGATCACCAAACCACAGAAACAACAGACCAGAATGGTTGCATAAATGCTAAGCCCAATACGTCTATGTCTCACGAGAAATATCTCCTTGTTAGCTTGTCTAGTTCTCTCTTTTCCTCTAGTTTGCTGAGATAGGAGACAAATTGATGATGGAGCCGTTCTCGGGCAGGGGCAACAAGGAAGATATAGGAGAATAGACCATCAAGTCGCTTCACTGTGTAGGGGGAAAGATCCGAGCGAGAGAGCGCGACAAACCTTGCTAAGTCAAGGGTACACGCTGAGATCTTTCCTGCTTGAAACTCTTCCTTAAGGTCGGAGAAAAAACCGGTAATCGCTGATTCTTCTTGTTTGAGATGAGGTTTCGTTTGTCTTGAAAGATGGTATAGAGCGGTAGGAAGATATCCTTGGGTCTTGAGTACTCTGTTGTCGTCAATTTCTGAAATGATTCCTCCCGCTCCAATGTCTGCTTCCCCTTGCTGTAGTGCTCTTGGTATCTGCTCGACAGGAAGAAAACGGATTACTAACTCAAGGCCAAGCTGTTTGGCGAAGCCAGAGAGGATCTCGTGTTCAAGCCCCGAAATCTGTTCCCCTTCACGGTAAAGGAGGCCAGGGATTTCGTCGCTCACTACTACTAGCCTTCCTGTTTTGCGGATGGCAATAATGTAGATGAAAGTTATGAGTGCGGCATTGATTGCTGCTTCGGTAACAGCTACATCTGGTGCATGTAAAAGGAGATATACGGCTGAAAGGATCAAGCTGAACAACCCCATCCCGACAATCGCGGTGAAGCGCCTCCGTCGGCTTAGGGCGAAGGCAGCAAGTACTGGAAGCAAGGAGAGGAGAACCAGTAGAACTATCATTCTTCCTCCTCTACCCCGGTATGTCGTTGGATA
>JAUWPW010000066.1 GCA_030611415.1 Candidatus Bipolaricaulota bacterium
CTTATGTTGGTAGAGTTCCTAATGGTTCCCTCTTGGATAGGGCCCGCTGAGCCAATCCCAATTCCGGAGAGGATGTCAACCCCGGCAGAGGCCATAGCGCGGCGGAGCATTTCCACTAATTGTTGAGATATACCGTAGTAGGCCGTGCCATCCTTCCAACGAACGAACTGCCCTCCCTGAACAAGGGTTGATTCTCTCAACCGCTCTATGATCCTTCCCGACAAATCAGAAATCAGTACGGTGACTTTTGTGCCGCCAACATCAAATGCCCCTAAGTAGGCTTCTTTCATTTCTTCCGCTCCTTTCCGAAAGCAAGATCTACGGAGCAATAATGGACATAAGTCGCAGATAGTCTTTGATCTGCCGTGTTATGAGAAAATTCTTGCGGATTTGCTCTTTGCCTACCTCTCCCATCTCTACTGCCAGTTCATGGTTATGTAGCAGGAAAGTGATCCGTTCAGCCGTTTCTTCGATTGAGCGAACCAGAAAGCCTGTAACGCCATCCGTAACCTGTAATGGGATTCCACCAACATTGCTGCCTACTACCGGCTTCCTTTTCCACATTGCCTCGGTGACCGTAAGAGCGAACCCTTCACGTAATGATTTCTGGATGATAATATCTGCTCCTCGCTGCAGGGCATTATGAAGTCCCAGTCCCATCTATCCCCCTTAGTTCAAGCTTCGATAGAAGAATCATACCAGTTCTTGCAAAACCATTTGAAGTAAAACTAGCACAGTTCCGTTACCCTGTCAAGCTGAAGGGTAGTGGTAGCCTTTGGGATATCTTTATCTTTCACATATAGCCAAATCCTATTAGTACAAGCATGGCAATCCCGAGGAGGACCAGAACACCACAGGCACAGGGATTGACCGCGTCCACTGCAGCAGCAGCAATGACAGTAGGAACAGTAAGTTCGGGAAATGCCACTTGCGATCTATCTCCCATGCTCTCTAATCGTAGGAGAGGCGAGATCGATCCATTCTCTACCGCGAAGCGGATGGCCCCTGTTTGATACTGTATTCCACCGCTCTTCCTGCACCTTGGAAGTACTCGTTATCGATGAAGACAACTGGCACATCCTCAGCACGCATTTGGTAAAGGTCCTCGAGCCTCTGTAATGGCTCAATGTTCCCTTCAGTGTGGATCTCGCGGCGGTCGATAGTAACTCCAGTATGGGTCTCTTGCACCTGGTGCAAAAGGGCATCGATCCGAACACACTTAGGACAGGCGGCAAGAGCTACCAAGAGAACCAGCACGACAAACAAGAGCAGCAATCTTTTCACAAAGCCTCCTCTCCTTTCACCGGTAACTTGCAGTTCTTGGCTCTGGGCTCTCGACTGGTTCTTGTCACTCATCACTCGTCACCGTTTCTAGATTTCTGACAACTTCAAGAATGCGATCCGCAATGTGGTCTACAGTTCCCTCGGCACTGACTGTGACAACCTTAGGGTGTTCTAAATGGAACACCCTTCGTTCTACGTGTTTCGCGCGTCCAGCCGTTTTAAGGCGTTTCGCGCGCGTCTCTTGTGTTGCCTCAAGCCATATGACAACATCAAACAATGAGGTATCCACATATGAAGATGAGGCAAGAAGTGCACCTTCCACAACGACGAGCTCCGTACCCTGGGCTTTCTCATTCTCGATGATTCCCCGCAAGTGATTGCTCACTGCCGGATGAACTATTGCATTCAGATCATCGAGCGCCTTTGCCTCAGAGAAGACAATTCTACCAAGCTTGTCCCGAGAGATCTCACCATCTGAACGGAGGATCTGGTCTCCGTATCGAGCAATGAGCTGCGTGTAAACCAATGTACGTGGCCGATAGGTTTGCCAGGCAATCTTGTCTAGATCGATGTATATGACATCATCTTGTTGGGAAAGCTTGTGTGCCACCGTACTCTTTCCACATCCAGCCTCTCCTGCAAGTCCAATCACTTTCATTGTGGCCTCCGTAGTGCCATTCTAAGAGGAAAGCAACTTGTCGTCGAACAAGCCTCTACAGAGGCATTTCATAGATACGCCAGGTTTTGTAGCGGCGTCCTCCCATCGATTCACATGCACGCAGGATGAGATCATTATCTTCCAGCAGCATCGACGGCTCACATGTACGGTATCCGCGGTTCAAAGCGTAGGAAAGTACCTCGTGGTAAAGCACAGCATCGATTCCTAGCTTGCGAAAGCGGGGGCAAATTCCAAAGAACATCAGACGAGTACGATCAATACGCCGACGGCCGAGCATAAGACGGCAAACCCTTGCCACATCAGTATCAAGAGAGCGCTTCCAGCAAGGACGCAAACAGACATTGGGATCAGGGATCGCGCCCAAGACAGCCGCAAGTTCACCGCTCACATATGCAAAACGTATCAATCCAGGATCAGCAACCATCCTTAGACTAGCTGCTATGGCTTCTGCTTCAGTATCGGTTAAAGGAAGAAATCCCCAATTGTTTACCCACGCCTTGTTGTAGATTTCGACAATGTGGTCAACCTCTTCGCGCAAGCAGGAAAGATTGAGTTGACGTATCTTGATGTCGCGTCGAGCAAGAACGACATGTGCAAGTCGCTCTAGATCTTGCTGTGGCTTGTTCTTAAGCTCAATCCAATAGGCGTGATAATCCTTGACTTTAACAAAGCCATAACGCTCAAGGAATTCGCGATAGTAGGAAGGATTATGAGTCAATTCTATTGTTGCTGGTGTATTGAAACCGTCAATGAGAATACCCTGATTCGACTCGTGTGTGGCTGTGGAGTACCCACCTGGTCCACGCATTACATCGATCTTTCTTGCGCCCAGCCAGTCTCGTGCATGATCTAGAAGAGCACGAGTTATTGCAAAGTCATTGGTTGTTTCAAAGAAACCAAAAAAACCAATGGAAGAATCGTGGTATTCGTTGAACCTGTGATTGATTGCGGCTGAAACCCGACCCAAGAGCCGTTTTCCCGATCGTGCAAGGAAATGGGTCACCTCAGCATTCTGATGATAAGGGTGTTCTGGGGTAAGGCGACCAGTAATACGCAAGATACGGCTCCCCAATAGATCAGCGCGAAGTGGTGGGGTCCAGTTAGGATCACCATAGTGAATTTGCCAAGGAACTTTGACAAATAAGCGCAATCGCCGATCTCCCAATGGGATCTGTTCAACGGAATAGCGCATGCAGCTCCTCTCTAGTATAGGATGCCTTATTATGCACAAACGCACCAGAAAATGGAACCTGTAGCAGTTTGCTGGTATGCTGCTGATATGTATTGGCTGTGACCTTGATCTTTGCCGAATAGTGAGGTATCTCTTATGTCTATGAACGACAAACCTACACTTAAATTGCTTAAACTGGTGCAGATGCAGGCCGGGATCTCACGACGAAAGGCACGTGCCCTTATCGATGCCGGTGAAATCGATGTAAATGGAGAAACAGTGTGCAATCCGTTCCTTACAATTACTCCCGGTACACTTGGGGAGCTTCGCCTACACGGATATCCTTTGAGTATTCTTCCTCCACAGCATCGTGTCTATAAATACTATAAACCAGTTGGCGTCTTGTGTAGTCACGATGACCCGCATTGTGGCAATACAGTGGGCCGTGTCCTACGTGCTGAAGGATTCATTGGTTATACATGGGCTGGTCGTCTTGATCAGGATGCTGAAGGACTCCTGCTGCTGACAAATGACGGCAAGCTCGTACAGCGCCTAAGTCATCCTCGATATCAAGTGAGAAAAGCATATGCGGTTTGGCTTTCTCACTTTCCCGCAGCAGGCAAAATGGAACAGGTTTTCTTGGAAATGCAGCATGGCATTACGGAAGACAAGGAGGTGTTGTGCATCGTCAAGGGTGAGTTGAAGAGAAGCCCAAAGCGTATATGTATAACCCTGGCTGAGGGGAGAAAACACGAAATCAAACGTCTATTCTCGCATTTTGATCTTGAAATCATTCGCCTCAAGCGAGTTGCGATCGGCCCGGTGAGGCTCGGTGACTTAGTGACGGGGAAGATTGCATGCCTTGATGATGAACAAGTGAAGAACCTTTGCCGTTTCAGTGATAGTCTGGCGTTCGCCGAAGAGAGTGGACCAGCAAACATATACAGCCTATAATCCAACCATGCGCATTGGAATTGCTCAAATAAATCCTCATGTTGGGGCGATTGACCAAAACCTAAAGCTAATCCTTTCCTATATTGAGAAGGCACGATGTGCAGGTAGTGACCTTGTCATTTTCCCCGAACTGGCACTGCCTGGATCTCCACCACAGGATCTTCTCTGGCGACGAGATTTCGTCGAACAGGTGCAGCGAGCACTGGAGGACATTGCTTCTTCATCGGCAGGGATTGGCGTAATTGTTGGAGCTATCTCGTCTTGTGCAGCAGAAAGGCCAGCCGAGAGGAACGGTCGTTGTTTGCTGGGAGACAGAGAAGGACTTGGCCTTGGCAACAGCGCATTTTTCTTTGGCGATGGCACTTTGATTGGTAAGGAGAGCCAGCTCATCGTTCCATCGTATGACATTTGTAGTGACGGACGATACTTTACCTCTGGGCCCGGTGCGCAGGTGTTCGATTTCCGTGGAATAAGGTTTGGAATCAATGTATGCGTGGATCTGTGGGCTAACGATGGGCCTATGGATGTTCAGGCAAGCCTGGGAGCACAGGTCGTGATCAATATCTCTGCGTCACCATTTGTTAACGGCCTGCAAATCGATCGCCGCGAGCTCGCAACAAAGAGAGCAAAGGAAAATGGAGTCAGGCTAATCTGTGTTAACCTTGTTGGTGGGCAGGATGAATTGGTCTATGATGGAGGAAGCTTCGTCGTAGGGCAAGAAGGCGATCTCTTGTTCGAAGCCCCCTATTTCAGCGAGGGTTTGTTTGTTCTAGACCTAGAAAAGCTGATACCAGTCAAGCAGCGAACTCAGCATTCAATTGATTTGATCCATCGAGCGCTAGTACTTGGAATTCATGACTATGTACAGAAGAATGGTTTCAAGCAGGTAATCATTGGTATCTCTGGGGGGCTTGACTCTGCCGTAGTTGCTGCACTGGCTGCTGAAGCGCTCGGTGAAGCGGCAATAACCGGAGTCTTCCTTCCAAGCAGAATCACCTCAGAGATGAGTAGAGAGGACGCAAAAGCCTTGGCGAGGACGCTTGGGATAGAGCTTGTGGAAATTGAAATAACAAAGGCAGTTTCAGCCTTTCATGCTGTATTCCCGCAACCTGTGACTGGACTCAGTGCCGAGAACTTGCAGGCACGT
>JAUWPW010000038.1 GCA_030611415.1 Candidatus Bipolaricaulota bacterium
GTTCCAAGGTTGTATAGACCGTACACCCCGAAAGCGTATCGGACCCAAGCTTCTTTTCAAGGGCAGTATATTCGGCGTGATCGCCTGGAACCAAGTCGCCTCGACAGGCCGAAGCCAGAACTTCGTTTCCGCGAACTACTACAACGCCAACACAGGGGTGCGGTCTATCATCTTCTGCTCTTGACCTCCTGGCCTCACGGATCGCCAGTCTCATGTAACTGATTTCGCCCCGTTTGGTCATGAAGTGGCCTCCCTTATGTGCAGCGAGCTCTGGCGGGTAACGATTTAATTCAGCAGTTTGCGGAGCGTAGCGGGGCAAATCTGCTGCAATTAATTGTCATACGGCGTGGTCCTTGATGAACTTCACTGTGGACCTCATGAAAACAAGCATGTCGTTGAACGTCCTCAAGCATATGGCCGGGTTCATGCGCTCTTTAATACGAATCTTTTTCACGTGCTCTTTTGGTAAATCGTAACCGCATATGAGCAATGCAATGGGGTTATCAAAACGCAGCCCCTTTCGCTTAAGGTAGTCCTTATCTTCGCGGGCAAGATTCAGATATCTCTCGGTCTGGTTCCAAGCTGCGTTGAAATCGGCGGTGAACTCGCCATCAGGACGGAATACTCGCATCGTAGGCGGCTTGAGCTCTATAATATCCCAGCAGGAGTCGCGTACGCGCACCCCTGTGAAGTCGGGGATATTCTCGTTGTCAAGCGCCTCGTGACGTTGAATGCTTTTGTACTGAAGCCCGAAAACCCAGGGATTCGCCGCGAAAAGTTCCTGATACTTAGACTCATCGCTTTGTCGTGTACGCAGCAGTTCCTCAAGTTCATGAACGGGCACGTCGAGTTTGTCAGGTTCAGGCAACTTCGCCCCAAACTTTGGATCATCAGGGCTCACGAAGAGGAAGTCGTCGGGGCCAAGCTTATCTCCTTCTTGTGCATCTCTTGCCGCGACCGCGTAGGTTGTTTTGCCACCGCGATAGAGTGCAATGAGTCCAGCAAACCGCTCTTTACCCTCGAGCAGCATTACTCCATCATCAAACCACTGGGCCTCGATTGGAGATACGTAACCTTTGCGACCGTCTTTGGTCTTGCCCTCAAAGCTATAGTGACGTGTAATATGGAGTCTCAACCCTGCTAGAAAACTCGACCGAGTCTTGTTAGCCAGGAAAAATTCGGCGTAGTTCTCGTAGTGCTTCACAGTCATCGGGTCGAGAATCGCCATCAGTAGTTCTTCGATCGTACGACCACTGAATAGCTCCCCAATATGCTTGTCCTCAAGCTCTCGACATATGTCGGCAAGCTTGGAAACAAGCTTCTTTCCTTGTTCAACTTTCGTTGTTTTGCTCATCTATTATTCTCCGTATAACAATCCCTTTTAACCAATATTGAGCCGCATACCGATACTAGTTCGTTCGGCGTGTAGTGTCAAGGATGTTATGCTCTTGAGAGTTTGAAGTAGATCACCCAGGCGCGACATGCCTTGCAGCTCTACCGATACTCTCTAATCCATGAAACCTAGCAAGCGGAATCAGCACCACCAAGTTCACTCGTGCTACTACACGGTTGCACTGTTTCTCCCCCTCCCTTTAATTCCCTCCCTCGATCGGGGAGGGAAGATTATTTAGCATCCATCTGATCCCTCTCCCTTGCCCCATGTAGTAACTCCAATCCTACTACTAAACGGGGCGAGGTGAAGGGAGAGGTGAGAGCCTGCCCCTGACTTGATCAGGGGTGAGGGTGAGATTGTTTGGCACGCCTCTCCCTTGCTGTTTACAGTAGGTTGAGTCACGGTACTACACAGGCGGACTCTTCATAACCGCTAAGTTACGCCTATCTCCTATAGGCCGGTGTTTCTTATTGTTAGTATGCACCGGAATGACAAATGGCCCAGAATACTGTGTTCTTACGTTAGCGGTTATCCCACCAGGGAGAGGAGATTACCCATTAAGAAGTCGCTGACGTGTCCTTCCACAGGAGATTCTCGCCATTGTCCAAGACGAAAGGTGCACCTTCTATTGCTCTCAACAACTTGCCACTCGGACGCCAGAAATTGACTCCGCTGAGGTTTCTCGACATAACTCACCGCGATGCCTCCCGATGACTGCGTTTCTTCACCAACGGTGGGGATCACTGCGGATCACTCGCGAGAAATGGCGTAAAGCAAAGTGGCGTGCTATTTCTCGTCGACCGCATCCAATTGTTCGGCTTCCCTGAGTTTGTCGACATCGATCTTGTCTTGCGGTCTTCCGCTAGCTTCCTTTGCCCTGATCAGGTCAGATCTCGAAATAAACGGAATCTTAAGGTCATCCAACTCAACCATCTCACGGTTTTTCCAAGCCTCTTCAAATTCGACTCCCGGAAGCGACATCATAATATCAACTCGCAAAGGTGGTCTTCCCATTTGATAGAAATAATCCTGGCGGGTGAAGTCATCTGCGGTAAGATTTGCCAGCGGTGCGCCAAATGCTTTCAATGCCGCATATACAGCGTTTGCATTCTCTGGGTCAGTCGCTATCCAGACATCAAGATCTTTAGTGAATCGTGGCTCGCTGTATTTCATTACTGCGTAGCCACCTACAATGAGATAGCGGATTTCATGCTTTGCGAAAAGATTCAACAGTTCTTTGAAGTCGGAGCTCGTCAGCATCTTCACCTCGAATGAAGAAGTAGTCATCCAGCATTTCCCATACTGCCTCAAAAATAGCACGATCACCTTGAGATTGCCAGAAGCAAATATCGAATGAACGCCGGTCATCCGTAATACGCTGATAATTTTCTTCAATTGATCTCATTGTCTCTCCTGTCGAACGCTAAAGCTCAGCGGCGGGTGCTCTCACAAACTACCCTCCATTCCCGGCATCGACACCTCGGCTTGCTCAGCTAACCAGTCAGGATGCAAGCCGATACTCCTACGCAGTTGTTCGCACGGGAAGTCGGTACACTCTACACAGAAGCGAAGGTGCTTCTCGCCACGGCAGCAATCAAAGATGGCGCATCCCTTTCTGTCGGGGTACCGCACCCGGCACACCTCTGTCCAATATAGAACTTGCAGGATCCGCAGTAGAGCCCACAGGGCGTAGCCAAGTTCTGCTTCTCTCGCATAGCCATCACTCCTGATTTCGCCCAGGAATCCCTTTTAACCACTATTGAGTCGCATACCGATACTAGCTCGTTCGGCGTGTAACGTCAAGGATGCTATGTTCTTGAGGGTTTCGGGCGACGATCTTGCGGGAGGAGACATGGTGGCTTATTAGTATCCAGCAGACGGATAATGATGACTTGACGCTGCAGGAACCTCAGGGCTGCCGCCATCCCCCTCACCTCAATTCTCTCCCTTCCCTCATAACCGCTAAGTTAAGGCTATCTTCCGTAAGACTGCAGTTTCCGATTGTTAGTGTGCACCGTCATTCCGGCGAAGGCCGGAATCCAGTCAAGCAATTGTTCCATACAAATCCTGCTGCTACATGGCTGGAAAAGGGACAAGCCACTTTCTCCCAGGACACTAGCATACTCAAGAAGTAGCCTATCCCCTTCCTTCCCAACAGCTTCCCTCTTGTTTGCCAGAATACAGGCTGCGGGTTGCTTATTCATATGCTATCCTCTGGAGTCCCGAGCCCTCCCCTGGACCCCGATCCGGGGTTCGCCTGTCTGCCGTCCCAACGGGACAGGCAGGCCGGAATGACAAATGCCCCAGAATACTGTGTTCTTACGTTGGCGCTTATGCCCACCAGGGAGAGGAGACCACTCATCAGAACGTAGTTGATGGGTTCTCCTGGAGGAGATCCTCGCCATCCTCAAAGATGAAGGGGGTAGCAACTTCTATTGCTCTGAACGATCTACCACGCGGACGCCAGAAATTGACTTTGTGGCTTTCAGGCTTAGTAAGAACTCAAACCAAGAATTATCTGTTACACCGACAGAATACTTCGTGGTCGTACAGCCTAGATTTGGTGCATCTAACGCCTGGTATCACCGGCGATGTATGCACTGGTGGTGAAATACACCGTCAGGTGAATGAATTGGTTCGGTCCGCTTCATTTTAATTCGCTATCGGCTTTAGCGAGAAAAACGATCGCCGCTGCGGTCAGATGCAAAGTATAGGATGCGATGAACTCTGGAACGGACGTCGGAACCATTCCCTGTCCGTGTCCACCGAGTTTATTCCTCACCGCGGGAACACCAGCTTCCAAGGTTGATCTCAAACCGGCGAAATGCGATTGCATGAACTGCGGAACAAGCCCTTGGGCGAACACAACTCCAATAAGTTTCTTGGCCGTGTCTTTCGGAGCATATGACCACTTCCGCTTGTCGCAGATGACCTTGATCGTGCTTTCGAGTGCCTTCAAGCAATCGTTAAGACATTCTTTGTGCTTCCGTGCACGGTAGTGTGAATGGGCTGATAGGAACTCCTGGTTAGCCCCCCGATACATCTTTGCTGCGAGGAACCGAAGGGCCGGCTGAACAACCTCACTATGAATGAGTTGCGAGTCCACGCGGATCATCTGGCCAGACTCGTACTGATATCCCACGCCATGTTCACAAAAACGAGCATTCAGTTCCGCAATCGCCTTATCAGGCGAAAGCTTGATACCCTCATGTTCATATGGGTGTTCGCGAACAGTCCTGTCGATATACCTGAAGGAGAGCTCAATAACGTCGATAGCTTTCTCTACATCTTTCGTTCTCAGGAGAAATTCGCCAACTGCCTCAAAAGGGTCATTTGCCTGCTCCTGAAGTTGGAACATCCCGTATTCACGGCACAGAGCGTCATGGATGAACCTGTATGCGTTCCGCGCTCCTTCCCTGTGACTCGCGTGGTGATCACCAAAAGCATCTTTCCAGATGTGCACTATCTGAACGCAGAGAGCCTGGGGAATCTCCTCGTACTGATACACATCGGGCTCATCTCCACGGATGCGCTTCTGTCTCTTTGAAAATAGGTCAATTATGCTCATCGAGTAATGGCCCAACAGTCCCTTTTAACCACTATTGGGTCGCACACCGATACTAGCTTGTCTGGGGTGTAGTGTCAAGAATGAACACCATAGTTCTTGAGAGGTTCTGGCGCCAAGCTTGCGGAGAAGGTCCTTGCCATCTTCGAAGACTGCGGCCTGATCCCACATGTGCGTAAGGAGCCGGGGATGGATCTCATTCACTGCTGGATTCGACCGTGTTCCTAATGACTTCGCCTTGTGCGGCCGCTTATCCATCTCGCGCCGTCCTGATTCCTGATCGGCAGCTTCTTGCGTATTGAACGTCTGCACCATCGGAATATGTGAATGACTCTCAGACACCCATCAACTGATTTCCAGCCGTTGCATAGAGGGTACGCCATGGCGATACTTCATTAACGTGGGGATTGAGGAGGTATACCTGTGGAACTCAGACCGATCGAGTGGCCGCGTGATTTGAAGCCTTTGGGGAAGATACTCTACGACACGTTCCAGTATCCGGAGAACCCGGAGTGGAGCCTTCAGACCGACAAGAAGGAACAGATTTCTCATATGCTCAAGAGCTTCCGTCGAATCTGGCCCCTTATGCGTGTTGCACAGGTTCTCGCTCCGTCAATACGAGACATGTTTCGCGGGTATGTAGCTATCGAAGACGACAAGATCGTTGGAGTGACGATAGTTCAGCGCCATGGGACGACGAACGCATGGGTTGTGGGAACGGTCGGGGTTCTGCCCCAGTACCGGCGTCGAGGAATCGCCCGCGCCGCGATCGAGAAGTCGCTGGCGCTGATGAGGGAGCACAAGGCAGAGAAGACCTGGCTTGGCGTAATCAACGGGAACACACCCGCGCAGCAACTCTACGAGAGCCTCGGATTCAAGGTCTATGATGTCACTGCAGAGTACTCGCTGAGCGATCCCGCGATCCCGTCCTTATTACCTCTACTTGCAGCATTCAGCATCTCGCGGCTTCCACGCTCCGATTGGCGAACGCGACTTGCCCTCGAAGAGCGGATCGTGCCTGAGGAAGCCCGCGAGTTTGAACCGATCGAGAAAGGAAGATTCCGGCAGCCCTTAATGCTCCGCCTTCTCATCCCACTCCTCAATCTCGTACAACGGGAGAAGGAAGAGGCGTTTGTGGTGCGCCAGGAGAGCGATGGTCACGTGATCGCTCGTTGTGACTACTCTGCATCAACCAGAGGGAAGGGCGTGAACAGGATCTCGGTCCGCCTCGACCCCGCATACCCCAGGCTTGCTGAGCATCTTCTCGGGCTGATGCTCCACAAGGTTGTCTCGCAAAGCTCGAAGTTGCGGGTTGAGATCCAGATCCCGAGTTGGATGCCTTCAGTTGTCAAGGCGGTCGAGTCATTAGGGTTCGAGAGACGGGTGGAGTACTTGAAGATGGGGCTCGTGCTGTAGTCTGTAGATCCTAGTATGGAAAGCCACCTCCAAAGCCAGAACAAAGTTAAGCGATGTACAAGCAGCGCTCCGCGAATTTGAAGCGTTTGACCTACGTGAGCGAGAAGTTACAACTCAGAAGATCCTCATAGCAACCCATACCTATTGTTCCAATCCGACTGCTGTTGAATGAGTCCGGCTGAATCACCAGAATTAGTCTACGAAGCCCAGGCTCAGAGCCACGCGGCTGAGGCAAGCTTACCTACTAGAGTTCCTCTCCCAGGCTCAACCTGTCTTCACCCTGGCGATGTGTCTCAGTCAGGGTGCCTATAGACACGCACCACATTCATCCGATCTCGATCAGTCGATCACGTGGAAAGCCCGTAAGCAGTTCGTAGCCGTCCTCAGTGACAACAGCCATATCTTCGATCCGCACCCCGCCGAAACCAGGGATGTAGATGCCGGGCTCGACAGTTACGACCATACCTGGTTCGAGGACACCTGGATCCAACCCCATCCGCGGGAGCTCATGAACCTCGAGACCGACTCCGTGCCCCACCGGCGAGAGGAAGATGTAGTCCTTGTATGGAGAATGTTCGATAACATCAACCGCTGCCTGATGAACTTCCTGCCCCAGTACTCCAGCGCGAAGCTTGGAGAGACTTGCCTCCGTGGCCTTCAAAACCCAATCATAGACGTCCTTTTGTTCGCTCGTTCCCTTGCCCACGGTGAACGTTCGCGTCATGTCGGAACAGTACCCTCCTACCACAGCCCCAAAGTCAACCAACAGGAGATCACCAGCGGCAAGCGTCCGCCGTCCAAGAGAAGGTCGGTAGTGTGGCAACGAGGAATTAGCTCCTGAAGCAACAGTCATGTCAAATGAGGTGCGCTCTGCGCCTTTCTCTCGCATTAACAGACCGAATCGGAAGGCGATGTCAACCTCATTCATCCCAACCTCGATCTCCTCGATGAGATCGGCAAGCGCTTCCTCGGAGATTTTCGTTGCTTTGCGAATAAGCTCGATCTCCCCTGTATCCTTAACTGCACGCATCTTTCGCACGGGATCAGCCGCAACAACGAGATCAATCCCTGTAGTATCCCGTAGCCTTTCGACAACAAAGTGGGTCATCCGCCAGGAGGCAAAGGCAAGGCGTTGGATACCCTTCTCTTGTATGACAGCAGCTATCTCTGCGAGGTAATCCCCCTCTGCGTGTCGAAGGATCAATCCCGGAGCTTCTTTACCCGCCTGCTCTACATATCGGGAATCCGTTAGTAGGATCGCCTCATCCCGGCAGATAAGAAGAGCCCCCTCCCCAGTGTAACCAGTTAGGTAAAACAAACCTTCATGGTCGATGCTACGCGGCAGGATACGATCAAGATCGAAGACTAAGAACGCATCAGCACCTATACTACTAATCAATCTAGCACGGCGGTTCTTATAGTTATTCATAGGTCTCCTTTAATTCTATTGTCCTACACAGTGGCAAGTTCTTGATCTCCAAATTCAGTCATGGGTGAAGCTTCCTCTAATGCGCTTTGCTCTCTACTGCTGTTTTACGTCGAATAGATCGCGCAAGCCATCTCCAAACAAGTATCTCTAGGTACTTTATCAACATCACTATCGAATACGACACGTCTATACTTTGCCGGAAATGCCAGATGGTAAACCAGCACCGCTATATTATGACTCTTATATATACACTCGCTCACACAAAAAGCTTACGCCGCAAGCGACAGCGAATACAACCCCAAAGTGAGCCAAAGGCAATGTCTTTGTGGGCATAGGTGGCGCTGTAGCCTCCGGATTTGCAGATCAACCCGATGGCCTGAGTGGAATTTACCCATTGTCGGGAAGTCAACACAAAGCTGCTGAGGTCAGCGCTATTTCTAAACCCCTCGGATTCGAGGGGTTTAGAACCTGGCCGGGATGGCCTCAGCTTCCTCGGGCTTGTAGTCGACAACGAACTTGGCGAACTCCTCTTCCGGGATCTCGCGCAGACCCAGGTGACGGTCACGGCAGCCATTCTAAGGTGGGGAAGATTCTACTGGGCGGCGGCGATCAAATATGGTAGTGTGGTGATCACAGACCAATTCGGAGGTGTAAGGTGAATATTGGGATCATCGTTTATTCTCAGACGGGGAACACGCTTTCGGTTGCCAAGAAGCTGGAGGAGAAACTCTCCGCGGCAGGGCATTCGGCGACCCTGGAACAGGTGAAGGTTGTCGGTGAGCGCAAGCGGGGAGGCAGAGACTTCCGGCTCGAAACGCTGCCCGATACCGGGCCATACGATGCGCTCGTGTTCGGCTCTGCAGTGGAGGCCTTTTCCCTGTCGCCGGTACTCACTAACTATCTGAAGCAGATTGAGTCGTTACAGGGCAAGAAGGTGGCTTGTTTGGTCACCCAGTTGTTTCCCTATCCGTGGATGGGCGGAAACCGCGCCACTCGCCAGATGCGAAAGCTCTGCGAAGCCAAGGGCGCGACTGTTTGTGGATTAGGGATCGTGAACTGGATGAGGCCGCGCCGCGAGAAGACAACCGCCAAAGCAGTTGATCGATTGAGCAGGCTGTTCTAGTTCGGGGATTCCAGAGCAGAGAGCCGGGGGAACGCCGGCTAAGCATCAGATAACACGGGCGACCGGATCTGGCTTGGTATCAGCGACCGTCCGATTGCACGCTGCTATTTAGCGGTCATATCAAGCACGGCTTTCCATGAGAACGGAGTCTTTTCCGGGAAAGATTCGGATCTCGAAACCGGGCTTGTTAACAAGAAGTTCGATGGCATCAGGAACTTCGACTTGAACGAGGAGAGGCTGGTCGAGGGTGTGTACCTCATCGCACACTGCGGACAGCCCAGGGGTGGGTCAAGAACTGAACGGTGAAAGGGTCAATCTCTAAGCGTTGCCAACAATCAGACCCAACGGTTAGAAATTGACGCAAAGATACTAATAAACTAGAGTACTAGCATATAGAGTAGGTGAGTGAGGTCATATCATAATAGACCCCAAAAATTGAAAAGTATAGTAAGTATAAATAAAAACCAGGCGGTTCAGATGTCTATTCGAGAAAACAGAAAGGTTAACTTGATATTCGTTTTGGTGGCTACGCTTACTGTTTTTATTTGCATGCCTAGTTTCGCGGATACTACAGGTTATGGATCTGGTGACGATGATACTACTACCGCGTTATTGTCAGGGCCTGTTATAGGTAATATTGAAGTTGTAGATATGAGTATAGAACCTTTAAGCAGTGTTATTGTCGGCTGGGAAACCAATGTAGCATCTACCAGTCAGGTAGAATATGGTAAAACTCCTGATTGTGGCTTTAGTACTACAGTAAGTAAAGGACTTACCCTTCGACATCAGGTCCAGTTGAATGACCTGGAGACAGATATGGTTTATTTCTTTAGGGTGAAATCAAGCACTATTGCTGAAGAGAAGACAGTATCGGAATGTTATACTTTTACTACCGCCCACTCCGAAGAAATAAGTGCAAATTTCACTAATTCTACCTACCAATCTGTGACTGAAAAGCCATCGGGTTGGTTTAACACAGGTCAGAATGCAGACATTTTAATAGACCTGGATGACTTTGGTAAGGCAAGCCCGACCCTTCTTAATCATCCTATGAAGATAGCTACTGACGGAAAAAGGCTGGTTTTGGCTGATAGTTCGAATAATCGTGTGCTGATATGGAATTCCATTCCCACACAAATTAATCAACCCCCTGATTTGGTGATAGGACAAAAAGACCTTTACTCCAGCGAGCCTGGATTAGCCGCAGATAAACTGAACTGGCCGGTAGGTGTGGCTACTGATGGAAAGAACCTGCTGGTAGCGGATACAGAAAACAATCGAGTATTGATATGGAATGAATTTCCCACCCAGAACGGTCAGCCTGCAGATTTGGTTTTAGGCGCTCCTGATTTTACCACCATGGGCAAAATACCGCTTCCCCGCCCAGATGATTGGGAAAAGAAATACTTTCGCTGGCCATGGGATGTATTTACCGATGGAACACGAGTCATAATTACCGGCACAGGAGTCAGTAATGTATTAATTTGGAATAATTTCCCCACCAAGAATTTCCAGCCGGCAGATGTGGTCTTAACCGAAGAGACGGGGTTAGAAACACCACGATGTGCATACTTCGATGGTGTGCATCTGCTCATTGGAGACTATAATGCTGGAAAAACGTTTGTCTGGAACGAATTGACGCAGAGCGATAATGAGCCATACGATTTCATCCTCTGGGGAGAACCAGACTTTGCCTGGGCTGTCTCTGTGGTTGATGGGAGATTGCTGGCATTGGCGGATAACTATATCTCAATATGGAATGAATTCCCTGCTAGTGAAACCGATATGCCGGATATTATGTTTGGAGAAGTAGATATTGGCGGACCGCTAAGACCAAGAGTGGCGACAGCAGCTTCTTTTGAAGCTGGTCATGCTGGTATGGCGGCAACAGCAGATAATTTGTTCATTTCGTGTGGATACACGCAGAACCGAGTTCTAATTTATAACGAAATCCCATCTTCAAATATTCGCCTGGCGGATGTGGTTTTAGGCGCTCCTGATTTTGAAACCAACACACTTGAGAAAAACTATATTCAGCACATGGGAACACCTTGTTCTGACGGGGAACATCTTTTTGTTAACAGCCTCA
>JAUWPW010000049.1 GCA_030611415.1 Candidatus Bipolaricaulota bacterium
ATAACCCGGCGGTGGCCTTCATCATCATGATTCGCATGCTGATAGTGAAGCCAACCGGATTGCTGGGGAAGAGGCGATAATGGATACACTCATTGGAATCATCAATTACGTTGTCTTCTTTGCCATCACCGCAGGTACTTATGGAATTCTTGCACTCGGGCTTAACATTCAGTGGGGGTATACCGGCCTGTTCAATATTGGAATCGCTGGCTTCTACGCACTAGGAGCTTATGCCGCAGCTCTGGTCTCCGGTCCACCACCAAGCGCATGGGACGGTCGGATTTTCGGGGGATTTGAGCTGCCTTTTCTCGCTGGATTGCTGGTTGCGGCCGTTGTTTGCGGAATTGTCGCTTTCCTAATTGGCATTCCCACTTTGCGTCTCAGATCGGATTATCTCGCGATTGCCACGATTGGGATCGCGGAGACGATTAGATTAGTGCTAAAGAACGAGTCCTGGCTTACAAACGGCGTGTGGGGGCTTCAGCAAATCCCTTCACCGTTCTATCATCCGATCCACGGAGGAGTCAAGGCATTCTTAGGCAATCACCCTGATTTACCAGGATGGATACACGGCCTGTTTTCCAAAGCATATAACTGGTTTTATCTCTTTTTGGTTCTTGCTATTCTTTTTGTCCTCTATCTCATTGTAGAACGACTCGTGCACTCCCCTTGGGGACGCGTGTTAAAGGCGATCCGCGAGGACGAGGATGCCGTTGCGATGTCCGGCAAGAACACCTTCTCCTTCAAGCTACAGGCGCTCGTGCTCGGGGCGATGATCATGGGGATCGGTGGCGGCCTGTATGCGTACTACGCTCGCTTCATCTCGCCCGCCTCGTTCAAGCCTCTCTACGGAACTTTTCTCGTATGGGTGATGTTGATCTTAGGAGGAAGTGGGAACAACAGAGGGGCTATTCTGGGGAGCTTTGTCGTATGGGGAATCTGGGCAGGGACCGATTTCCTGACAGAATACTTTCCCTTCTCCGCCACTCAGGCCGCCTCGCTCCGCGTTATCATCATCGGAGTACTGTTGGAAGTGATCCTCCTCTGGCGGCCACAGGGGCTGCTACAACGCGAACGTAAACCTTCAAAAACGCTATAGAAAACGATCGGCTCTTCGTGTCCTTCGTGGTGAAACAATTCTGTACCTCTGCGAAAGTCTTGGCGCTTGACCCTTTCTCTTCAGTTACCCACTCGAAACGACAAAGAGCCAGAAAAAAGGGGCTGCCTGATAAGGCAGCCCCAAAAATAGGAGGGTTATAAGGATGCTTGCACTTGTTACTTACATTAGCCGGGAACGATCATGACTTTGATAACCCGGCATCCCTCGATCTTCCAGATCTCGATGTTCCCTTCTACATCTCCGGTATCCTTGAAATCAACCGATCCAGCAGCGCCTTGGTAGTTGATCTCCTTTCCTTGTTGCAAGAGCGAAACGGCCTTCTCCCATTCGTCGTAGAAGACTATCTCTCCAGGTGGGTTAGCAACTGCCCGCAGGTTGTCGCGGATCGCTGGTCCTGTTGCTTCTCCCGCTCTGACTGTAGCGAGCGCAATCAACATCACCGCATCGTATGCCTTATCGTAGTAAGGAATCGTACTTGGGCCATACCCTCCTGCGTCATAGTCAGCTTCGAACTGCGCGGCTTTGAAACCACCGGACGCCACCGTGCCGTATGACCCTTCGAGGGGGCCGGGTTCTTCTGCGGATACACAGGCCGGGCCGGGAGCCACGCTCTCGCCTTTCATTCCGTCCGTCATCAGGAAATCGCCCTGGTATCCGGCTTCAACCGCTTCTACGATCTGCTTGTTCCCATCCACCGGATAGCTGACCATGACGATCGCCTGGGGATCCTTGGATAGGAGGTTATCCACTTCACCACGATAGGACGGCTTGTTTTCCTCATAGGCGACCATCGTTAGCACCTGGCCACCAAGGCTCTCAAAGGTACTCTTGAAAGTCTCTGCCAAGCCCTTACCGTAGTCGTTATTGACGTACGTTACGGAGATGCGCTTATAGTCGAGGATTACTGCCAGTCGACCGAGCACTACCCCTTGCACCGCGTCCGATACAACCGTTCTGAACACGTAGTCGTCGTCATCCAACGCTGGTATGGAAGGCGCGGTCGAGGAGGGTGAAATCAGGACCACCTCAGCGGGAATGGTTACACTCGACGCTGCCAGGGTAACGCCGCTGGAAAGGGCTCCTACGATCGCAGGAACCTTATCGAGTTCAACGAGCTTGCTTGCTGCATCACGACCAACATCGGGCGATGTCGCCGTATCTCGCACCACCAGCTCCAACTGCTTACCCAATACCCCTCCTGCGGCGTTGATCATATCAACAGCCATTTGAGCGCCGTCCAGAATTGACGGGCCGTAGGGTCCTAGTCCTCCAGTCAACGACATCAAGGCGCCGATCTTTATCGTCTCTACTGCCATGCCGCCTAATACCAGTGTTAGAATCAACCCAACTGCTAGTAACAGAATAAAGGTTCGTTTCATAGTAGACTCCTTAGATGCTTATTGTTTTTCCGGTTCCTGCTCGCTAAAAGTTTTCACCTCCTTTCTTGACCTAGTGGAAAGGCCTAAAAAAATAAGACCACGGGATTACCCGTAGTCTCTTGTTCGCCTTGTTTTAAGCTTTACCTGTGATTAATTAGGTGAGCTCTTACAAGGCGGTTACAACCAAATATAATAAGCAAACCAAAGGGAACCGGTAACTACATTTCTAGTCCTTTCTTGGTACCCTTTAGCTTCAAGCATGATGGCATTCAGATTAACATGAATCTACAAGATTGTCAAGGGCAAGACTTGTCCCATGCAAGATGAGCATGAGTCAGCTTGCGGAGCAGGAAGATGGAGAAGAGCGCTTGGGCGATAGGTATGTGTTGTTGGCCCAACCTGTATGCTAGTCCTTGTCCTTTCTTCGGCGGCGTGCCGTAGCAAGCGGTGCGACTGCAATCCACAGCGCGATATTGATCAGCATCGACATGCTGTAGCTTAACGGATCCTGATTGAACTGTGGCGCGATCACTCTTGATAAGAGCATGAGAAAGAACGAGCTCAGAAAGAAACCGGGAATTGATGCGAGGATTGCAAAGTAACCTTTCATAGTGCGCCTCCTAGTAATGTAAGAGAACGGGTTTTCTCTCTTGCCGTTCTCAGGATTTCGTCAGTAAAGCACTTTGTCTCCCTTATGTCAAGTTTCACCGGGGCTCAGATTTCAGGAGACTGCAAAATGAATTGTGGGAATTAGTAGATCATCGTATACTCACGCTTCCATGATAGCGCCGTGCTTGTACAGTACTGACACTTAACGTATCGCTACCTAACTTCTTGAAAGGTGTTTCGGGAGAGGAGATGATGAGCAACCTTGCCATAGTGCTTGCAGTTTCAGCTGCAGCGAGCTGGGCAATTGGGATGACCGCTGCTAAGCCTGGTGTTCGCCATATGGATTTTCTCTCTTACATCCTCATTCGCTGGGTAATTGTGGCCGTGCTTGCCGCCATATATGCTGCGGTGGCTCGCCAGTTTTTCGTGGCGAGCTGGGTTGGCGTGGGATGGGCCGCCGTAGTTGGGCTGGTCGATGCAGCCGGCGGTGGAGTGTGTTATCTCATGGCGATGCAACGTACATCAGCTCATCAAACCACAGCTCTTTCCAGTACTGCACCGTTCTGGGGAGTAATTGCCTCGGTGGTTTTCTTGGCTGAGCCAGTGCGGTGGAGCGCTTTTGTTGCGGCTGCGCTCGTTGTTTCAGGAGTCTATTTCTTAATCGACCGGGGACTAGGATCGGTACGCAAGGCACAGGCTGGCCCCTTTTTCGCGTTCCTTACAGGGATCTTATGGGGTGTCGCGGAGACGGTGCCCTCGAAGCTAGCACTCACAGCAGGATTGCCGCCGATAATGCTGCTATTGATTCTTTCCTCTACTGGGGTTATTGGGATAGCATTGGTAAGGCCTTTTCTGCGACCGCTGGTGCCTCGTCGAATCGATTGGTATGGAATGCGTTTTGTCCTCATCTCCGCAGTTCCTGGAGCATTTCTTGGATGGGTTCTCTGGCTTAACGCGCTAAAGCTTGCCCCTGCTAGTGTACTGTCCCCTGTGCGTGGGTCGACGATGCTGTTTGCCTTCCTGTACAGCATACTATTTCTTCATGAGCGGCCAAAGCCCCGTGCCTTTCTTGGAGTAGGACTTATCTTTGGCGGCGTCCTTCTTATCTCCATCGCTAGTTGACCTCCATTGACAACAGGATAGAGGGCCACTTGTGCTTTTGCGTCGACCGGTTAGGCTCTGGCTATAGTCTTAAAGGCTGATGCTGTTGTTTGACCTGGATCTATACTCTCAGCGCGTCAAGGACAATGCGGACAATCAAGAGCGCCCAACCCACGATGATCCCAATCCAGATTATCTTTCGCGCGGCGTCAAGCAGCGCGAACAGCAACAGGATCCCGGTAATGATGCCCAGGTAGCCAATTGGTTTCTCCAGGTCGCGCGCTACTCTATCCTTGGTGATAAGGTTGAGAAGATATACAATCCCCTGTCCGACGTACGTCGCCACACTGTCGATGTAAGTGAGTGCCAACTCGCCTGCGCTTGTCGCCGTCTCGCGCAGCGTTTCCGCTTGCTGACCAACCGCGCATACGGTGATTCCCAAAAGAATCACGCCCACAGTAAGAATCATTACTATCCGATTATTGAACATGGCACCTCCTTTTACTATACACCGACGCTACCATGGAAACTGGATTGTTGGAACGACACGTGTCCCCAGTTATCAATGGGCAAGAGTCCCGAGAAACGCCGGCTGTACGTAGGAAGTACCCGAATACTTTCTTTTGGTTTTCCTGCATACATATTGACTCGAGGACTATTGAACGGGATATCCCAGTACTGCGATTTCTCACTTATCAGCGAAGTCAGGGATAGAGAGGCCTCTCAGAGAGAATGATCCTCAGCCCAAATGAGAAGCCATTGCTCTTGAGAGCTAGCAATTCCCCCATGGTAGAGGCGGGATTCAGCAATCGCTTCTCTTATCGGCCAACCCTCAACCTCATAGCGGTAAAGGGCGATCATTGTCCCAGTTCTTCCATAACCACCACGACAATGGACTTCAACTGGCTGGTTGTCAGGATCGGTAACGAATTTCAGGAAAGCTTCGGCCTGTTCTAGGCTTGGCGCTCCACCGTCAGGGATTGGAAGATGCAGATACCTAAAGCCCAATTCGTTAAACCCAGGGATCTCAGCGTCATCGCCGGTTTCATTATACTCATCGGAGACTCTTAGATTGACGATACTTTGCCACCCCTTGCCTCTTAACCACTGAAATTCAGCCAGAGTAGGCTGGCCAGAGCGGCTGATATTGCCCGAATCCAAGATGGAGAAAGACCAAAAACCATAAGCCTGAGGGGCATCTTGGGGTAAGTTCATCCGGGGACCTATTGGGTTCAAATCAGTTATCCGGAGAGTTGTCGCTTTAGGTTGTGGTCTGATAGGCAGCTGGATGTTGGGGCTTTCTGGCCTCTGCCAGATTAGGACGGAGGCCATTCCTACAGCTATGGCTACTGCAAGTATACTAACGAGGACTATGAGGCAAGATTTCATCCTTATCCTTTGGGATTCTACCTAAAGGAGGGTAGCACATTTGGGGCCCCAAAACAGTGACAGAGGTAACTTTTTTAGGTCAATAGGGTTAGGTCTTGCAGTGAGTTGATCCCGCGGTTCTGAATTCTTGTCGATTGAAGGAGGTTGCCTCTGGTTCCTATCCAGATTACTATGCTTTCAGGAATGTGTTGAATCAGGTTGCTGCTTCAAGACTTGGGATTACTTGGCTTGTTGACACTGAACGATGACGTCTTATGAAAGCTGTCAGCAGTAGTAAGACTTCTGTGATTAGCTTGTGGAGTCCGACAAATGGACCCCGACAAGACAGGGAGATCGGAGCGTGACCCAATTACTTGATCGTTTTAGGCAAAAGCATCGAAGGTTCTTTTATCATGGATACACAGTTATGCTGGAGGAGGGAGCTCTAAGATTTGGCTTTGACTTTGAGATTGAGCCGGGAATCCGGTTTTCTCCGGAAGTAGTAGTAAGAGACATAGATCGGCAGAGGGTTTCCCACCTTCAACCAGAGGTTCTTAATAATCTAGCCTTTCATCTAGGTCTAATGGAGATTCCTAGCTACTGGAAGGCAACTTGTTCACCAGAGATTGTGATCCGAGCCGGATCGCTGGATGAGTATCAGATCTCATGGTGGAAGCAACTATTACTTAAGGGGCTAGGTGAGTTCTTTTATAGTAACGACATCAATTTCACCGTACCCGATTTTGTGACTTTCAAGATTGACCCAGATATCTTTCCCCAAGTAAGACCGTACGAAGGTCAGCTTGATAGCAGTAGACTGTTAGTTCCAATCGGTGGCGGAAAGGACTCGGCAGTGACTTGCGAGCTGCTGACAAGAGCCAAGAAGAAAATAGCCTGCTGGTCCTTGAATCCCACACGTGCATCTCTAGAAATCATTAGACTAAGTCAAGGCCAGCGGTCGATCATAGTTACGCGTAGTATTGATGGTACGCTTTTGAGGCTAAATGAAGAGGGATACCTTAATGGGCACACCCCTTTTTCTGCATATCTAGCTTTCTCAAGCACGGCGTGCGCAGTTCTCTTTGGCTACAAAAACGTTGTGGTCTCAAATGAAAGGAGCTCCAACGAAGGCAATATTTCCTTTCAAGGGAGAGAAATTAATCATCAATATTCAAAGAGCTTTGAGTTTGAGGAAGGATTTCGAGATTATTCACAGAGATACCTTGCGCGGGATATCAACTATTTTAGCTTTTTGAGGCCCCTCTATGAACTCCAAATTGCAAGGGGCTTTTCGCGCTTCCCTCAGTACTTCCCTGTTTTTCGAAGCTGTAACAAGGGGCAAAAAACGGATTCATGGTGTCATAAATGTGAAAAGTGCTTATTCGTGTTCACGGTTCTATATCCGTTTGTGGAAGATAAGGTTCTCACATCAACTATCTTTTCAGAGAATCTATTCGAGAAAGAAGAGCTTATAGAAACCGCTCATAAGCTACTGGGATGGGGAGAAAATAAGCCGTTTGAATGTGTCGGCACCGTCGAGGAAACAGCTGTTGCTTTTTACCTCTGTTTGAAGAAAGTCAAACAGAGAGGAGAACCGCTTCCACCTGTATTGCAGTCTGTTCAGGAGAAGATACTCGTTCGAGAGCACGGCCTGGAAGAACGAACACTTGCCGTCCTACGGTCCTGGGATGCTAAGCACGCTATACCAAGAGATCTTGAAGAGTTGCTTGTAAGGGAAGTTGAGCTATGGCAATCATAGATGAATTGGAGAAAAGGAGCGTCCTCATATTGGGGCTTGGGAGAGAGGGAACGAGTACCTTTACCTTCTTGAGGAGGTGCTTCCCCCTCAAAGTCCTGGGGTTGGCCGACAAACTCTCCTGGGCAAAGCTGGAAGAACAGACGAGACAAGTCATTGAATCTGACGGAAGGGTCGCTCTCTTTCTCGGTCATGAGTATCTCAAAAGTGTTAGTCAATATGATATTGTCTTCAAATCTCCAGGGATTTCCCCGTTCATTCGAGAACTCTCTGCCGCAAGGGAGCTCGGAAAAATCAGCTCGAATACAGCGCTTTTCTTTGAGCGCTGTCCAGGAACTATTGTCGGGGTCACAGGAACAAAAGGGAAAAGCACAACAGTCTCTTTGATATATGAAGTGCTCAAGACAGGGGGAATCGATGCACGCTTGACTGGGAACATTGGGATGCCCCCTCTTTCCTCTCTGGATGGTGCGATCTCAACTACTGTTTTCGTTGCCGAGCTATCTAGTCATCAATTGATGGACCTTCACGAGAGCCCACACATTGCTGTACTTCTAAATGTTTTTCGGGAACATCTTGACTATTACCAAACAGTGGAAGCGTATGTGGAAGCCAAGCAGACCATTGTTCAGTACCAAACAGAGAATGACAATGTAATCTTCAACGCGTCATGTCCAATCACTAGAAAGATGGCGAACAAGAGCAAAGCCAGGAAGATTCCTTTTGGTGTGGGCCAAATGGGGGATATAGGATGCTTCCTCGAGAATGGTTTTCTATTTTTCTGTGCAGATGGGCACCGGGAAAGGATAATCCCGGTAGAGGCTATCCCCCTTAAAGGGATCTTCAATTTGCGGAATGTTATGCCTGCGATCGTGGTTGGAAAGATCTTTGGGATACCCAATGAGGTAATAGCTACTGCTATCCAGAGCTTCAGGTCCCTTGAACACCGCCTCGAACTTGTCAGGACCTGTAATGAGGTTTCCTTTTACAACGATAGCTTAGCTACTATTCCGGAGGCAACAATTGCTGCTATGAAGGCTTTCCCTAAAAGAAGGCTTATCCTTCTTGTTGGCGGTTTTGACAGGGGACAGGACTTTACCCAGCTTGCACGAATGATCTTGATGAGTGATGTTAAAGAAGTGGTGCTCTTCCCGACAACTGGTGAAAGGCTTTGGGATGAGATCGTGTTACAAGCCAGCGGGAAAAGCGATCTACCCAAACATATTTTCGTTATGAGCATGAGTGAGGCAGTACAGGAAGCGTATGACTCGGCAGAAGGGGGAGACATCGTGCTCCTAAGTCCTGCGGGGGCGAGTTTTGTCGGGTTTGGAGACTACAGAGATCGAGGAAACCGGTTCAAAGCAGAGGTGGGAAAACTCGTTGGTCAAGACCCATA
>JAUWPW010000055.1 GCA_030611415.1 Candidatus Bipolaricaulota bacterium
ACAGAGATCGCAAAAATGACTGCATTCTGGGGAGATGAGTCGTGGCGGGATGTTGCTTACAGAAAGAGGCAAGGGTTGTTTGGGAAGATGCTCGAGAAGACTCGCAACGAGGACATGGCTGTGGCCTATCGGAAGCGCCTACGCGAAGTGGCCGGGTTTGAGTACGTTTCTGAAGCGTTGCCAATGAAGAACAGTAAAAGGGCGGTCATCTACTACCTCTACTTCGCATCTCAGAACGAGACCGGCTATAAAGTGGCAAAGGAGATACTCGATAAGTATCGGGATGGGGGTGCGGACAGTGTCTAGCATGTCCAAGATCGAATGGACAGAGGCAACGTGGAATCCGGTTACCGGATGCTCCAAGGTCAGCTCTGGGTGTCTTAATTGCTACGCAGAGCGCATGGCATATCGGCTTCAGAAAATGGGGAACTCAAACTACCGGAATGGCTTCGATGTCACTCTTCACCCCCATCTACTGGAAGCACCACTGAGCTGGAAGAGGTCGCGGCTAGTTTTCGTCAACTCAATGAGTGATCTCTTTCACGAGGAGGTTTCCGTCAAGTTCATCCAGCAGGTCTTTGACACAATGCGCCGTGCCCACTGGCACACCTTCCAGGTTCTGACGAAACGCTCTGAGCGGCTTGTACGCCTGGCGCCGTCTCTTGCTTGGCCCTCCAATGTGTGGATGGGGGTAAGCGTGGAGAACAGTGATGTGGCGGAACGGATTGACCATCTGCGCAAGGTGGGCTCAGCTGTGCGGTTCCTCTCACTTGAACCATTGCTTGGGCCGCTTCCAGATCTCAACCTTCGTGAGATTCACTGGGTGATTGTTGGCGGTGAGTCTGGCCCAGGCGCGAGGCCAATGGAGCCTTCATGGGTCTCTGACATCAAGCAGCAATGTAAGAACTCGCATGTTCCTTTCTTCTTCAAGCAATGGGGCGGTGTCTTCAAGAAGAGGAACGGCCGCAAGCTGGAAGGCAAAACCTGGGACGAACTGCCTCAGCGTCGTGTCTTGACAGCCTCTTAGGAGGTGAAGGAAACGGGGGTCCATGGGGGGTCTGATCTTTACTCTTAGCATTTCCAAAGGGAACGATTCAGCGCGGGCGATGAGGACCAGACTGGGTAACGATTATTGGCCGGAACTATTCCATAATCGATCTCACGGCCCACCGTCGGGGACAAGCCCCGACGCTACGCGGGAATTCGGGTGCCGCAACCCAGAATTCCTCAAGGAGAAAGTCTGGGGTCAGACCTTCATTCTCCGGATTTCGTCGTTTCATGAACGTGTTTCGGGTAAATCCGTGAACGCATACCCCTAGATGGTGATGAGTAACAGAAAGCGAGCCCAGAGTCGGGAGTCTGGAGTCAAGAGTCGAAAACAGTGAAAGAAAAAGAAGCGGTGAAATGGTTCAGTAGAAGGATCGGGCAAGCTGAAAGCTGTTTGCTATCCCGGAAGTAGTTGAGTAAGGAATCGCGAGTTGATTGCTGAAAACATGTGTAATTTGACGTTGGACACAGGTTCCAACGCTACGAACAGTCTGACAACTGATGACTGCTTCTTACTGATTCCTCAAGGAACAGCCTAGAATAAGGTTTGTGTCACTCGAATTCATGGGGGAAGTGCGACAACCGGTCGTTTGAATCACGACCTTGTGCTATGATAGGTCATCTACTGTAGAAAATTCACCAATGGACAAGGAGAAATCCTACAACTTAATCGAATAGCGAACTCCGCATCGTTGAGAAGGCAACCCAGACAGGTTGTCACAGTCTGTGACTACCTGTGAAGGGAAGATACTATGAACGAGAAGCTCTCTGTTGTACCGGTTGAACAGATTACGCGGTTGATTCAGGTGGTTCGTGGGCAAAAGGTGATCTTCGATGCCGATCTAGCACAGTTGTACGGTGTCGCCACCAAACGGCTGAACGAGCAAGTCAAACGCAACACAGAGCGGTTCCCAGAAGACTTTGTGTTTCAGCTAACGAAGGAAGAATATGCCGCTTTGAGGTCGCAATCTGCGACCTCAAACTCCCGCCGAGGAGGCAGGCGGTATTTGCCGTACGCCTTCACTGAACACGATGCGATTATGGCGGCAAACGTGCTCAATTCCCAGCGTGCCATAGAGATAAGTATCTTCGTCGTACGCGCGTTTGTGCGTCTTCGAAGAGTTCTCGCCTCTCATATTGAGCTAGCCAACAAGCTTGAGGAGCTGGAGCAGCGAGTAGGCGAACATGACGAAGCCATTCGCTCACTTATCGCCGCGATCCGACAACTGATGGCTTCGCCACAACCGGAGGAACGTAGTGCGATCGGCTTTGGGGAAGGGGAGAAATAAACGGGGTCTACCATTGAATATAAGCTCATATGCCCTGTCAAATGCGCAACCGCTGGTCTCATCTTGCACCTTTGTCATCAAATCGTCTGGGTCCTTCCGTTGCTGCTTCCCCAGATTCCAAGATTCCGAGGACACCATACTTATCTCTGGCTAACCTCACGTTTTGCCCCTAGCTGTAGTGACATTATTCCGTTATCACTTCTAAATCAATTGTGAAATAGGGTTTATGTCCCCCGAATTCAGAACGAGCTGGAGGAGTGTTTCAATGAACTTAACTCTGCGCAAGTCCAATTCGTAGTTTTGGGAAGCTCATGGCGTGAATACGAGCTTGTCTCAAGAAACCGAAGTATCCGGTCCTGGCTAGAGCTCAGGTTCTCACTTCCTCCTGTGGCTTCAAGGTAAGGATGCTTAGCTAGATCATTTCCTTGAGTTTCTCATGTAAATGTAATCTCCCTCATTATTACCGGTTCAAGTACATATAGTAGACCCCAACCCCGCGCGTGTTGACTCCCTGCATGATCAGATTTATGATCAATTTCAAGCTTACGTTCACTACGAAAAAGGGAGCAAGTGATGAGAGCAATAGAAACGTGGATTTCAGCTGTCATGCTCCTTCTGTTCTGTGTTGGTACGACTACGTATGCAACGCAAGCATCTCCCGGAGTTCTTATCACCGAGGTTTCACCACACGAATTGGAGTTTGTTGAGCTCTACAATCCTACGGAGGACGTTGTCCACCTTCAAGGATTCTGGATCTGTTACTATCCCGCCAATAGGCAGTCGTGGGAGAAGCCGTTTCGCAAAAAACAGTTCCCGGACGGTGCAGTCATCAGGCCACATGGGCACTACCTCATTGCTTTTGGGGAGACTTGCCAAGTCGATGGCTTGACAGTCGATTGGTGTGTCTACCAAAGCAAGCAGCTGAAAGCCCTTTTGGGCACGGTAGCAGTTTTTGCAGGGCGGCCCAGTAAGAACACTCTTGTTGATGCTGTGGGATGGGGCGAAACAGGACTGTACTTCGGTAAGCCTGCTCCTTCTGCGAGCAAAGGCATGTCAGTTTCTCGCCGCCTAGGTGAGTCACGTCTTGAGGTGTTCCGGGATACGCAAAACAACCTTTGTGATTTCGCTATTGAGGAGCCGACACCGTCTAGCAGTGAGGTTGGCGCCGTTCTCTTTCTATCTCAGGAGGCGGACTCTGTTGTCGATGAGCGGAAGCTTGAATGGCAAGTTACTGTGTGCAGTACGAGTATGTCTCCCGCAATCTTCGAGATAGGCTTAGACAACGAGCTAGGTTTGAGAACCAACTGCAGTGCCTGTAACCAGGAACTCGGACCAGGAGAATGTGCCGAGGCAACTATCCGAGTGGACATAGGTAGTGGATATGACTTCTACGCACTTGACCTGGAGACCTCAGGATTCAGTGCTGAAGATAACCAGATAATTGACATTGGCTGGGCTCACTACTGTGGAGAAGAGGTTGTGCAAACATTTTCTTCCCTCGTGCATTTCAGTGGGGAGCTCAATCCTGCAATAACAGACCTGACTGGAATCACGAGTGAGGAGTTGAGACAGGCACCGCTCCTAATGGATGTCTTGCCGGGGGTCCTGAAAGAGCTTCACGGGAGTCCGGTCGTTGTCTACAGCCACAACCGATTCGATCAGCGATTCTTGGCAAGTGCGGCTCAAAGACTCGGCCTGGATACACAGACGTTACTCTGGATTGATGCGTACAAATGGGCCAGAAAAGCCTTTCCCTTGCTTGAGAGCCACGCTCTTGCGGCGGTGGCAAAAGACTTAGAGATCGGAAGCCAACAGCACCGCGGACTTGCCGATGCGCTGATGACTGGTGATGTTTTTCTGGAATCCCTAAAACGGCTGGGAAGCGAAGTTCACATCAGTGTCCATGTCGCTGGTTCAGACTACGCCAATGGTGCGTCCTCTGTTTACCTTGACGCCTCTGCGCTCCTGCGGACAAACGAATGACGGGCTTCCGGAATGTATGGCAGGAGCTGCGGGAGGTATGGGGTCAAGTCTTGCAAATCAACACTTCACATGCTAGAATCCGCATATGGCAAGATCTCGACGAATCGAATATCCGGGTGCCGTCTACCACGTAACAAGCCGTGGAAATGCTAGCCGAAATGTCTTTCTAGATAATGAGGACCGCCTAAAGTTCTTAGAGATCCTTAAACAGGTAGTTGACCGATTCAATTGGCTCTGTCATGCCTACTGCCTGATGACGAACCACTATCACCTGTTGATCGAAACAATCGACCCCACGCTCTCTCGCGGCATGCGCCAGTTGAATGGCGTCTACACGCAGGCATTCAATCGGCATCACAGGCAAGTTGGTCACCTGTTTCAGGGTAGGTTCAAAGCAATCGTTGTGGAGAAGGAGGGATACTTACTTGAGCTCGCACGCTACGTTGTCCTCAACCCGGTTCGTGCACACATGGTACAAGCAGTGAAGGACTACCGGTGGAGTAGCTATCGGGCGACCGCTGGACTTGCAAAGAAGCCAGAACTGCTGACAACCGATTGGTTGTTGGAGCAGTTCACTTTTAGTCGGTCGCGAGCAAAGAGAGCGTACCGACGATTCGTATCACAAGGCGCCAATGCATCACCGTGGGAGAACCTCCGTGGACAGATCTACTTGGGCAGCGATTCCTTCATCGACAACCTACCACAGGCAGACGACAGTCTGCTTGAGGTTCCACGCCAGCAGCGGCTGGTGAATCGACCAAGCCTTACAGAACTTCTTACTCCAGATCAGAATATCGATACCATTTATCGAGCGTACCGGGACTACGGATACACCCAGAGGGAAATAGCACAGCATCTTCGTGTTCACTACGCAACGATCAGCCGGAGGATCAACAAATGGGAGGAGAGTGCAAAAGCCGCGCATGTTGAGTTGTAAGAGGTGAACATTCAAACGTCATATCAGAAAGGAACGGTCTGGTTCTACTCCCGTTTTATTGATCTCCTTCTGCGGCCGGTACACACGCGGGTGGTAGGGGTCTGTAAGGAGATCCACCCTGAAAACGTCCTTGACATCTGTTCGGCGACCGGTGCCCAGTGTCTTCTCCTCGATCGGGCAAGGATCAACGCAGTTGGGCTCGACCTCTCCGAGTCGATGGTGAGGTTGGCGCGGCGGCGTAGTCCTCCGACCGTCCGCTACGTGCATGGATCGGCGCTTGCACTCCCGTTCGACAATCAAACCTTCGCCTGTGTCCTTCTCATCCTCGCGTTGCACGAGCACACCCATGCGGAACAGTTGACCATGCTCAGTGAGGCACATCGTGTCCTGCGCAAGGAAGGAACGCTGATCTTAGCGGAGTATTCTCCTCCCAGACGTGGTTCACACCATTTGATCTGGTCGTTCATCACCATGATCGAGCGGCTCGCCGGCGGGGATCACTACCATAACTTTCGCGTGTTCGTAGAGGCCGGCGGAGCAGAATCCCTGGCAGACAACCTCCCTCTCTCAGTGGAAGCACGGTATCCTCTCTTCTCTGGGACGGTCTCCCTCCTAGAATTCCGGGGACGTATACCTTTATTTCGCTGGAACAGTTCATAGGGTTTGTTGCGTTTGTTGAGTTCGTTGAGTCTGTAGAGTTCGTTGGGTTCATTGCATGAGTAGGAAGCTCGAGCTGGAAGCTGATCGCTGAGCACTGATTGCTGGCGGTTGTTTTTCCTCACAACTGACAACTGATAGCTGCCTCTTCTGACAACTGATCACTAATGACTGTTTTTCTTTCTGATACCTGCCTTTAACTACTCAACGGCTAAACCATTTTCCTTTGGACTGCTTTTCACTTAATTCCAAGGCACATCCCTTTAATTCGTGATAAGTAACGTGTGATGGGTAATGAGAGATGAGAGGTTCATGATTGGTGGCTTGGGGGAGTGTGGCGCAATTGGTTAGCGCACTGTGTTGTGGTCACAAGGTTGCGGGTTACCCTACTGACAGATGTTCTTCTACATCCGAATACTGCTGTTGAGCGGGCGGCCTATGGATGCGTGCACCCCAAGGGATTGTTGTGTCAGTCCTTGCTGCCAGTCCGATTGCGTCAGGAAGCTACTCCATGCACATCAAGCCTTGACATGAGGGAAAAGTAAGGCATAATATAAGAGTAAGGAGATACGCAAAAGGAGGGGACGAACCATGACAATTGCCACACTTTCCTCGAAAAAGCAGATCACCATCCCCGCGCAAATCGCCCGTCGCTGGAACCTAGAACAGGGAGACGGATTGATGTTCATCGAAGAGGGAGGTGCAGTAAGAGTTCTCCCAATAAAAAGGAGATCTCTTCTTGAAATGCGCGGTTCAGTGAAAATACAAAAGCCTTTCAAGTCCATCAAAGAACTCCGAAGAATCGCCCGTGAGGAGCACACTGCTCATGATGCCCATACCAAGAGCTAGCGTCGATACCTGCTTCTTTCTTCGCTACCTAACAGGGGCTCCTCCTGATCAGGCCGAACAAGCTGAGAAGATCCTACAGCAGTCGGAGAGAGGCGAGATCCAGCTAGTCGTTCCGCCGCTCGTGATCGCTGAGATCATCTGGGTCTTGGAAACCTCTGTGTTCAACTTGTCCAAACAGGAGGCTGCCGAAAAAGCAATTGCTATTCTGAACCTACGCAACATTCACGTT
>JAUWPW010000058.1 GCA_030611415.1 Candidatus Bipolaricaulota bacterium
CTATCAGTTGGTGATGTACAACATTACCGAACCGCTCATGCGCTACACAGCCGACCGCGAACTGGTACCGTTACTTGCCACCAGCTACGAGGTGAATGAGATTGATAGTGGGGCGGAATACACGTTCCATTTACAATCTGGCGTCCTGTTCCACAACGGACAGCCGTTCACTGCCGAGGACGTAAAATACACGTTTGACACGCTGCTCGATCCAGACACTGCATCCCCAAATGCATCGCCATTTGAGTACATCAAAGAAGTCGTAGCTGTCGATGCAACAACTGTGAAGTTCATTACGGAAGGGAAAGCAGCATCGTTGGTAGGATATCTTGCCTCAGGAAAGGGCACCGGAATCATCCCACGGGGATCGGACATGGAAGCGCTTCGCTCCAATCCGATAGGAACAGGGCCGTTCATGTTCTCACAGTGGATTCCAGGAGATAGCTTGATTTTCGTCAAGAATCCAAACTACTGGAAACCAGGTATACCATATCTAGACAAAGCGGTCTTCAAGATTATTCCAGATCAAGCGGCTTCATTGGCTGCTTTGATGTCAGGAGATGTTGACTTCGTTGATCGCATGGTGGCCGAGAATGCGATACAGATTGAGAACGACCCACGATTCAAGATAGTCTCTGGGCCACAGAATCTGGCCCAGCTTCTGGCAATGAACAACGCACGCTCACCGTTTGACAATGTTCTCGTCCGCCGCGCGATCTACTATGCTATCGACCGTGACGAAATCATCACTGCAACTGACTTGAAGCCAGAGTGGGGAAGTCCAATTGGATCTCATATGACACCCATGAATCCATACTACGTTGATCTTACTGGGATGTATCCTCATGATCCCAGTAAGGCGAGGGAACTTCTTGCTCAAGCAGGCTATCCAAACGGTTTTGATACCACAATATACTTGCCTGAGCCTTACCAGTTACATGTACGTACTGGAGAAATCATTGCGGACCAGCTTAGAGAAGTCGGCATCAATTGCAAGTTGGAGATCGTTGAATGGGGAATTTGGCTCGACAAGGTATACAGCCAATGCGACTACGACATGACAGTGATAGGTCACGACCAAGGCTTGGAACCAGCAGCCAACTTTACCAAGGGTTTCACGCGTGCTAAGGAAGATGGAACATCCGCCTACTACTGGCAATACACAAACTACTTCCTCCGCGAGCTGCTCGACAGGGGCAACGAAACGTTCAATGTCAACGAGCGCAAGATGATCTACGCTATGGTGCAGACGCTTATTGCGGACGATGCTGTTTTGATTTGGATTCAAGATCCTCATCAGCTGGAAGGGATGCGAGCAGGAGTTATGGGTTATCGCATCCTGCCAGTATATGTATTTGATCTAGCGCCCATCTATCTTGAGTAGCATAAAACGTGATGGGGCTTGAGAAAACGCCAGCCCCATTGACATAAATGCACAGACATTTTACCGCAAGCAGGTCTTTACGAGAGGCCAAGCTGGTAAGTCTTTCTCTGGGTTAGCTTACCTTAACGGCGAGGAACCTTATTTACTATACTATGAGGTACGCGCGTGCGCGACTAAGCTATTAGCCTCTTGGCTTTTCTCGATGTAAACACAACCATACCCAAGAAAAGAACATCTAGTCCTACAAGGATTAGAACATTTGTTGAGATATCATACCAGCCACCACTCTGCTGGCTTATCACGATAATTGGCTGCACCAGGTAATAAGTGGGCATGATTTTCCCAACCCATTCGGGGATTTGCGGGAACATGTATACAAGAGCAGGAGCAAACAGCACAATACCCCCCACTTTCCAGATAGCGAACAGGGTTGTAGCATCCTTTATCAATGCTCCACAAATCAGGCCCAGTTCTGATGCCATGACTGCCCCGAGTGTCAGCACTAGAACCAAGAGTAATGGATTCGCAGTGAATGCCTGGTTTAGGGTGAGTATCACAACGCCCATTGCTAGACTGATGATGACGCCGACAATGCCCTTTGCCGCAAAGACGTCACCAACGCTTGTCGGGGTTATCACCAGCGCCCTAAGCGTTTTCTTCTGCTTCTCGTCGATCAGCGAGATTGCTGGCAAGAACACCCCGCCAATAAAGACGGCCATCAGCACAATGAACGGGAGTAGGCGATCGTTCCAGGGAATACTACCTTCACCACCCAAGGTGGCAGATTCAATTTCAACAAGGGCCTCTTGGCCGGCTAATCCCCTTGCAAGATTCGCGAAGGTTGCTCTTAGGACAATGCGCTCTTTGGCTAGGCTTTGCCCCCAGACATATGCGGTGACCTTTACTTGGCTCCCCTGCATGATAGACTCATCAAGATCCTGCGGAAGAACTATACCTAGATCAACGCTCCCACTCTCTACTGCTTGCTTGATCTCAGAAACGCTATCGTACGTCTTGGTGATGATTGAATCCAGCTCCTGAGCACTTGCCACTAGCTTAGAGCTACCCTTATCCATTACCCCAAATTTGGGCTTGTCTGTAAACAGGGTGCCAAAGACCAGTGAGACAATAAGAGAAATAAGAACAGGGGCAACGATAATCCAGATTAAGATGAAATTCTTGGGGCCCTGTAAGAGCTCTTTGCCCAGTAGAATACTCACGCGCTTGAGATTCATCTGGCTTTCCTCCTAAGTGCCGCGATGCCAACCCAAATAAGGACCAAATCAATACCCAATAATGTCAGCAGATTACTGCCAACCTGATGCCAGCTGGCCCGAAAGTTTGTGGCTTGATGTACTGTCTCGATCAGATAGTAGGAAGGGATCGCCCTGATCCATCCTGAAACAGTACCCGGAAACAGTACGCTCATCGAGGGAATTATCAAGATGATAAACACAATCACACCCCAACCCAACACCGACATGAAATCCCTTGCCATTGTTGCAACGATAAAACTAACTCCTGTAGCTAGCACCGCTCCCAGAAATAACGCTACTAGCATTACCAGTGGCCTGGCATTCATGCCACCGACAATTGCCATGAACAATACCCCCTGGCTCAAAGCTAGACATATACCTGTAATACCCTTGGCCACAAACAAGTCCTTGATCGACATCGGCGTTACCAGCAGGGCTCGGATAGTACCTCTCTCAACCTCCTCAGTGATTAAGTTCGCGAGGCCAAACGTTTCAAACATCACAAGAAAGACTACGAACATAGGCCGTATACGATCTCGAAGCGATATCTGCTTCCCTACCAGATCCGGACCTAGAATGTGTTCGGTTATGCTTAAAGCAACCTGTTTTCCGCTCTGCAGGTAAAGCAGTTCTGTGACGAGAGCCTCAACGGCTTCCTTGCTTTCCACGGGAACATCAGGACCAAAGTAGAGATTGATCGTGGGTTTCTGTCCAGCCACCAACTTCTGCATTAGTTCCGTGGGTAGCACAATGCCAGACAGATATTCCCCTTTCTTCACCGCCTCTTTCACTGCCCTCTCAGATTCCAGCGCCCTCAGCTCGAGTCCGCTGTCTTTCATCTGGTTAAACACTGGGGGTATCACGGGTGCATAGAACGCGATTTCTAGAGTCTCATCGACCGAGCCCGGCATTGCAAAATACATACCCAGATAAGCCACGATACCAAGTACAGTTATGACAGCAATGAACCGATTCCTGAAAAAGAGGGAAAGATCCTTAGAAACGAGAGCACTAATGATGTGGGGATTCATCATTCCAGCTCTCGACCCGTGATCTTGATAAAGATGTCCTTAAGACTGGCTTCCTCGCTATGAATTGTTACTACTTGCTCCCGGGAAAAGAGCTCGTGAATGGCGTCTGGCGTTTCTGCGGTATCAAGGCTGATCTCACGATCCTCGAGTTTACCGCTGTTGGTTGAAATCTTAGCCTTAAGGGCTCGCCTGCCATGTTGTTGTTTAAGGTTGTGTGGTGTGTCAAGGGCAACAATCTTCCCTTGATTCATGAATGCTACCCTATCGGAGAGCTTATCCGCCTCCATCATGTCATGAGTAGTGAGGAACACCGTAGCGCCTCGTTCGCGTTCCTGGAGAATGATATTCCGGATGGATTCTGCTGATGTCGGGTCGAGCCCTACTGTTGGCTCATCCAGGAACAGAATTCGGGGGCGATTGATAATCGACCGAGCTACCATAAGGCGTTGCTTCATGCCTTTTGAATAGGTCTCGACCCGATCTTTCCCCCGGCCACCTAGGCCTACCCGCTCTAGCAGAGCATCACAATCAAACCGATGCATGCCGAATAAGCGGGCGAACAATCTCAGGTTTTCTGTAGCGCTCATCTGCTCATAAAGATTTGTCTCTTCAAAACAAACGCCTATGTCTCCTTGCACTCTGTCTACGTTCTTGGAAATATCGATACCAAGCAGCGTTGCTTTGCCGGCTTTGGGTTTAAGTTGTCCTGTTAGCATTCTTATAGTGGTAGTCTTCCCTGCGCCATTAGGGCCAAGAAATCCCAGGATCTCCCCTTCCGCTACATTGAAACTGATGTGATCTACTGCGACTAACTCACCGTACCAGTGCGTTAACTCGTCGGCAACAATGGCATTACAAGGTATGTCATCTCCCTTCATGTTACCATTCACGATGGAAGTATCCCCCCTCTTTTCCTCTTCTCCTCTTCTCTCATCACTTATCACAGCTATCAGCTTTCAGCTTTCAGCTTTCAGTTCCTATCCTTTCACTCATCACTCATCACCCATTACTCATCACTGGTTCTTGACCGCCAACTCTCGACTCCTGACTGGGTTTTCAACCCTACGAACCCAATGAACTCCATGAACTCCATGAACCCAACGAACCCCATGAACCCAACGAACCCCATCAACCTGTTACTGATATTTATTCCAACGTCTTTGGTAGATTCTCAAAGAGGTATAGGAAGAAATCCATCATTCCTTCATCCGCAAACTCAGCATCTATAAGCGCTTGAAATTTGTCTTTCAGTAAGGTATCTCCCGAAGCTTCAACTTGATCTCGCCATTCCAGAAAAAAGTGAGTAGATTCACTAGTCGTCATTTCATTAAATTCTCCCGTTAGGGCGGGAACGAACAAGCCGCTGATGATTTCCGCTTGAGCCTTGGCCTGTGCCATCTTTTGTTCTAGTAATTCGATCCTGCTCTGGGCTGCCTCAAGATCACTCTGCAGCGTCTCAACCTGTGCTTGGGCTGCAACGAGTTCCGCCTTCACCTTGTCATACTCTTCCTGAGACACAGTAGCAGCACAACTAACCGCGATCAAGGAAATCAAGACAATGGACAAAAACACTACACCAATTAGAGATTTCTTATTTTTCATTTTTCCTCCTCTTAGTATTCCGAGTAGAAATGCTCACATTCCAACAGGATCCTACTACTCCTCTCGCTGACATTCACTGACGAGCCGGGGCTCGTTAGTCTTCGTCAGCCCACTCGCGAACCTTGCGCTTTATCTTCTCTTCAATCCTTTCACCTAAATCATCCCAATCCATGTTGGGATCTGCATCAACCCAGTGAGCGATACCACGCTTTACCTTCTTCTCAATCTTCTCGCCGAACTCCTCCCAGTTCTCCTCGTTCTTGTGCTCACCCCAATGAGAGACGCCACGTTTGATCCTGGATTCGATCCTATCAATTACTGTGTCCCGGGTGTGCTCTTTTCGCCACAGAGGGAGAATGTGAGCATTGATCCCGATCCCTGTCCAAGCGAAAAACAAGATAAAAAGGAACCATAAACCAGCAGCCTGCAGATAGCTAAGAGCAGGCAACAGCCCAAGATGTCCGGCCAGAATGCTATTCCATAACATCATTATCACCCAGCTGAAAAAGAAGAACGCGGCAACGTCACCACCTGCTACAAGTTTTGTGAGCAATCGCATCACAGAACACCTCCTAAAATTGAATGAAGCCATTATAGTTCGCTCTGTTGTCAGAAAAAAGCTGGTCCCCCGGTGTGCAGGGAAGATTGCTTGATACAACCAGAAACGCGGCATGTAGTTTGTGGCAAGTAGTAAGTGGTTGAGATGATAGAACAGGTTCTACGTTCAAGGTTCTACGTTCTACGTTGAAAGTTCTACGTTCAGGGTCTGACCGTGCAAAGTGCGAAAGAGAGACAATGGCGATCGAGAGATTTGAGGATATAGAAGCCCAGAACAGTCAAGAGTCGGCAGTCGCGAGTCGTCAGTTAAATACAAAACGCGTAGACCGTCTGATCGGAAAACAAGGATAGGCAACTTTTTCTCTTGGGCTGGTTAAAAAGCACCAGTCCCTTTTTTGTCTCTGGATGCCGGATCAAGTCCGGCATGACGGAATGCACCGTCATTCCGGCGAACCCTGGATCGGGGTCCAGGCCAGGCCCTGGTGAAGTAGAAAATCAGGGTCACTTCACAGGGCAGGCGCCGGAATCCAGTCAAATAGCTTAACCGTTGAGTAGTGAAAAGCAGTACCATTCCTTACTCAACTGCTTCTCCCACCAACTCTATGAACCCTACGAACTCCATGAACCCTACGAACTCCATGAACCCTTATCCCCACCAGTCGATCTTAACACTATTCTCGGATAGAATCTTCCAAGGCAGATACACTCATGCGAATAACA
>JAUWPW010000047.1 GCA_030611415.1 Candidatus Bipolaricaulota bacterium
CCGTCATTCCGGCGAACCCTGGATCGGGGTCCAGGGCAGGGCCCGGAATCCAGTCAAATAATGGTTGTATGCAAATCCTGCCAATCCTCTGGATGCCCCCGTATCAAGTACGGGGCAGGCCCTGTTAAATACAAAGCAGAATAAGATTTCACAGGGCAGGCTTATCAGGTCCGGCATGACAGTATGCGCCCTTCATTCCAGCCTGCCTTTCACTGTTTTTCGACTATCGACTCCCGACTCTAGACTCTCAACTATCTTTTCAACCCAATGAACTCAACGAACCCAACGAACTCTTGTTCTCACTTAACCACATTCATTTGGCTGAAACGAGTGTTTCCAGGTACTCACGAATATCGTTTAATCCGTAGGTTGTTTTGAGCAGTTTGTTATCCTCAAGCCAAGCCTCCTTTATGGTATCGTCCCTTCGGATTTCAATGTCATTGAATCCAAGACTTGCTACCATTTGTTTTGCTTCCTCCTCGATGTGTTTATCCTTTACACGAAACAAGAAACGGGGAAAACTCGTCATGATCCCACCTCCAAATAAGCAAGTATACCGATTTGATGTGACCCCGTCAGCTGTATCTATTGACCATCGATTGGACAAGGATGAGGTCGAAGCCTAGAATTGAAGGCATGAAGACAGTTGATCTGATCAGAAAAAAGCGTGATGGGGAAAAGCTGACCCGGGTCGAAATCAGAAGCCTGATCGACGGCTTTGTTTCGAAAAGGATTCCGGATTATCAGATTTCAGCTCTATTGATGGCGATCTACTTTCGTGGAATGTGCGAAGAGGAAACAGCAAGCCTCACAGATATTATGGCTCATTCAGGAGAGATGCTCGATCTCTCCGCAATGTCCGGTTTCCCAGTGGACAAGCATTCCACCGGCGGTGTAGGAGATACGACTTCACTTGTCTTAATTCCGCTTCTTGCCTCTGCCGGTCTGACTGTAGCCAAGCTCTCCGGTCGGTCACTTGGACATACAGGAGGGACAATTGATAAGCTGGAATCGATCCCCGGATTTCGGACTGACTTGTCTCGCAAGGAATTTCTAGCGCTTGTGGAAGATACCGGGCTTGCTCTTGCCGATCATACTGAGGACATGGTTCCCGCGGATCGACTGTTGTACGAATTGCGTGATGTCACCTCTACGATTGATTCCCTCCCGCTAATTACTGCCTCAATCATGTCGAAGAAGATTGCTGGCGGGGCCAGGGGAATTGTGATCGATGTTAAGGCCGGTATCGGAGCGTTTCTTCCAGGATTGGAAGACTCACGTCAGCTTGCCCGTGGACTCGTTTCGATTGGCACACAGCTCGGGCGCAAGATCGCAGCTATAATCACCGATATGTCGCAACCTTTGGGAAAAATGGTAGGTAACTCGCTAGAGGTGAAGGAAGCGATATGCACGCTCAAAGGGGAAGGTCCACAAGATATGGAGGACCTGTGCTGTGAACTAGGAGCGGAGCTTCTCCTTTTTTCAGGGAAGGAGACCAAGCAGGAAGAGGCGATTCAAAAACTGCATAAATTGTTACATAATGGAGCTGCCCTGGACAAATTCGGAACCTTGATACGAAACCAGAGTGGAGATCCGGCAGTTATCGAGGATTTCTCGTTGCTTCCTACAGCGAGCAAGCAGATTGATATCCTTGCTCCTCGCGCTGGCGTTGTCACCGAGCTTAACGCTCTTATGATCGGCCGTGCCGCGAATCTGCTCGGCGCCGGTCGATTCGTTAAAGGAGATAGGGTTGACCATGCCGTGGGGATAGAACTTATAAGGAAGATTGGCGATCGGGTTGCAAAGGGAAAGCCACTTGCAGTTCTGCACGTAAACAGCGCCGCAAGCCTTGAGGAAGCCCGTGCTATGGTCAGAGGCGCCTACAAGATTGGGGAGCGGTCCGTTGTCGCGCCCGAGCTAGTTATCGACCGCATCACCGCTTAGAGAGGCTACAGAGAAAACGCCTCTGGGAGCAGATTGCTGATCGTTGTGCTCTTGTATGTTCCTTGCGAGCTTCCCATCACGATCTCAAGGTCAGGCGCGTGTTCATAAAGCACCTGCCGGCATGCTCCACATGGACGGCAGTAGGTAGCTTCGCAAACGACTGCCAGCTTGATGAAGTCATGTTTTCCCGCGGAAATTGCATTAAAGAGAGCCACTCGTTCGGCGCAGATCGATAGGCTATTTACCGCGTTCTCCACATTTACTCCAGTGTACACAGTTCCATCCGAACAAAGGAGCGCTGCCCCAACTGGAAAGCGCGAATATGGACAGTGGGCGCGTTTACGCGCTTCGGTTGCCTGTTCTAGTAACGCTTTGTTGTCCATCAGAAACGAATCACCAATCCCACACTTCCAGCCCATCGGCCAACCTTGATTTTCCAAGATCCCGGTGTTTGACTTATGGGAAGCATGAAACGCGCTTCGCCAACCAAGCGCAAGAATGGCAAGCCAACCTCAACCCCTAAGGACGCATGCGCGGCAAATGCCGACCAGGAAAGCCCATCAAGGTGAAGTTCATCCAAGACTGACTGAAAGCCAGATGGCAGAGGATCTATAATGGGTGCGGCTAGTCCAATCTGTCCTTGAATAAGGTCGACTCCCGCTCCGAAGCTTATTCCCGCGATCGCTAGGTCAAGCCGTTTTACCACATCGGTGGACAGCATGAATGTAGAGAATAAAGGGGTAATCGAGTATTCTGTTGTGGATCCGTTTATCTCGATCTCTCCATCAATCGAATTGGATACACCAAGGTTAAGGAGGTCGGCTGCCCCGAACAGAATCGCTTGATTTAGCATCCCGCCCGACAAGCGTATCCCATCGATTACAACAAGCGGGAGGCCAAACTCAATCGATCCACCCACAAGGGGAATTGGGAACGAAGTTGTGGAGAGCTCTTTTATATTTGATATGAAGTCAGTGATGCTGCTGCTGATCTCACTGAGCAAAGCATCTATCTCTGTTGTGGGCATTCCAAGATCACGGAGCCATAGGTCAAGTGCGTCCAGTGAATTGTCGACTATCCCAGGAATTGTCTCCTCTAGCGTTTCTGTAAGATCGACCGTATAAAACGGGACTCCAAAGCTTATTCCTCCACAAGATGCACCCATTGCAGCTAGTGCGATTAGCAGCATTGAGATTACACAGCTTAGAGCCAGAGTCTTTTTTTTCATCGTCTGTCCCATCCCTCCCATTCGTGACGTTTTAGCACCGCTCGCTTGATTTTCCCGCTCGCTGTTTTTGGGAGTTCGCTTAAGAACTCAATCTGTCGCGGGTACTTATATGGCGCGGTAACATTTTTTACGTGGTCTTGTAGTTCTGTTATTAGCCCTTCTGAAGGTGTGTATCCATTGGCAAGAATAACGAATGCTTTGACGATCTCTCCACGTTCGCGGTGCGGGGCCGCAACCGCCGCAGCCTCAACTACAGCAGGGTGGCTGACCAAGGCATCCTCTACTTCAAATGGGCCTATTCTATAGCCGGAAGTTAGGATAACATCGTCAGCCCTTCCTTCAAAGAACAGGTATCCATCTTTATCTTGTCGCGCAAGATCGCCTGTGCGGTACCATCCACCGGCAAATGCCTCTTTATCTAGATCCGGCGCATTCCAATAGCCATCGAAAATCGCTGGGCTTTCCGGATGAAGCGCAATTTCGCCAATTTGTCCTTGTTTTACAGGGACTCCATTGGCATCGATCAATACTATCCCTGCGCCGGGAGTTGGCTTACCCATTACCCCTGGTCTTACTTCAAGTCCAGGGTAATTGCACACGAGGCAGATACTTTCGGTCTGGCCGTAACCGTCACGAATCGTCACTCCAAAGGCTCGCTTGAAGGCCTCTATCGGTTCGACATTGAGAGGCTCGCCGGCTGATAGAGCATCCTGCAGAACGACATTGTAATCTGCCATATTGGGAAGCTGGGCGAATAAACGGTATTCAGTAGGAGTAGCGCACATCTTAGTTATCTTATATCGTTCGATTAACTGTAGATAACGTTTGGCATCAAACCGTCCATTGTACAATAATTGTGTCGCTCCGGTAGTCAGCGCAACACCCACGGAGCTCCAATACCATTTTGCCCAGCCAGGCGCAGTTGTCGCCCAGATTACGTCGTGCTCAGTTGCTCCCCACCAGTAGTGAGCCGTGACTTGATTATGGCAGTACATCCAGCGGTGCTTATGTACAACCGGTTTCGCATTTCCAGTCGTTCCCGAAGTGAAGCTTATTGTCATTGGATCATCAGCAGTGAGGTCTGCTTTCTTTCCCAGGGATGGGTGCTTTTCCACTAGGCGGGAGAGACTGCTCCACCCATCACGCTCTTCCCCGATAATGATAAATGTTGTAAGGGGAGAGCTGGCGTCAGCTGTCTCAACCGTTTCAGCTGTAGAGGAATCAGCAACGATCACAGTTGCCCCGCTCACCTTGGCACGGTAGGCAATCTCCTTTGCCTTCAACATCTCAGAACAGGGAACAGCGATCGCGCCCGCAATAAACGTTCCCAATTGTACAGCGTGCGCCTCAGCGACACGTGGAAACATATGCAGAATTGGGTCTCCCTTTCTTACCCCCAACTTCATCAGGGCATTTCCGAATCGATGCGCGTCTCTTACTAGCTCGGCAAAGCTCACCTGACGTTTATTTCCCGCTTCGTCCTCCCAAAGTACTGCGATCTTGTCTGGGTTTTTCTTTGCATGAGCTTCTACGACATCAACGATGTTATAGTCCTCCGGAATATTCCATGAGAAGTTGCTAACTGCTCTTTTGTAATCTTCTTCATTGTAGTGCATGCTTCTTATCACCTTAGAGATAGAATTTTGAATTACAACACGGAACCTTATAGCATATCCTGGGTATCAATAGCAAACAGGAGGAATATGAAAGCAGGCGTTGTCTTGAGTTCAAATACGGCCAAACGCTTGATCGCAAAAGGTGTAGTGGCTTGTACGACAGTAAGAAAGGCGTTGGCTGATGGAATAGTAGTTGTGACATTGGGGACAACCAATGCTTTGGTTGCTGAAGAGATTCTGGGAGAGCCAATCGATCGAGGCGCATTCGTTGCTGGCTTTATCGATGACCGATGGAATGTCAACGATCGCTTGGGTGAACTTGGCGAGATTGTCCTAAGAAAAGGGAAACGGATTGACATTGATCCCAAAGACCTGTGTAATTCACTTGGGAATGGAGATGTTGTCATTAAAGGGGGGAACGCGCTCGATTGGCGGGGAATGGTAGGCGTGCTAATGGGTGCTTCGAATGGAGGAACAGTTGGACGGTATCTTTCTCTTGCCCTGGCGCGTGGGGTGGATATCATTATCCCGATCAGTTTGCAAAAGATGGTTTGCTCCTCTATCAGCAGTATTGCTAAACAGCTTGGGAGTGGACGGATCGAGTTATGTATGGGGACTCCATGTGGGATGCAGCTGCTTCCTGGGCAGGTAATAACCGAGATTGATGCGCTGGAAATGCTTTTCCCGGTTGAGGTCACACAGGTTGCCGCAGGCGGTATTGGCAAAGGCAAAGGGAGTATCTCTCTACTAATTGAGGGAGAAGACACGTCGGTAAGGGCGGCATTCGATCTAGTAAGCTCCCTTAGAAATGAGCGCGAGATCGAACTGAAAGGGAATAAATGATCGATTCTTATTACTCAGTTGGAGAGCCCGCATCTGCCCAGATCAAACGCAAACGATCGCGGTTCATCGCTCTCGTTTATCCTGTTGACGTTGAACAGGATGTGGGGAAGATTCTCGCGCAGATCGATCGGCGATACCACGATGCCTCGCACCGTTGTTACGCCTATCGTTTGTTGAGCGAAACCCAGTCAATTGTGCGAACAAACGATGCTGGTGAGCCAGCAGGCTCAGCTGGAGGGCCGATCTTACGGCAAGTGGAGGCAGCGAATCTCCACAATGTATTAGTAGTAGTAGCGCGCTATTTTGGAGGAAAGAAACTTGGCCTAGGTGGACTGATCCGTGCTTATGCTAGCGCTACTAAGGAAGTCTTGGGTGTAGCGCAGATAGTGGAGAAGCATTGCGAAGTAAAGGGTGAGATCTCTTTTCCTCCTGAATTAGGCTCGGCAGTGATGGCTTTGATCCACCGTTTTTCAGCAACAGTGGATCGGGTTGAGTACAATGAGCTTGGTCGTGTCTTGGTTGGTGTTCTCCCCAGTCAACTATCAGCATTTGTGCAGGCTTTGCGTGAGACGAGCGGAGCCAAGGCAAAGTGGAAGGAGCGCCAATGATTGATGCAATTAGTGGGCGAGTGGCTCGTCTGGGCAACGATCACCTAATTCTAGAAAACGCCGGCATAGCCTATCGCGTTTTTTCCCCGGTGCGCGCTCTTTCTTCTTATCGCAAAGGAGATGAAGTACTTGTCTATGTGCACCTACTTGTGCGTGATGATCGGATTCTCTTGTTTGGTTTTCCGTCTTTTCAGGAAAGAGAGCTGTTTCGCGTACTTCTTCCAGTCGGCCAGGTTGGGCCGCGCCTGGCGTTGCAGATGCTTGGGACCTTCTCTCCGGAGAGGCTTGTGCAAGTAGTACAAGACGGAGATATAGAGCAATTGATGAGGATTAAGGGAGTTGGTCGTAAAACGGCACAACGGATTCTGGTAGAGCTAGCTGACAAGATTGGAGACAAACTTGACATTACTCCTGTTGTGCTCCCTTTGTCAGACAAGGAGGAGGTAGCCTTGCGCGCTCTTACTTCAAGAACGCTTGGCTTCTCGGTAGGCGAGGCACGTCACGCGCTTGCAAGATTGCGCGGCGAAGACCTGCCCGTGGAGGGATTGGTGCGCCGCGCATTAGAGATTATCGGCTCCTAACGATGCGGATACTGGGAATAGATTACGGACACCGACGTCTTGGTATAGCCGTAAGTGATGATGAGAAAATCCTGGCAAGTCCGCTCCCCGTCTATTCTCGCTGCAACTTGGATGTGGATCTTGCTTTTCTGCTTGGCATTGTTAAGGAGAACGAAGTTGAGAGAGTTGTTGTTGGCCTACCGCGTAACATGAACGGTTCCATCGGCAAGATGGCCAAGGAAGCACTGTCTTTTGCCTGGAAGTTGCGAAAGAAGATCGACATTCCGATAAGTACCTTTGACGAGCGGATGACGAGCGTTGAAGCAGAGCGGGTGCTTGTGGAGATGAATCTTTCACGCAAGCGCCGTAAGGGCTTGCGTGATAGTATTGCCGCAGTACTCATCTTACAGGGCTATCTTGACCGTCTAGGAACCAAGAAAGATCAAGAAAGCGAAAAACGGTGATGCGTAATGGGTGACAAGAACCAGTCCAAGGTCCAATGTCCAATGTCCAAAGTCGAAAGACAGTAGGATATGCGGTGGTAATCCTGCACCACTTTAAGAGCTAATTAGTGCTAAGTCAAGGACCGGTTCTGGCAAGGTCACCTCGCGATTGATATAGGTCCATGGCGCCAGATATCCTAACGCCGAGTGTCTCCTGCGCATATTGTAGTAGTTAATCTGTGTATCGATGATTCTCGTTAACTCCCAGATGTTCCTCGCATCATAGAACAAGCTACCGTTCTCTCCCTTGAACCGACCATTAAATGATTCCATGTACGTGTTTCCTTTAGCTCCGTTCTCCGAGAAGGAGATCTTTGCTTTCTCTTTGATTAGTACGGCCTGTAGCCATCTGTATCCGGTGTATACCGAATCTTGATCGTGATGGAGGAATCGGTCCTCTAAGTCGATTCCTATCTCTTCCAGGTTGTCATGCGCTATGCTGAGTGCCTCTAGTGCGAGGGATGTATTCTTGTGTTCGCCTACCGCCCAGCTGACAACCCACTTGGTGTTATGGTCAAGGATTGGCATTAAGTAGGCCTTGTTCCTTCCATTCGCGTAAGGGATCTCGGTAAAGTCGGTATAGAACACTTCAAATGGTGCTGGATCCTTCATATCCTTCACCAGGTTTAATCCCTTGCTGCTCTGGTTGAGATAGCTACGTGGTAAAGAGGGCTTTGGTTTGCTCACTGATCGTAACAACCCAAGGTTAAGGCGGTTCAGTGACCGACGAAGGACAAACTCACCTCCCCGCCCCCCTTTCTCTTCTAGATCAGGTAGTATACGCCGGTATCCATACCCGGGATGCTCTCTCACCACTCGCATTATCGGTTCCCGTAGGTTCCTGTACTTGGTCTCGTAGGATACCTTCTCCTTGTTGTGGTAGTACCAGGTACTCTTGGGCAGCCCGATCGCGGCAAGACAGGTATTTAAGCCATATTCTTTAGCGTGTTCGTTCACTAGCTTCACCTTGTCCTTCGTTACAAGCTGCCGTCCGTAAAATTCTTGAGTAGAGCAATCTCCACCTCTTTTCTTCCCAGGAGTCGCTCTAACTCACTGATCCTCTTCTCGTACTGTGCTAGGGTTGTATCCTTCCCAAATAGCTCAGGACCTTTGTTTAGGAACTCCTGCTTCCAACAAGACACGGTTCCGGGATGGATACCGTATGCCCGGGCAATCTCTACCGCTTCCCGGTCACCTTTCAGTATCTCTAGTACTACCTGGAACTGAAACCGGGGTGTGTATCTATTCCCTGTCTTACCCACGTTGATCACCTCTTCCCTGCGAGGTAATCTTACCATATTGGCTACTGTTGACTTAGTACTGTAGGTGGTACAACTTTCCCACCGCGGGTCCAAAAATGGGGATGAGTGGGTGCCGCGGTGGGTGGAAGAACAGTGATGAGTAACAGGTAATGAGTAACATAGGACCAGTATTACGCTGGATTTCGGGCCCTGCCCTGGACCCCGATCCAGGGTTCGCCGGAATGACGATGCTGCGGTAAGAGGGACTTTAAGAGGGACTTCGGGGTCAAGTCTTACAAATCAACATTTGGCTGAGACATGTCCGAGGTCGAAGACCAGTGACAGGTAATGAGTGATGAGTAAGATAGAAGCAGTCCAATGTCCAAAGTCCAAAGTCGGAAAACAGTGAAAGGCCAGCGGTGCCGCGGTGGGAAAGTTGTACCACCTACAGTACTAAGTCAACAGTAGCCAATATGGTAAGATTACCTCGCCAGGAAGGGGATAGAAATAAGGTTTCATCCCCCAGGGAGGTGATCAACATGGGTAAGACAGGGAATAG
>JAUWPW010000017.1 GCA_030611415.1 Candidatus Bipolaricaulota bacterium
CCGTCATTCCGGCGAACCCTGGATCGGGGTCCAGGGCAGGGCCCGGAATCCAGTCAAATAATGGTTGTATGCAAATCCTGCCAATCCTCTGGATGCCCCCGTATCAAGTACGGGGCAGGCCCTGTTAAATACAAAGCAGAACAAGATTTCACAGGTCAGGCTTATCAAGTCCGGCATGACAGTATGCGCCCGTCATTCCGGCGAACCCTGGATGGGGGTCCAGAGCAGGGCCCGGGAATCCAGTCAAATAATGGTTGTATACAAATCCTGCCAATCCTCTGGATGCCCCCGTATCAAGTACGGGGCAGGCCCTGTTAAATACAAAGCAGAACAAGATTTCACAGGGCAGGCTTATCAAGTCCGGCATGACAGTATGCGCCCGTCATTCCAACCTGCCTCTCAGAATGCTACGGCAGACAGATCCCCACAATACGTAAACCGTTCGTAGCATCGGAAAATAGGGACAAGTATCTTCTTCTCTTGGGCTGGTTAAAAAGCAGCCAGTCCCTGACCAGCAACGTCGCACCTAGAACTTAGCACGTAGCACTGCTTTTCAACTCTATGAACCCAATGAACTCAATGAACTCTCTTTATCCGTGTCTATCCGTGGTTAAAGAACGTCTTAATCCAGGGTGACTTGATCTTGAATGCGGGTAATGATGCTTTCGCCGATTCCGCTTACCTTTTTTAGATCGCTTAGCACCTTGAATGGGCCGTGTTCTTGCCGATAGGCGATAATACGTTCTCCTAGTACGGCGCCTATCCCAGGGAGCTTAATCAACTCCTCTAGTGGAGCTGTATTCAGATGTATGTTCTCCGATGGTTCCCGGTCGTAGAAGGTGGGAATCAGCACATTGACAAAATCTAGCTCGATTGGTTGTAAGGGATCTAGATGATGAGGTTTTAGGGATGGAAGAAAGATAACGATACCAGTTGCCACAAGCGCGATAGCCATGAGAATGATCAGCCCACGCTCTTGTGCTGGGGAGAGCCACGATTTCATCCAAGTAGCTGCTTGATTCTCGCGATACCGGCTCGCTCTCGTAGGATTCGCATTGTCTCGGGGAGAAGTTCGTAACGAGGCCAACCAAACTTGTCTGAGTAGCTCTGGGTGAAAAGCTTGCATAAACGCTGGCGGAGAGTTTCATTAGAGCGGAGGATCTCTTCGTTCTCTTCGGCTAGTTGTTCTATCTCAGGAATGTAGACATCGATGCTAGCAGCCTTTGTAAGCAGGTCCATGGCTACTTCACTATCGTTTCTTAGGGCTTTCTTGGCATTGGCAACTAGCTCTCGTCTGGTGAGCTCAGCCTTTGCAATGGCGCGCATCTTTCTTGCCTTTTCCTGCCTGTATTTGATGTCTTCGTGCTCCAAAGGAAGGATCTTTCTCTCGCAACTGTCATGGCGATTAGGAAAGCTTCCCGGATCGGTGGAGATCTTCCCGTGCCAAGCGAGGCAATCCGCGCAGGTAAGGTAGTTTACGTTAGTGTAGTATTGATAGTAAGTCTTGCGTGACATATCCTCCTCCTTGAGTGAGAGTGTACGGTTTATGGGAGCAAAAAGACAACAGCGCTCATTCCTCCATCAATACTTTGACCCTTTACTCGAACCAAGATCGTTCTTCCCAAGGGCGAAGTTCTTCCAGAAGTGAGTATTCGGTCATATCAAGGTGAATTGGGGTGATCGAGATATAGCCATTCGCAATTGCCCAGATATCTGTCCCCTCATTCTGGGGTGTCGATTCGTTTACTGGTTCTCCGGTGATCCAGTAGTAGTTTCGCCCACGTGGATCTTCTCCCTTCACCAAGTAGTTGCTGTAGGCGTGTTCTCCCAGCCGAGTTATTCTTACCTTGGTAGGCCTTCCAGCAGGAAGAGATGGGATATTCACGTTTAGGAGGACTCCCGGAAAGAGGAGAGCTGAGTCGAGAAGAAATCGCACTAACTTGGCCGTGAATCTAGCTGCAAGGGAATAGTCAGCGTTTTCAGGTGTGTCTGGATCGACTTGAAGTGAGACTGCAATGGCGGGAATTCCTCCCCTCACTCCCTCCATGGCTGCGGCTACTGTTCCCGAATAAGTGATGTCTTCTCCAACGTTTAATCCGGGGTTAATTCCTGAGAGAACCAGGTTAGGACGATGATCGAGTAGTCCAAGGAGAGCAAGGGAAACACAGTCGGATGGCGCTCCGCTTGTCATGTGACCGATTGTTCCATCAAGGAGTTTTACCTCACTGACGCGCAACGGTTTATGTAAGGTCATTGTACGGCCGGCTGCAGACCAGTTACGATCCGGAGCATATACCTCCAATTGGGCTAAGTCATTAAGTTCCTCCTTTAGTGACATCAAGCCAGGTGCACTAATTCCATCGTCATTTGTTAGTAGGATCAGTTGATCGCTCACATCGTTTCCTCCATGACTTTCTTACTATTCTATTCATTTAACGATTGGAGACAAAGGTCTTCTTTGTCAACGGTGTCATAGAATAAGAGGAGATTATCCCCGTACACTCGTCGGTCAAAGAGTTTCAGGTTTCCGTAGCAGTTGTTCATCTCTTTCTTCTTGTATACCTCTGTAACGACAATTGCTTCAGGAATGAGAATGCTGCTTGTGCCGAGTTTGGACAGAGCTAACTCGGCAAGTCCTTTGCCGTAAGGAGGGCCCACGAATAAAAGGTCGAACTTGCAGCCCCGTTCTTCCAGTTGCTTAACGCCATCCGCGAAGTCCGCATGCAGGACATGTCCTTTATCGAGAAACCCGAGCAGGGTGAGGTTTTGCCGGGCAATCGCGCAAGCGGCAATGGATCGATCAACAAAAAAAGCGCTGGCTGCACCGCGAGAGAGCGCTTCCAACCCCACGCTACCTGTTCCGGAAAACAGATCTAGAAAACAGCAGTTTGGCACCAGATCGTTCAATATGTTGAATATGGCGGTGCGCACAAAATCGCGCATTGGCCTAATGCCGGCATTTTCCCAGGGTACCAACCGTTGCCCTCGTTTGGCTCCACCAGTAATTCGCATTCGTCTCCTTGATTTTCTAAGGGCTCCTTCCTATGATCTTATTTTGCTACATGAAGTAAGTTTACCGGTAGAGATAACCTAGACAAGGGAGCTAGTTGTATTGATGGATTTTGAAGAAGTAACTGCAGTTGTGTTTGACCTTGATGGAACCCTCTGTTACTATGCCGTGAGCATTGAGAAGGCAATCACCGAATCCCTGAAACGAGCTGGATGTTCTTGTGAGTTGGTGGGCAATTGTGCCGAGGCGGCTGCGCGCTACAACGAGTTATGGCACGAAGAAGCGCTGATTCATGATGTGAACTGGCCCCTTCGTGAGCGACTCTGGAAGCGGCTGCTCGAAGAGAATGGAACGAATGATGCCACGCTGGCGCGTGCCCTTGCCGAACACTATGCACGGATACGTGTTCCAGAGATCTGTCTATTTAGCGGCGTGCATGAGCTTCTGCTTGACCTGAAGCGATGCTATCGCTTGGGGCTGTTGACAAATGGACCTACTGATATGCAATGGCAAAAAATAGATATCTTGGGGATTGCTCCACTATTTGATGTGGTTGTAGTTTCTGGGGATGAAGGTGTTCATAAGCCCGATAGGCATATATTTGATGTTCTCCTTGCTCGATTAGGCACCTCTCCTGGAGAGACGCTCTATGTGGGAGACTCGCATGCAATGGATATAGTTGGGGCCAAAAGCGCAGAGATGTGTTCTGTTTGGGTGAATCGAGAGAATAGACGCGACATACAGGGAATACGCCCTGATGTTGAGATCACGGAAATAACTAAACTGCGGGAGCTGTTGCTGTGAATAAGGTAGACGTAGCAATTCTTGGAGCAGGTCCGGCTGGCCTATTTGCCGCTAAGTGCCTTGTAGGTAGCGGCCTCAAGACTGTTGTGATAGATCGTGGTTCCGATCCCGGGACTCGGACGAGTATCAGCTTTGGGGTTGGTGGTGCTGGTGCATTTTCCGATGGAAAGCTGAACCTAACCCCAAAGATCGGTGGGAACCCCGCAGACCTTGGGCGCAATGAAACGGAGATTCAATGCTATATCGATCAAGTAGATGCTGTCTTTACTCGTTTCGGTGCGCCAGAGAAGTACTCTGGAGCAGATAAGGAAGGACTGGTCGACATAAAGAGAAGGGCAAGTCGTTATGGGATTGAGTTCATTAGCGGTAGGCAGCGACACATGGGAACTACACGTGTGCGACGGATGGTCGATCTCTTTTATCGTTACCTCCTGGATAGCCAAATCTCCTTTTCGCTCGATAACCAGGTAAAGCGCATTGAAGTAAAGAATAAGGTCTTCATCTTACATGGAGGCGGAAATGAGAATATAGAGGCGCATTACCTGATTGCGACGCCGGGCCGCGCTGGAGCCTACTGGCTACGAGAGGAAGCCAACAGATTAGGGATTGTCACTGAATACGGACCCATTGATGTTGGTGTGCGGGTTGAGTTTCCAGCAGAGATCTATACAACAATTGAAGAGGTCATGTACGATGCCAAGTTGCGTGTTCGCACGGCTACCTATGACGACATGGTGCGCACCTTTTGTACAAATCCGCGTGGGTTTGTGGTTACGGAAACGTACGAGGAATTTGTGCTAGTGAATGGTCACGCTGAGAATGAGGGAGAGACACAGAACACGAACTTTGCACTTCTTTCCCATATTGACCTGACCGATCCGGTAGAGGATACCACTGAATATGGCCGCGCAATCGCTAAGCTTGCAACCACCATCGGAGGAGGAAAGCCAATCATCCAACGGTTGAAGGATCTGAAGAACGGTCGCCGCTCCACGCTAGAGAGATTGCAGCGGGCTACGATCGGCCCCACTCTAGTGGACGTTACCCCGGGTGATATTTCTATGGCCCTTCCCGCTCGTATTGTGGCGAATATCCTGGAAGGACTAGACCAACTGGACAATATCATCCCTGGGCTCGCAGCGGATAACACGCTCTTGTACGCTCCGGAGATAAAGTTCTATGATACCCGGTACCCGGTGAATAGATCGATGGAAACAAGAATCCCCGGCTTTTTTGTTGCTGGTGATGCTTCCGGGCACTGTCGAGGTATTGTATACTCTGCCGTTACCGGTTTGATTGCCGGGGAAGCAATCAGAAAACGTGAACGAGTTTAACCCTATTCAATTCATGAATGCCCCAAATAGAGACCAAAGGGCTGTTTGGGGTTATCGATCAGCTGTTACCATTCCTGTGATCTTGGCCTTCTTGCTTGCTATAGTATGTTTATCCTTTGTATGGGGATTTTCACGACCTATCTTCCTGGCCAAGAACTTCAATCAGGCTTACAAAGAACCTTCTGGGTACTGGGGTGGATGTGAGATGGGGACCGATGGGTGCCCGGATCGAATAGCTACAGCGGGTTGCCTTGTGACCGCATTCGCGACGGTTCTTGATTATTACAACGTGAGGCTATCGGTTCCGGCAAGATCATCTTGCACTGGAATCGCGAGAACAGGGATGGATCCAGGGATTTTGAATGACTGGCTTAGGACACACGGCGGCTATGGGGCGTGTTCCCAGGATTCATCTGGAAATTGCTGTCTGGAGTGGACCAAGCTTCCTAGGGAAATCTCGCTTTCTTTCTACGAGAATACAAGTGAATTCGGAATTGGTGCGATGGCTCGGCAGAGAATCGATGATGCCCTACAGGCAGGATATCCGGTCATTGCTGGGGTGCATTGGGGGGTTCACTGTCATGGAACCACTACCAGAAATGAAGATTGCCATTGGGTGGTGATTGTTGGCAAGGTCAACCAAAGCTATGAAATCATCGATCCCTACAACAGTGATTCCAGTTGCCAAGAAGGGATAAGGACTACTCTTTCCAGAGGTGTGTTTGGAAGCTATATCATCGATCGATTTGTGGTTGCCGCTGGTTCTATTTCGCCTGTCAGGCTAGTCGACGTGGATCTCGTGTCGTTTTTCAAGCCAGAGGGCCTGTTTCATCCAGGGGAAACACAAAAAAGACTAGTGAAAATAGAAGGCGCGCGTTCCCCTCTCTTGCTATATGCCCGCGTAATTGATCCACACGGAAGGGTATCCTATGCTTATTACAAATCGCCAAGCAGTAATGTCCTTTCTTATACTCAGCAGAAGCGAAGTCTGTACTTGGAGCCGCGTTTGTTTACGGCCCATGAATGGGAATGGGCTAGGACGATTGTGAACGATGGACAGCTAGGAACATGGACATGGGAACTGTGGGTCGAAGATCCCGTTCATCCTGGTTTACGACTTGGTTACGATATTTCCGCTTACACCGTTGCAAAAAAGAGCACAGAAGATTTCGAGCTCGTTATTCCAGCCTTGCTTGCAGTGGGCATTGCAACAATGATTGTTACTTTGATCTATGCATTGGGTACAGCGATCAATAAGGGGTAGATACCCTATCGGTACCGACTAAGGAAACTGTTCGAACCAGATTTGTTGTTACCAGGCGCATGTATAGACAATGGTAGATAATCCAATAATAAGGCAGTAGACCCCGAAAATCTTGAGCTTTCCACGGCTTATCAATGCTAGGAGTCCCTTAATTGCGACCACACCAACTCCCAGCGCGGTCAATGCTCCGACTAGCAACCCGGGCCACTCAGTTACAGCAACGCTTGTTGTAGTCAGTGCTTGGTAGAACTTGAGCCCGGCCGCACCTAGGATCGCTGGGATCGAAAGCAGAAACGAGAAACGCGCTGCTTCTTTCCCCTCTATGCCGACAATCATTCCCGTTGTGATTGTTGCTCCACTGCGTGAGATACCAGGAAGAAGAGCCGCTGCTTGGGAAATACCTATCAAGAGAGCGTCACGGAGTCTCACTTCTTTTCGCTTGGCTTGTCTTCCCGCCCAATCAGCAATGAGCAGGAGTCCTCCAGTTACCAGCAAACATATAGCAACAACTATTAGCGAGGAAAATGCTGATTCGATCTTATCTTGCAATACTAGTCCAATGATTGCAATCGGAATTGTTCCCGCGATAAGACACCGGACCTCGCCGAGCTCCTTTCCTTTTGTGAACAAGCCTCGTGTGAGACGCAGGAGGTCATGGCGGAACAAAATTAGAACAGCAATTAGGGTCCCCAGATGCAGGATCGCTTCCAGAAGCACGCCGGGGGGGTCAAATTTCAATAATTGCTCACCGATGACGAGGTGACCTGAGCTTGATACAGGAAGAAATTCGGTCAGCCCCTGGATAAGTCCGAGAACAAAGTAGTGGATCATGATTTCCTTTGCGTGAGCAGTGGCAGAGCTATAGGATCAGGGCATAAACATTACCATGTGTGCAAGCTGCTGCGCTGGAGAGCAGTGCCCTGGTTGCCTCAAAGAATCTCCTTCAAGCGTGACTTAACGAGATCACGTCCGATTACCGACATCATATCGAATAAACCTGGGCCAACGCCTGTACCAGTTATTGCCATTCTGCAATCATGAGCGATGTCTCTTAAGCCCGCCCCTTTTTCCTTTAGGGCTGTACGTATTGCTTCCTGCACATTCTTCGGTGTGAATTCCTGAACCGTGTCCAATGCGTCTATTATGGCTTGAACCAGGTCTTTCTTATGTTGGCTAAGAACTACCTCTTCCTCTTTTTCTATAGGTATAGGGAACAGGATTCTTATGCTGCTGGCCAAGTCAGCGAAGGTCTTGGAGCGGTCACGAAGAAGCCTTGCTCCGGTAAGCAGCCTGTCTTTGCCTGCCTGATCCCACATCGTTTCCGTTATTAGGTCATTCTTCAGGGCAAATGGTTTCACTAGCTCAACAATCCTATCTAGATTGGCCGCCTTTATGTGCTGTTGATTTATCCAATGCAGCTTTACTTCGTCAAACACTGCTGCCGAGCTACCCACGCCCTGTAGCGTGAATAGCTCTACCAGCTGATCGCGAGTGAAGACCTCTTGATCTCCATAGGACCAACCGAGACGGGCCAAGAAATTCACCATTGCCTCGGGGAGAAAACCGCGCCGGCGATATTGGAGAACAGAGGTTACGCCATGTCGCTTGGAAAGACGTGTACGATCCGGTCCAAGAATCATCGGCAAGTGAGCAAACTGTGGGAGTGGCTTTTCGAGCGCCCGATAGAGGAGAATCTGTCTCGGAGTGTTAGTAACATGGTCGTCGCCGCGGATGACATGGGTTATTCTCATATCGGCGTCATCCACAACAACCACAAAATTGTACACAAAGCTTCCATCGGAACGACGGATGACAAAGTCTTTCAACTGTTCATGTCGAAAGGATATGTCTCCAAGCAGAGCGTCATGAATGGTTATCTTTCCTTGTTCAGGAACACGAAACCACCACGCACCATCGTGTTCGTAGGCCAATCTTCGGTCCATGAGCTCTTGTGCTGCTTGCTGATGTCTCTTGCTGTGCTCGGTCTGACGGTAGTATTCATCCCAGCTAATACCGAGCCATTGCATCGCTTCAGTGATTTCTCCGATCGATGCCTCGGTTGAACGTTCCTGGTCGGTGTCCTCGATTCGCAAAATAAATGTTCCCTTGTTGTGCCTGGCAAAAAGCCAATTGAATAACGCAGTCCTTGCCCCACCAACATGTAGGTAGCCCGTTGGGCTGGGGGCGAATCTTACTCTGATCATCCTTGGTTCACCTGCTCTAGAAGCTCATGTATAGTGAGATAATTGGCACTGCAAGTGCCCCAGCCGGGATTCCGAATATTCCTCCCCACACCGCTCCGGCAAGAAACCCCATCCCGACTGCCTGGGGGTAGTTGAAGGGGCCCCAGTAACCATCCGGGACTGTGACAATTGGGATGGCGAGCGACACTCCAAGCCCGAAACTGATTCCTCCGGCAAGAGCACCGCCGACAAGGCCCAATGCCCCACCAAGAAAAGGCGAAGAGAGAAGGGAAGGCTTGAGTGATAAGGTGACCTCGGCGATCCAGCGACTGGCGAAAAGGACAGTGGTAGCTGTCACAGCAGTGACTGGGACAACGACAAGGAGGCAATCGGATAGAGGCGTGTCAGATGGAATTACGTCAAGTGCCGCAGGAATTGCGATTCCAAGCCCAAGAAGCGCACCACAGATCGTCATTCCCATTCGTACCTGCTCCGGTCTGTTTGAAGGAAGATCGTTTCCGATGACTGATAGGCTGGGGATCAGGGCCACCATCAGGATACAAACCATCATACGCATCTTTCTCATAGTGCTCTTATCATAGGAATGTAAGGGTATACATGTCAAACTGGCTCTGTTTGTGATCGGTCTGTGTATATGACTCAAGCAAGCGAGTCACGTGGCTTAGAACGTATGTATGCTACGATAATCGGTACTGCTATTGCCCCTATCGGAATGCCGGCGAGCCCTACCCAGAATGCCCCAGCGAGAAACCCCATCCCAACTGCCTGGGGGTAGTTAAAGCGGCCCCAGTAACCATCAGGGACTGTGACAGCGGGAATAGCCGCTATAAACGCAACTGCGAAGCTGATTCCTCCAGCAACAGCACTTCCAATCAATCCTAACCAAGCGCCAAGGAAAGGAGACAAGAGCATTGAAGGTCTAGCTGCAAGGGCAACCACGGCAATCCACCTGCTAGCCAGTGCGCCAGTGATGATACCTATGATGGTAACGGGAATAAAGACAAGAATAGAATCCGCAAGAGGAGTGCCGTGTGGGAGAAGTTCAAGTCCGGTGGAGATCCCAGCTCCAAGGCCAATCAATGCCCCACAGACGATCGCCGTTATGCGCACTCGCCTTACCCTCTCCAAAGGAAGATCGCTTCGGATCCTTGACGAGCCAGGTTTTAGGGCTGCCGCCATAGCGCCGATTAACCTGTGTTTGTGTTTCATGATATCTTAGCATAGGGGGAAGTGTATAATTGTCAAGTCATATAAATCTGACAATGGAGCTAATGATTTGAAGAAGAAGGCTGAGGCTACGATGCCATTAATCCGGTTGAAGCGCACTCCGCTTGACCGTTTTCCACGGTTAAAGACACGCCTTGCTCTACGTTGGCAGACTCCGATCCTTAACGTTATCGATCGGCTTTCTATTGGATCGCTTCGTTCACGGGTTTTCCGCCAAGTCCTCAGGCACCTTGTGGGCGGGGTCCTGTGGTCGGTGAAGCTGGAGGTGAACAATGCCTGCAACCTTTCCTGTCGCATGTGTTACATTGAGAGAGCGGAGGAGGTTCTCCCAAGGGTGGATATCAACCGATTGCTTGACGAGATTGGTGGGATAGGAACTCGGCTTGAGATCCTTGGAGGAGAGCCACTTATGCGGCCCGATCTGGCTGAAATCATCCGCTACGCGAAGAAGGAGGCCCGTGTTCCGCAAGTTGTCCTATATACAAATGCCTTAGGCGCGAATCGCGATCGGGCACACGAGCTTGGGAATGCTGGTCTCGACTTTGCAATCGTCAACCTGATCTCGTGCAACGAAAAGGAACACGATACCTTTGTGGGGATGGATGGGGCTTGGCGCCAGACAATAAGAGGCATTTCTTGTCTTAAGGAGGCGGGTATTGCGGTTTACACATTTACTGCTGTACATTCATTCAATATACATCGCGTTGAGGAGACCTACGCGTTCGTCAAAGAAGAGCTCAAGGCACACGCCCTCTTCTACCCGTATATCCCTCAGAAGAAGGATGACGTACTGATCCTCGGCAAGGAACAGTGGGCGAAGGTTAAGAAGTGGATCCTATGTGAGAAAAACGCGGCGCATGCGCGTTTTGTGCGCAACTTTTGCGCGCTAGTTGGTTCAGCATGTTCCGGGGGATACCTCGTGTTCACGGTCAAGGTGGATGGCACGGTGACTCCCTGCCCGTTTATCTCCGATATTCGGCTTGGAAACATCAAGGAGAAATCGATCTGGGAGATCATGCGGGACCGATTCGCAGTGGATCGATTCGTCGAATTTCAATCGCTGCCTGCAGAATGCAGGAGCTGCTCCTATGCTGACATTTGTAATGGCGGATGCAAAGCGGGAAATGCTACCCTTTTCGGTCACTACGATCGCAAAGACTCACGATGCCTCGGGCCATGGGTTGAATCAGTTGAGGAGAGTGCGGTTTGTGACCGACTCCCCTGTTTCTTCTAAACGCCTTATGGATCTTTCTGGAGCTCTAGCTGCAAGAACTGTTGCCACTTAAGGGAGCTATCACTCCGAAAACGAAGACGCACTCGTTGTCCTTGTCCTAAGCCAATGTCAAGGCGGTTTCTCCCTTCGATTGTAAGTGAACGAGCATTGCCAACTGGAAACGAGATAGAACCGACATGCAACACTCCGGCTTGATATTGTAGTTTCCCTGAAGCAATAAGCTGCAGGTCTTGCTCTCCTTCAAGAAGATCAACTTTCCCATAGCTAGAGAGGGTTTTCTGTCCTTTGAATATCTCTTCGGCTTTAAGGGAAGCAACCAGGCTCGCGAGGGAATCAGTCTTTCCGTTGGAACTGTGCAAGATTAATCGCCTGTCAATTCGCCAGGAGTTGTTACAATGCTGGCAATGGATAACGGACCCATGAGTATAGATTGTGCCAACCTCGTGACAGATAGGGCAGGCCCATAACAGTTGCGAGATCCCGGAAGCAGAGCGGCGAAACCAGGTTTGACCGTCGCTTTGCGCTGCAATCATCGCCAGAATGGAGGAGATGTGCTTATTCAAGAGTGGTGGCAAGAATGGAGGAAAGATTCTCACTCTGATCCTTCCAGGAAGAGGAAATCTTGCCCATCTAGGGAAGATGGCATAACTGCCTTCAATTCGAATAGGAACGATTGGAACATTAGCTCTTGACAAGAGTTTTGTGACCTTCGCGGTAATCGGAAGGGGATTTCCATCCCATGTTCGTTCACCTTCCGCAAAGATTCCCACTGTTTCTCCTTCCTTAAGGGCAAAGAGAAGCGCACGAACAGCCTGTAGGTCGCTTGTGTACCTACGAATTGAGATTGAGCCAAGGCGCATGAACAGGTGACGGCCAACAGAGGTACGCATCATCTCTGCTGTGGTGAGAAAACGGATATAGCGATTGGTTGCCGCAGTAATGAAGATTGGATCGAGATAGCATGCATGGTTTGCCACTATTATTGCTGGCCCACTCTGCGGTAGAAACTCTCGGCCTACAACTGTGATCGGGAAAAGGAGTCGCACGAGGAGCTTACCAGCGACGTAGAGTAGGGCAAAGACTATTCCCGGTCCGGGATAAGCGTGACGAAAGCGAAGGAAGAAAGGCGTTTCTTGTCTATAAGCGTGGTATTGTCCTTGGAAACGTCGCAAGAGTACCCGTTCTTCATGTAGCAAGGTGTATCCGCCCCAGATAATGACAAATCCCGGCAATACGACAAGGATAAGTCCGATCGATTGGGCAAGGGCTCCCCATCCTAGAAGATAGATAGTAAAGGCGAGATAGAGAGGGTGACGCGAGAGAGAGTATGGTCCCTCGCGTACAAGCCGAAAGGGAGGTAGCAAGGCAATTGGGAAGCCGTTTCCTCTCAGGTATAAAGTTACCGTGGCCCAAAGAGAGATAACTATTCCAAGAAAGAGGGACACAGCTCCAATTCCAATTCCTGCCTTTGTTGGCAATACGGGGAGCTTGAGTAGCCGGTCGATGTGCTTAGCTACCAACAGGAATAACCATGGAAGCAATCCCCAATATGAAATGATGTTTACAAGGATAAACACAGATCTAACAAGGTGACCGTTCATTTTAGTCTTAGGTATGCTAGACATAGTGAGCTCAGTCTAGCAGGAACCTTGTCAATTAGCGAAATATTCAGCAAGCGAGTTTTCAGTAGGGGCGGTTCGCAAACCGCCCCTACTCTCGGTTTCACACCTTTTATTCGCGACTCATGACCCCAGACACTGGACTGTTCCCAAGTGGTAGATGACACCAGGGCGTGGTATGCTAGTAAGCTATCATGAAGAGACAAGCCAGTAGGATTAGTTCCTCTCCAAACGACTTCTTCCGTTTTGGCCGTTGTGAACACGGAGAATACCGGTTCTTACCAGAATCTATTCCTCCGGGCATTCAATTGATTGGAAATGGTCAGGTCGGGGGAAAGGCACGCGGTTTGATCTTCGTCGCTGACTACTTAGAGAGACATAATGCTCTTACCAGGCATGATGAGCTTATCCGTTTTGCTGATTCTCTTATCGTTACTACTGAGGTTTTTGACCATTTCATGGAAACAAATCATCTTAGAAAGGCCGTTACTGCTGGATGTAACAAGGAAATTAGTCTAGACGAATTGCGAGAGCGGATCATTGCAGCGGTATTTCCTCGCTTGGCCTTGAAAGAGCTAGATAGATTTCTCGAGCAGGAGCATCGTCCGTTGGTAGTACGTTCATCTTCGGTGATGGAGGATGATCCTGACCACTCATTTGCTGGGATTTACTTGTCTGAGTTTCTGAGCAACGTAGGCTCACGCAGGAGCCGACTGAAATCACTTGAGAATGCAATTAAACGTGTCTACGCTTCAACCTTTGGACCCAATGCTCGTGCTTACCGCCTACGGCACGGGCTTCCTTGGCAACGAGAAAAAATGGCGATTCTAATTCAGAACATGATTGGGATGCATTACCCGCAGGATTTCTTTTACCCGCTGATTGCAGGTGTTGCTTTCTCTATCAATTTCTACCCATGGAACGATCGACTGAAGCCAGAAGATGGCGTTGTTCGTTGTGTCATTGGCGTAGGAACACGGGCTGTTGGCCGCGAGTACGCGCGCGTTTTTTCACCTGAAATTCCGGGGTTGCGGCCAGAGGGCTCAGATGTAGACGCGATAGTACGTTACTCGCAAGAAACGATTGATGTTCTTGACATGAACGGTGGAGAGCTCAGCCAAATACCCCTTTCCAATCTACAGAACCCTCTATTGCAAAAGATCTGTTCAGTAATCGACCCCGAGGGATCAATAAGTGAACCTGTTTCCATGTTGCCGCCTGAGGGACGATACATAGCTTCGTTCAACCGTTTCATCAACAGAAACACTGTAATGCCATTTGTGCCACTTATGCATGATCTCCTGTCCAGATTGCAGGACTTGTTTGGATTACCGGTTGATATCGAATTCGCTGTCAATTTTCAGCTGAGTAAAGATGGTTCTGAGGTTCCTCTCTTCTATTTACTGCAAGCAAGACCTCTTGGTGGCCGACTGGAGCATCGGCGGGTTTCCCTTCCGCCATCTTCAGCTGCGAGAACTCTCCTTGCGTGTAATCGCGTGTTAGGGAATGGGAAACACAAAAGAATCAGGCACTTGATCTTTGTGGATCCTTTGACTTACTACTGGAAGGAGGCCCACGCAATTGCTCGCAGAGTGGGAAAGATCGACCAGCAACTGGATGGTGAAGAGTATATTTTGATTGGACCTGGGCGATGGGGAACTTCAAATCCGCAACTAGGGGTGCCCGTGCAGTACGCGGAAATTGCGGGCGCATGTGCTATTGTGGAAATGGCCACAAAACCATTCTCCCCAGAACTTTCTTATGGTACGCACTTCTATGCTGACATGGTAGCAAGCAATGTACTCTATCTTCCATTTGATGCGGAATTGGGGGATCGATTTAACCGGGTGTTGCTAGAACAGCAGGAAGTCCGGTTCTGTGATGCTTGCGTAAAGCACTTCTATATTAAGGATGGACTAGATGTTTATGTTAACGGAGAGGGAAAGCAAGGTCTGATCTGTTTACACAAGCAAAGAGCGAAAACCAGGTTGAAGGTTTCTTCATAGAATTGACACAATTTTGTGGTAACTCCTTCATAACCTGGCATTCTTGATGAAGCGAGTACGATTTCGGAAAAGAGAGAAGCATTTGCTCAAGAGATGCTGCGATTTGATGGTAGCGCGGAGAAGCTTGACGCAAGGCTAAAAGCATTCCGTACTCAGATAGAAGCCAAGTTAAGTGCCCTGAGGGAGAATACCCAGAGCGCAGTAGATGAACTAAGCACAATTCTCACTGCCAAGCAGGGGGACATCTTACGCAATAGCCTGAGGGGGCTTGTTACGAAACACTTAACCAAACCAGGTGGGGAAAGAAACGTAGCTTGGCAAAGGATGAGAACAAGAATGGCCCTACAGGGCGGAGGAATACACCGGCAAGGGGTCAGAGAGTTACGCGAGCGGCTTGGCCGCCAGGAAGAGGAAGTTGGCACAAGGGAGTTCGCTGGAATGCGAGGCCAAGTACAACAGCAGTTGATGAGAAGCAGGCTCCAGATGAAAGGGCAACTTCTCCAGCGGATTGTGGATATCCTGGAAAGCAAGCTCACGCTCAGCCAGACCAACTGAGGAGAACCTTTATCATTCCATCATTTCAATCATGGATGTAGGGATTGGGCCCTCTCATGAACCTGTCAGCGGTAGTACCTCTCCTGTATCAAGAAGGATCTTCACCAATTGATATGCCTCGACATCGGTTTCAAAAGTAAGCCCCAGTGTTCTCTGGTCAATCCAGAAGAGGGTAACTGCCCCATCACTGTTGGGCACTTTATCCTTTTGTTCTGTTTCCCGGTTGTACAGATACACAGCTGAGTCCTGTTCATGCTCCACACTAACGTAAGCAAGGAGTGAACCGTCCGGGGAAAAAGCTGGCATTACGGCAAGCAGGGCAATTCTCCTGCCTGTCTCTTCTATCGTATCTACTAGGTAGAGAGAGGGCGCATCGACCTCCACCTCAGGGTCAATAAGGAGTTGATCGTAAAGCGCTAGAGCTAAGCAGGTTCCCGAGGAATCCATATCCCAGAGAAAGCACCCTAGCGCAGCGAGGATCTCTTCCATTTGCACGGTAAGGAGGAAGGAAGCAATCGGTTCCATTTCTCCTGTAGCAGGCACATAGGTAGAGACGCATGCCTTGGGGAACCCTTCGCTCTCATCTAACTGAATGACTGTAAGAGAGAGCTTAGAAACTGCCGGCTGATAGCTAAGAACGTTACGAAGCAAACAGGTCTGGGTATCTTCTGCGCGGTCAAGGAGCATAAGCGCGCCAGATCCTTCGTCATCAAAGACCAGGTATGTAACGTTACCCTCCGCAGTGAACGCTGCATCTAGTATTGGCTCCGTGGAACTGAGGAAGGTTAGAGGCTCAGAGTCTGCTTGCGCGTCTGTCAGAGATAGGTTCCAAGCGTTCGGTTCACCCCACTCGCCGACCTCAGTCTCCACAAACAAGAGCTGTTCACCATCCAACGACCAATCCAGTACACCGGCTGGATTAGCAGGGTTTACCTTCTCAATCTGTGTAATACTGCCATCGTGCAGAAGGGTGAGTATTCCATTCTCAGGGAGAAAGTCATAGGTGCCAGTCTCATCGAGAAAAACGGCGATTGTTCCGTCTGGCCCCACGGCTGGCTGATTTAGAGATAATCCACAACCAGAGAGGAATAACACAAGCAAGAGCAGAAAAGCAAGTAGTTTCATTGATATCATCTTCCTTGTCTCCTAGTTTTGTTGTTCGATTATAGTTTGCTCTATGCAGGAGAAACAACAGACACATACAAAATGTCATTATCGCTTATGCTATTTCGCCAATGCACGGACTCCATTTCAATTCGCTCTCATTTCATCTACGCGCGCCGAAAGGCTGTAGGCTATAGGTTGATATGTTTCCACGTACCCTGATGGAATTTCCAACTCATAACTACTGCAAGAAAAAGCCAGTAGACAAGCTCCCCTGACCACGCTCCCGTGATTCCCAAGCCCAGTTTGACTCCGAGGAAATAGGCTATGGGAAGATATAAGACGGTACAGACCACAAGCTCGGCAAGCATAACAAAACGAGTGTTTCCTGCTCCTTGTAGTGCCCTACTAAGAACCACGCCGATTCCACCAAATGCCTGGATGAAACCAAGTAGGATCAACGGGAGCCGACCTAAGGAAATCACAGCTGCATCGGATGTATAGATTAAGAAAATCTCCTTAGGAATCGCGACGAATAGGATCCCAATGGTAGCCATCAGGTATGCTGCTAGTTTTGCCGCTTCCCAGGCAAATCCTTCCGCTTTATCCGGATCCCTAGCGCCCAGGTTCTGGCCAACCAGGCTTGCCGTGGCAACAGCAATCCCAATTGCTGGCATAAGAGAAAGGCCAATCACAGAGCGGAGTACGTTGGTTGCGGCCAGCTCGGCAATTCCAATGCGAGAGACAATTGAGAAGAAGAAAAAAAAGGTTCCGTTAGATAGGACGCGCTGCCCCATTACGGGTAAAGACAGTCGGAAGATAGCTCTGAACCAAGACAAAGCCGGCTTGAGGCCCTGGTAAAGATGGTATCTTGCTCGATAGGGCCCTAATGTACCTACCAATGTGAAGTAAATCATTCCTGTTCCAGTTGCAATTACTGATGCCACAGCTGCCCCAACCACCCCCATTCGTGGGAAACCGGCGTGACCAAAAATCAGCAAGTAATCAAAAAGAATATTCGCACCAGTGATTAGGATAGCAGAGGTCATCTGCCGTTTGGTGTGACCGATTCCAGTGAAGAAACCAACATATACCTGATTAGTCAAGAGGAAGACTGCGGCAAGGAAGCGATATCGTAAATACATCTTCCCAAGGAGCATTACCTCTGGGTCGGCGGACAATAGGGGAGAAACGGCCTCTGCAATCCAAGGTGCCGCAACAAGAAGCGGAATTCCAGTGATCAAGGCCAACAGCAAGCCTGCGTTCAATACCTCGCCACACTGCCTGTGATTTCCCTCTCCATAGCGACGGGATACAAGTGTTTGAACGCCAATCCCGATGCCTGCTATCGAGAAGACAATAGCGAAGTAACAAACGCCAGAGATTCCTGCAGCGGCAAGGGGAACTAAACCCAATCGCCCGAGCATCGCTGTATCGACTACATTCAGCAAAGTAATAGAGAGCATCCCTAGGGCAACTGGATAGGCAAGGCGAATAACAGTGCGCGATTGCGCGGGATGAAGCCGTAGCCTTTCCCAGCTGGCAGAAAGGAGAGCGAGATAGACGGAAGCTTTTCTTCTACTATTGCCCACAAGTTCTCCTTTCACTGCCCTTTAGTCAAGGTATAGTTTTGCATTGTCCAACCTAGGAGGGGCTTCCGCAACCTTTAGCGCAAGATGGCTTAGAGAAAGACTCAACAACTTGGACTCTCGCAAAGCCGCAAAGATCGCCAGGAAAAGCAAGAGACAGAGTGAAAACAAAGGTACTAGGTAGGTCTGCTTGGCGATCCTGGCGACTCGAGTGAGTGAAACAAACAGGCGAGAGAAAAACTTTATGTCAGTCGGAGCAGTTCGTGTTATCATTCGGTAGGAACAAGAAAAGTTATGGCAAAAGGAGAGCGTGATGAACCGAATTTGTGAGATGCTTGGTATTCGTTATCCTATCTTTCTCGGAGGCATGGCACATGTGTCACGTGCTCCGCTTGTTGCAGCCGTGTCGGCGGCCGGGGGATTGGGGATCATTGGCTCGGGAGGGATGTCAGCTGAAAACCTTAGAGAAGAGATCGCCGCTGTGCGGAGGAAGACCGATACAGTGTTTGGTGTGAACTTACTGCTCTTGGACCCGCACATCGATGAACAAGTTAATGTTGTGCTTTCCGAACACGTTCCCGTAGTGACAACTGGTGCTGGGAATCCAGCGAAATACATGGAATGTTTTGGGAAGGCTGGGATCAAGATTCTTCCGGTTGTTCCAGCAGTAGCACTTGCTCGACGCATGGAACGGGCAGGAGCTGATGGAATCATAGCTGAAGGAACAGAGGCTGGTGGACATGTTGGCGAGGTGACAACTATTGTGCTTGTCCCGCAGATAGTAGATGCGGTCTCTGTGCCGGTCGTCGCTGCTGGCGGGATTGCTGATGGGCGTGGATTTGCTGCCGTTATCATGCTAGGCGCGGAAGGAGTACAAATCGGGACCAGATTCCTTGCTTCAGTAGAGGCACCAGTTCACGACAATTACAAGAATGCAATCCTAGCGGCCAACGAGCGTTCAACGATGGTTACTGGGCGGAGCCTTGGAGCGCCGGTACGTACTATTGCCAACCAAATGACCAAGCGGTTTGCCAATTACGAGAAAGAAGGTCGTTCATTCGAAGAGTTCGAAGACCTGGCTGTGGGAGGTCTGCGACGTGCTGTCTACAAAGGAGACGTTACATCTGGTTCACTAATGGCCGGACAGATAGCGGGGCTCATTGCAGAAACAATACCTGTAGAAGCGATCATCAAGGAGATGATGACAACGGCAAACAAGCTTCTGCGGGAGGGAGTGCTATGAGCAGATGACAGTTGCCAGCCTTAAGACATTACACAATCTTGAATATGATCGCGTAAAAGAACTGTTGAAGAACTTCTGCTTTTCATCGCTTGCCAAGCAAGCAATTGACGTTCTAGAGCCAACGGACGATCCAGTGGTAATTAGGCAAGGGATAGCCGAGGTAAGAGAAGCTATGTCATTTCTCGAACAGATGAGCAATTTCTCACTTGGCGGGGTGTGTGACCTTGCTCCCATGTTCCATGACATCAAGAAGCAAGTCTCGTTGAATGGAGAAGAACTACTCGTGATTCTGCGAACAATCGAAGCCACACGCGGAATTCGAGACCAGCTTACCTCACAAAACAAACTCGTTCTTCTATGCGAATTAGCTGAACGCTTGTCTATTCCCAAAAGACTCGCCCAACAGATCTACGACACACTTGATGAAAATGGTGAAATTCGCATGGATGCGTCACCTACTCTTGCGAGGTTGACACGAAAGAAACAGACCCTTGAGGGAGAAATCCAGCACAAACTTCAATCGCTGATTGACCATAATCCTGATTTGATAAGCGAAGCAGTGATCACCCGTCGCTCTGGCCGGTTGGTAATCCCAATCAGAAGTGGAGCAACCGGTGCGATGAAATTCGTAGTACACGATCGCTCCGCTACTGGGCAGACGCTGTACGCTGAACCGACTTCACTTGTGGGAGACAACAATGCCGTTGCAGAGTTGGAGAGCTCAGTTCGTGAAGAAAGGCTGCGCATCTTGCGCGAGCTGACGCAGGCAGCTAGAAGCGCGGAGCGCCTACTCTTGCGGAATCAAACAATGCTTACTCATATTGATTTCCTCTTCACCCGTGCATCCTATGCCGCTGTTCATAGGTGCGCATTCCCCAAACTTTCGGATTCCATATCCCTAATCAACGCGCGTCATCCCCTTCTTGCGGAAGAAAAGGTAGTCCCAATTTCCCTCTCCATTGGAGATGATGCTCGAATGGTAGTTATTACGGGTCCCAATACCGGAGGGAAAACGGTTACCTTGAAGACGGTCGGCCTGCTGACGCTCATGGTACAATCGATTGTCCCTATCCCTGCTTCACCAGATAGTGAACTTGTCATTGTTTCCAAGATACGAACCGATATCGGTGATGAACAATCACTAGAGCAGAATCTTTCCACTTTTTCCGGGCACATGCAGAATATCGTTGGCGCATTAAGCGTTGCCGACAGCCACTCATTGATTCTCCTGGATGAATTAGGGGCAGGGACCGATCCACAAGAGGGCGCGGCGCTAGGGCTGAGTATTCTGGAGGAACTGTTGGAAAAGAAGGCACTTGTTGCTGTCTCTACGCACCTCACAGCACTTAAGTACTTCGCCATTCGCCGAGCAGCGGTAAAAACAGCTTCTATGGAATTCGACGTTAGTACACTGTCTCCAACCTTCCGGGTAGTTGAAGGAATTCCTGGTCAGAGCAACGCTTTTGTCATTGCCCATCGCCTGGGCCTTGATAATGGAATAGTGCAGCGTGCTCACCGATTTCTTTCACAAGAACAGATCAAAACAGAAGATATCATCAGGGATCTTCAACGTACCAGACAGGCGATGCTCCATCATCGCGAGGAGCTTCAGAGAGAACTCTCTTCTGCGAAAGAGTTGAAAGAAACCTACAAAGAGCGACTTGCGTCTTTTGAACAGATGAAGGTAGAGGAACTTCCCACACGTGTGAAAAAGCTTGATTCCTTCCTTCGTCAAGGGCAAGAACGTATCGAGAAGCTGCTTGGCGCGATTAATGCGAATCGCCCTGAACAGGAGATAAGGGACGGGTATCAGCAGATTACGGGATTGCGTAGATCTCTTAAGCGGGAAGAAGAAGAATTCAACGTTTGTCAGAAAGAAGGTGAGGAGATCGTACCTGGAGACCTACAAAGTGGTGGTGTTGTGTATGTTCGTAGTGTACGAGCGGATGGTCGGATCATCCAGGTTTCCCAAAAAGGAAGGGTGACTGTGGAAGTTGATGGGATCAAGCTCCTTACTGATCTGTCGGACGTTGCGCCAGCAAGAGGAACTCTTAAGACCAAACCACATAGTTGCAGCCTGCAGTTCCCCGAACAAGATCATATTAACCTAGAGCTCAACATACGCGGGATGACAGTTGGCGAGGCATTACCCAAGGTGGAGATCTATCTAGATCGTCTTCTTCTTACCGATATTAGACGGGCAAGCATCCTACACGGAAAAGGGACAGGTGCCTTGCGTGATAGCGTGCGCGATTACTTGTCTTCGTGTTCTTTCGTCAAGAGTTATGGGCCGGCAACGCCACGCGAAGGCGGGGAAGGCGTGACCACGTTCGAGTTTGTAGAATAGGGGCAATTACCGATTGAAAGCCTCTAGGATTTTCGTTAAGATGAGCAGGTTATTATTTCTTGTATAGGGAGAGATCTCAAGCGTGGAAATAACTAGAGTAGAAGTACGGCCAATGCGCAGTGAGGGAAATTTGAAGGCCTTTTGTTCCGTAGTCTTTGATGATGTATTTATCATCCACAGCGTAAAAGTCATTCAAGGGAAAGAAAAGCTGTTTGTCGCCATGCCCAGCAGAGAAATTAAGAACGGAGAATTCCGAGACACAGCACATCCCATCGACAACCAGTTTCGGCTAAGAATGGAAGAGATAATTCTTGCAAGGTACAGGTCTGTCGTTGGGGAAGAAGAGCAAGCACTCTCAACCGACCTTCCTACAGAAGATCTAACCTTTAGGGCGTAGCCAAGCGGTAAGGCGGCGGCCTTTGGAGCCGTGATCGGAGGTTCGAATCCTCCCGCCCTAATACTTTAACTATGAGTGTAAAACCGATCGAAGAATTGGCAAAGCAACTGCGTCTTAAAATAGGCGCAGACGAATTAGAGCGTGCCTTTCTGCATAGCTCGTACGTCAACGAGCGAGAAGAGCCGCGCGGTTCGAATGAGCGGTTGGAATTCCTTGGTGATGCTGTGATCGGCCTTGCCGTCACAAGTTACCTGTACAAGCACTACCCTAACGCAGATGAGGGTAGGCTCACCAAGGCAAAATCTGTTGCTGTAAGTCGGCCGATGCTAAATGAGAAAGCAGAAAAACTTGGCCTATCCTCATTTCTCCGCTTAGGGAAAGGCGAAAGGGCAAATGGCACACAAATACGTTCATCCATTCTAGGGAATGCGTTTGAAGCACTAGTGGGTGTTATCTTTCTTGAGCGAGGTTTCTCTTATGCGGCTAAGTTCGCGCTACGCTATCTCAGGGACGACATCGAGTGGTTGCTGGTTGAGCAATCAGCAGGTGGTGACTATAAGAGCATGTTGCAGGAAACAGCGCAACACATGTTTAATTGTAGGCCGAAATATGCCGCTGTCAGCACTAAAGGGAAGGAACATGACAAGACCTTTGCCGTCACTGTATCGATTTGTGCCCATAGAGGAGTAGGCCGGGGTCGAAGCAAGAAAGAGGCAGAACAAGCAGCGGCTAAACAATTATACTTGATGCTAGAAGAATTCTGAATGCGCCCGTAGCTCAGTTGGACAGAGCAGCGGTTTCCTAAACCGCAGGTCGGAGGTTCGAGTCCTCTCGGGCGTACCAG
>JAUWPW010000065.1 GCA_030611415.1 Candidatus Bipolaricaulota bacterium
GCTTCATCCAGCGCGTAGATCTGCTTGCGAAGCTCAAGAATCCGCCTGCCATCCTGAATGATCATCGGCCCTACATACGCCACCTCAGCTGAGAAGCTTGCCTTTCTCTGCCATTCCTGGATGATGCACGCGTATTTCTGACCAACACCAGGGATCTTGAGCAGGGTGGTGCGCTGCAACCGTGCGAGCTGTGTCAGGTCGTCACGGCACGTGAGAAACCGGAGGAACCTGAGGTTGCTTGCGTTGTTAGTGATGGCGAGTAGTTCCGGGCCGACGGCTTGCATATCGGACTGCAGCCGGTTGGCTACACGAACCTTCTCATTCACCAACTGGCGACGGCGGCGACTGAGACGCTTCAACTTGTCGTTAACCGGGGGAGCTGACACCACCTTCTGGAGCGCGCCCTTAGCTAGCGGCAAGTGGTCTTTGAGGTGAAACAGCTCAAGGATCTTACGGGTGTCAATCGGATCGGTCTTTGCCGCTCCAGGAAACACTTCCTTGAACCGGGCCAACTTCAGGTTGTTCACGTTGTACAGGATGTACCCACGCTCCTGGATCAGTCGATCCAAGGGACGGGCATACCCATTGAACCCTTCCATGGCCACTGCCACCGGCAGGTCCAACTTCTGTTTGTGGTGCTCAATCCGGCGGAAGAAATCCCGGAAACCGGCATCTGTGTGGGAGATGTCAAACTCTTCCAGGATTGAGCCTTTAGGATCTGCAATGCCTACGCGATGGGCTTTGCAACCAACATCAATACCAACACGAATCTGGGGGTCTATCACTGTAACCTCCTTGGAGAGTGATGAAAGCTCATCCAGTTGTTCTCGTCTACTGCGCAGAGCGACCATCCTCACGGATGCGCATCATTCCAACAGACACACTGGATGAAGACGATGACGGGGGCGGCAGTTCAGAACCGAGCAGTGCCTTTACAGGCCTGCGGACCCCGTGAGCCACACCCCCGTCAAGTAGACATTCTACTTGACAACGGCATACTTGCCCTGTGAAGTGACTTTAGTACTTGTACTTCTACAGGGGCTGTCACCTGTGTAAAATACAATGGTAGACCCCGGACTTTCTGTGCCCTCATTCCGGCGAACCCTGGATCGGGGTCCAGGGCCTGCGCCGGAATTCCCCCACTCCGTCATTCCGGCGCAGGCCGGAATCCAGCGTAATAATGGCTTTACGTTACCCATTACGCATCACTCATCACGGTTTTGGACTGGTTCTTGTCACTCATCATTCATCACCTGTTACTGCTTCACTAGAGGAGAAAACCTTATAAATGAAGATCTGACCCCGGACTTTTTCTTCTCATAAGCCTTTAGCCTTGGCCTAAGTGCGAGCTGCGGCGTTCTCAGGACCCCGGCCGTTGGCTTTGAAATTGCGACCCTGGGCCTCAAGACGACCTCAGACTACGGTGCGCCCAATAAGTCTTGATACGCATTGCTCTTTGTTAAGTGTCATGTGTGGGCCTGACCCCGGAAATGACCCAGGGAGTAGTGATCCTTAACCAGGATTCCGCCGGCCTCAACGCCAGAGCGGGGACTTCCCCAATCTTTAATATGACGGCTTTATATTTTGAAGTAGCTGCTTCATTTCAGTTTTAAGCTGGTCCATTCATTAGCGGTGATTTTATGACCTATGATCCCCTCCACTTCCTGGATCAACATTCGAAGCTGAGGCACAGAGTATTCAAGATTAGAAGGGATTGCCATGCGGTGTTGTTTGTAAATCATAAACTGATGTCTAGTTCCAGAGAGAGGGCCATCGAAACCGAGCTGGTGTAAACGCCGAACAAAGTCGCGTCGCTTACATGGCGTCCACCGGCTCACGGATTGGCTCCTTGTTTAGATCAATATGTCCGATTACTGGCAAAGCATGCCTCAACTTCAGGCCTAGTAGAATCCAGTCTTCGAGTGTAGAACGTAAACCATCCTCACACTCGCGCAGTGTGGGGCCGAATGCTACAGCCCCTTTGCAAGAGAGAATCCGACCGCTAAATGTCCCATCCTCAAGCTTATCGTAGGTGGCCTGTGCCATCGCCTGTTCCACATACTCGCTCAAGATATATCGCATAGCCATTGGACACCTCCTATTCCCATGCTTATGGTAGCCTCTCTCTTATATGGGCGCAAATCGGGAATCTTCGGCTGCGTCTTCATGACGGTCCCTTCTATTGACCCTTCCAGATCCAAAGCGTAGCGCTCACCAGAGAATAGTGCTTCTTGACGAGGATTCGGCTGGCGTCGAACCACTCCCTTAAAAGCGCGCACGAAGGACGGACTCCAGACCAGGTTTTTCACTCGGCTATCTCTTCCATCAGGTCAGCCACTGTGCCCCGACGGACATCGCCCTCCCGGTAGGCACCGCGCGCTTCTGCAATCTCTGCCGCTAACTCGGCCCGCCGGTGCTGAATCAAGCGCCGGCGGATAATTTCGATCAACAATACCTGGTCATCCGGTGGCAGCTCTTCAATCACCTCAATGACCTGTTGAAAACGAGGAGCAACCATCTCTTTGGTCATTCAAGTTTCACCTCCGCTGAAATCCACACCGCAAGCTTTCATCATCGTTTATATCATGCTCCACTAGTTAGTTCAGGTCAAATCGCCGCGCTTCTTGATCACCTTCGCTGCGACACCAACAGCGATGACGTTATCGGGGATATGGTCAATCACGACGGCACCACCACTAATGATGCCTTCCGTGATCTTGTTCAGCCGCTTCTTCTCCACAATATTTACCACTGAGAAAGCCTCTTTAAGGTCTTAAGTTATAGTTCTGTTCTATTCTCTGCGATCTCTCTGCCTTTTCTTTGCTTGTCCATCGCTTTTCCAATCCGCAATCCGCTATCCGCAATCGTCTCTTCTTTCTCTGTCTCCTCTGCGGTTAAATGTCTTTGTTTCTTAGTGGTAAGATGTCTTTGCTTTCCAGCCATTACGCATCACCTGCTACTAGTTACTGTCTTTCGACCTTGGACGTTGGACCTTGGACTGCCGACTCCCGACTCTAGACTGGTTCTTCTCACTCATCACCCATTACCGGTTACCTGTTACTGCTTCACCAGAGGAACAAACCCGTCAAATGAAGATCTAACCCCGGATGTTGTCCGCAAAGGCAACTGCGCACACGGAAAACAGCTTTTCAGTCATAATAAGCACTTAGAAATTCATCTCTAGAGATTCCAGCCTGTGTAACGATGGTCCTTAACGTACTGCTCTTGTAAGTTCGATCATTGGGGATGGTCATCGGAGTAACGGACCCGTCAGGGTTAATCCGACTCAACGCTATGTGCTCCACTTCCCTGACGATTTCGAAGCCTAGGTTCTTGAAAGCCTTGATCACCTTTCTCTTGGGGGCATCCCTGGGGAATCTAGGCATCCAGGGCGACCTCTGCCTCTGCTATATACATATCCTCTGGTGCGGCAATCTGTTCGAGGACTTCATCCCCAAAGGTTTTGAGGTGGAAGTTAATCGCTGATTTGACATCCTCTAAGGCTTCTTCGAACGTGTCTCCATCACCCACCACAACCCCCTTGAGGCCGAGAGGATAGGCTACGTACCCCTCCTCGCTCTTTTGGACAATAATCTTAAACCTTCTTTGCATTTCTACCTCCCTTACCTCCAGATAATATTACACCCTTTCATCGCTCTCTGTAGTAAAATACTGTCTAACCGCGGAGTGCGTGGAGGAAAACCATTCTTAGGGTTTTTCCAAGCATATTATACCCCTTAATCCTCTAAACTATGAATCATATCTTCCCCTGCCTTCTTCCATTGGAATTTGCCCTCGGTTGTTTGATCTAAGGTTTTTGACTCTTGACTCTGGACTCTGGACTCTAGACTCTAGACTCTGAAGTTGCGACTCCCGACTCCCGACCGCTTTTATGCCTTTCCCTTTAATCCATAATCCTTAATCCATAATCCTGCTTTTTCACGCTTCACGCTTCACTCTTCACTGCCTCACCGTCTCCGCGGGTGATGTCAGTGATCAGAGCTTTTTCATCGTTGCTCATCCCTCTCTTTACTAACCAATTTTGATCCTACCCACTCCATAAACCCTCTGAAGCCTTGCGTAACGTCACGCTCAAACCGGGAAGAGTCAATCACATTGCCTTGCGAGCCATGGTGGAAGTGATATGGATAGGTAGGAATGTGCTTCCACTTGGTATCAGGGAAGTTATCGTAACGGTAAGATCGACCGGAACCTCTGTGTTCCCAATGAAAACCGAACCGCGTGTTCAGCTTCCTGGACAGCCAGACATCAACAAAGCTACCTTCAATAAGCATTATGCGCATTTTAGTCGCTAGTTTCTCAGTACTGTCCACAATGTCGGCGAATTCGACCTCAGCGATCCTTCCCAGGTCGTCTAAAGAGACCATTTATATCTTCTCAAGATTTTCCAATATCAAATCCCTCTCTGCCTCAAGATTATCGAAGTCAAAGTAGTCTTCAAAAGCATCTTCTTCGTGGAACCTTCCTTCTCTAACCATTTTATCGAACTCAAAGACGTCCTTAACTCCATATCTCTTGGCCAAGAGAAACAGCTGTGCTTCAACGACCTTTAACTTCCGCCCTAGGAACGCCTCTAAGCTCTCCCTCAGTAAATCATTCGGCTTCATGTGTAGGTCTTTTGCCAGCTTTTCTAACGTTGCCATATTGCTCCTCCCGACTGGTTTCTGTCACTCATTACTCGCTACCGTTTTTTTAGTCCCGACCTTTCTCAAGTATAGCAACCGAAGTGAAGGATACCAACTCACATTGGCAGAGGCCAGATCCTGATAGATAAGCCCTCATTGGGGTCACCCGATTGGGATTGGAGTATGAGGTTGCCCTCTACCACGTGACAAGTCGCGGCAATGCAGGCGAGCACATGTTCCTCAATGAGCAGATCTACCAAGTAGTGAGGCACCACCTAAACAGTGTCTTGCCGTGGTTAAGAAGTACCTTAGCCGTTTGTTTTCACCCTGTTTCCTGTTTTCCTCTGCGATCTCTGCGTCTTTGCGAGAGTTATATGCTTTTATCTCGCCCGTTCGTTTCACTCACTCAAGGCGCCAAGCTCGCTAAGGGTTATTGGTTCTTACTCTCTGTGTACTCCGCGAGCTCTGCGGTGGAAATTTGCCTCTTCTTTGTTTGTCCATCGGTCTTCCCACTCCGCATTTCGCGGTTCGCAATCCGCAATTGCCTCCGTACCTTTGTTTTGACCTTGTCTGTTGCTTTCCCGTGCGTTTTCGCGTACGATACAGTATTCCAGTATGGAGGTCGAACATGCCTTCAATGAACGCGACTGAAGCCAGATCCAGGCTGTATAAACTGTTGGATGAGATTGCGGAGTCTCACGAACCGGTTCTGATCACGGGCAAGCGAGCAAACGCGGTGCTCATCTCCGAGAATGATTGGCGTTCGATTCAGGAAACACTTTATCTG
>JAUWPW010000076.1 GCA_030611415.1 Candidatus Bipolaricaulota bacterium
GTGCAGACGTTCAATACGCAAGAAGCTGCCGATCAGGAATCAGGACGGCGCGAGATGGATAAGCGGCCGCACAAGGCGAAGTCATTAGGAACACGGTCGAATCCAGCAGTGAATGAGATCCATCTTCCGGTTCCAATGAAAGGAAGAGCCTGAGAAGGTGCCATAGATCGCTCGAGCAAGCCAGGCCACACTCATTTGCCATGCAATCCACTGGAACAGCGAACGATCTGAATGAGACTTTTTCGCAGCTACGCGAAAATAGTCTGCATTCATTGGTTCGAAATTTCAGTTCGCAGGGATCAAGTCACTGTCCCATGCTTGAAAAACTTTAAGGCTTTATACCCGCAACTCAGCAAGAGGAGGTGAGATGAATGAAATGGCTCCATGAAATGATTAAGGTGTTTATCCGTCGAGTATTTCCATTACGCATAAAACTGTGTTATAATGTTATAATTATAAGACTTAAGCGTATACGTATAAGGTTTAAGCGTATACGCCTGCGCGTACGTGCGAATGAGGGCAACAAGGAGGTACAAATGCGCACCGCAGTTTGTGTTTCTGCGTGCGGGGATAAGGCAATTAGGCTCTCGGCCCTCCGTGCTGAACAATCTAACTGGGTCATGCCGATCTTTGTGCATCTGATTCTTTGGGGAGTATGTGTTTGGGGAGCCATCACGTTAATCTCGTGCTATTTTTCAACCAAGCTCATTCTTCGCAGACTCTACCGAGTGTCTGCCGATAACAAAGCTAATGCAAGAATTGTGCAATGGTACAGTGATAGTAAAGCTGGGATTGCGCGTCTTAGAGAATGCGAAAATCATACAAAGCTCATGGTGCTTCCAATTGCCGCTGCTGAAAAGTCAGTTTTCTTGTTAAAGGAGTACCTTGATGAGGTTGCTATGACTAAAGCAGCCGATAAAATCCTTCAGTGCCTTGATCGTTTTGAGATAAAGGAAGGCTATGAGGATCTCTTCGTAGATGCCTAGGTCGATCTTTGCCCACACGGTTTTCAGGGATTCTCTTGATGCTGCGGTGATAGAAGATAAAGGCACTGCCCTTCAGTCCCTAATAGACGATAAGCTAAGGATAATTTGTGAAGCAACAGATCTACGGCGGTATTGGACAAAACTAAAAAGGGAACGGGTTAAAGATCTGTACGGAAAGCTTCTTCATGTACACTTGCGTAGCCAAGGAAGGCGGCTATTCTGCATAGTCAAGAAATGGCCTCTTGTTAGCGGCAAAAGCATTGAACTGCTGCTACCACTGTGTATCACTTGCGCGCGGGATGAACTTGATTATTCTAATCTTCTTCCTTATATGTCCATCGCCGATGCGATTTGTAGCGATTTCCAACAAGGGCAGAAAGAGAAGTTTGAGATATGGTTTCCTTGTGGGAATGAAATAGCTAGGAAACCGCTAGAGGATTGGCCTTTTAGAATTAAGGAAGGATGATAGGAGCAAGTAACACAAAGAGAAAGACCCCACTACATCTTGGGATCAGTTGTCACTCCCTTAATGCTTCGGGCCAATCTCCCACCGACTCATTCCGTCGGTGCCTGTCAAGTATTGCAATTATAGCACTATCAAGAAGGGAAAACAACTGCTGGGGGCGGCCGGATTCAAACCGACGTAGACGCTTCGGTCGGGTACTTGACAGGCACCTGGGATTGATCGCTCTCCCACGCCCCCATACATCAGCAATTATCAAGAACCAAATCAAAGATGTCATCATTGTGTCTATTGTTGAATCTGAAAACAAACTCATTCAAATAGGCCTGGAGATACTTAGCGGACACACGATGATAAACACCGATGATTGCTCTCTTGAACAGACTCCAGAAGTTCTCGACGCCCATTGTGTGGACATTGCCGTTGACGAAGGTTTCGGAATGACATATGATTTCATGTCTTCGACCACTGGCGGCCTTGGTATAGCTCTTGAATTCATCGGTAACAAGCAGTTCGGCATTGACGCTGACGAAAGTATCGAGGAGCGTGGCAAGCGTTTCAGCTTTGAGGTTTTGGACGACCCTGGCTATTACGTCACCGCCTCGCTCCTTGAACCCCACGATAATCTCTTTACCTGGAGCGCCACGTCCTCGCTTCCCGCCAGACCTCTTGCCGCCGATGTAGGTGTCGTCGGCTTCAACGATACCACAGAGCTTGTTTTCGAACCCATACCCTGGCCTCATTGCTTTTCGTATCTGCATGCCAATGCGCCACGCAGTCTTGTAAGTGACTCCAAGGGATCGCTCAAGTTGTTTGGCACTGATTCCCTTCTTGTTACTACACATGAGCCAGATAGCAACAAACCATTTTTGGAGGGGCGTCCGACTACCATGAAAGATGGTGCCTGTAGTAATAGAGAACTGATATCGACAAGCGGAGCATTGCCAAACGTTCCGTTCTTTGATCCGATAGGGGTGTTTGGCTCCGCACTTGGGGCAACTAACACCTTTGGGCCAACGCTTGCGACGAAGAAAAACCTCGCATTTGTGTTGGGTGGAGAATCGTTTTTGGAGTTCGAGAATATCCATGCTTTATCACCTCGACATCTATTATACCACGAATCACATGCTGTGTCAAGGGGATAAAGCCTAAACTTTATCTTCAGGTTTGTTGTTACACGAGTAGCACATAGGTAGAATATATTCCTTATTCCCTTCGCCAGATTTGATGACATGACCACCAATGGTTGGTTTTCCCTTGCATCCTCGCACTTCGCATATGGTAGCTTTTCTCTCCGTTTTCTCTTTCCAGAAATCCAGCCAGCTAGAGTAGCCAGATGGTGGTGTTTTGTCTGCTGTACCTTTCTTGTTTTTTACTTCGATGAAAGCCATGATTTCCTCCTTTTTTGTTTCTTATCCAACTCCTTATTCTACCCAAAATCTCCCTCTTACCAGGCAATCATTCTCCCAACGTTACGCATTCTATGACTCCATTCCTGTACTGTCAACAGGAGACCTGAAGAAGACGTCTGATCGAAATCAGTTCGTCGGTTAACACCATATTTTCTAAGCACAGCTCGGTTGCTTCCTTCAATTTTGCAGGGACATTAGAAGCATAATCACCTGGGCTTCTTACTCCAAGTTCGGAACATCGGGTAGCATATCCTTCCGGCTCTTTCCAGATCGTTGCTGTCAAGCTATATGTCGGCACACTCATCAGAACCCCAGGAAGGATCGACAATTGCTCCCTTGCTGGAGGCTAGCACTGTAGATCAGGATTGTCAACCGCGAAAGGCAATGATCCCTTCCCCAGCTCCTTACGTACCTGCGGGATCAGGCCGCCGTCTTCAGAATCGCGAGGATCTCCTCCAGGAGAACGCATCGACTAACGTCTAGTGAATGGTTTCCTCTCCCCTGGTGGGTATTCCTTATTAGGGCGAACCCCGGATCGGGGTCCAGGGGAGGGCTCGGGACTCCAGAGGATAGCATATGAATAAGCAACCCGCAGCCTGTATTCTGGCAAACAAGAGGGAAGCTGTTGGGAAGGAAGG